>NZ_JBEOVF010000007.1:0-297667 GCF_040295365.1 Streptomyces sp. NPDC002838 | reverse complement strand
CCCCGCCGTCTTGTGTGGTCCCCCCTCGGTCCCGCGCTCGCGCCGGGGGGTGGGGGGGCGCCGGCCGGGGGGGGGGGGGGGGGGGGGGCGGGGCCGCCCCCCCCCCCCCCCCCCCACGGCTGTTTCACGTGAAACGCGGGCGCACCGTACCGCCGCACCCGCGAAGAAGCCCCCTGAGCTGCGTTTCCGCAGCTCAGGGGGCTTCTACCGGTGGAGCCTAGGGGAGTCGAACCCCTGACATCTGCCATGCAAAGACAGCGCTCTACCAACTGAGCTAAGGCCCCGGAAGATGGGCGTTCGCCCGGAAGATTCGCGTACCGGGAGGCGCCGCAGACCAGAGTACCGGGTCACCCCCGGGATCTCGCAAAAAGATTGGGGGTCCCCGTGGACGACCACTCTCCGTAAGATGCTCGGCGTGGTTCGCTACAGCGAACCACAGCATTTTGGGGAAGCGATGGGGAGACGCAATGGACGCCGCACAGCAGGAAGCCACCGCAAGAGCGCGGGAACTGCAGCGGAATTGGTACGGGGAGCCGTTGGGGGCGCTCTTCCGTAAGCTCATCGACGATCTTGGCCTCAACCAGGCTCGTCTCGCGGGGGTACTGGGACTGTCCGCGCCGATGCTGTCGCAGCTGATGAGCGGTCAGCGGGCGAAGATCGGAAATCCCGCCGTGGTCCAGCGGGTGCAACTGCTCCAGGACTTGGCGGGCCAGGTCGCGGACGGCAGCGTCAGCGCTGCCGAGGCGACCGAGCGCATGGAGGAGATCAAGAAGTCGCAGGGGGGCTCGGTGCTCAGCAACACCACACAGACGACCAGCAGTTCGGGAGCGCCCACGGTCAAACGGGTGGTGCGCGAGATCCAGTCGCTACTGCGCTCGGTGGCGGCCGCGGGCGACATCATCGATGCGGCGGACACTCTCGCCCCGAGCCATCCGGAACTGGCAGAGTTCCTCCGGGTGTACGGCGCCGGCCGCACCTCCGACGCGGTCGCGCACTACCAGTCCCACCAGAGCTGAGCCCGGCGGCCCGGTCGCCGAAGGGGGTTCGGCAGCCGGGCCGACGGCCGAGGAGGCGCGGGGGGCGAGGCGGTCGCGCCGCTCGCCGGGACGGACACGCGGGGGCGTGTCCGCTCACCGATGGGGGCGCGAGAGGGGTCGTATCGCTCATCGAGGGGGAAGCAAGGGGGTAACCGAAGGGGGAGGAGCGACAGACAGCCATGGGTGAGGTCTTCGCCGGCCGGTACGAACTGGCCGACCCGATCGGTCGCGGAGGTGTCGGCGCCGTCTGGCGCGCATGGGACCACCGCCGCCACCGCTATGTGGCCGCCAAGGTGCTGCAGCAGAGCGACGCGCACTCGCTGTTGCGCTTCGTCCGCGAACAGGCACTGCGGATCGACCACCCCCATGTGCTCGCGCCCGCCAGCTGGGCCGCCGACGACGACAAGGTCCTGTTCACCATGGACCTGGTCGCCGGCGGTTCGCTGGTCCATCTGGTCGGGGACTACGGCCCGCTGCCACCGGCCTTCGTCTGCACCCTGATCGACCAGCTCCTGGCCGGGCTCGCCGCCGTGCACGCGGAAGGCGTGGTGCACCGCGACATCAAGCCCGCCAACGTGCTGCTGGAAGCCACCGGCACGGGACGGCCTCGGCTGCGGCTGTCCGACTTCGGCATCGCGATGCGGCTGGGCGAACCGCGTCTGACCGAGACCAACCTCGTGGTGGGAACGCCCGGCTATCTCGCGCCCGAGCAGATGCTGGGCTCGGAACCGGACTTCCCGGCGGACCTGTTCGCCGTCGGCCTGGTCGCCCTGTATCTGCTGGAGGGCGCCAAGCCGGACGCCAAGGCGCTCATACAGTACTTCGCGACGCACGGCACCCCGAGCGCGCCCCAGGGCATCCCCGAGCCACTGTGGCAGGTCGTGGCCTCCTTGCTGCAGCCCGACCCTCAGGCCCGTTTCCGCACGGCCACGGGGGCGCGCAAGGCGCTCGCCTCGGCCGTCGAACTCCTGCCGGAGCCCGGACCCGATGACGAGCTGATCGAAATCTTCGACCAACTCGGCCCGCTGCCATCAGGGTTCGGGCCTGAAGGGCCACTGAAACGGGCGTCCGGAGTGGTGACGGAGACAGGGACGAAGACGGATACGGGGTCGGGGCCGAGACCGGGGTCTGGGACTGGCACCGGGACTTGGACCGGCACCGGCACCGGGAGTGGAACTGGGGCTGGAGCTGGGGCCGTTGGTGCGCGGTCGGAGGTGGAAGCCTCCCGGCACAGGGCCGGCGCCTCCATGACCCCGCAGCCCGGCACGGACTCGCCGGCCACCGGCACCGGCTCGGGGGCAGGTGTCGGGCCCGTCGGTCCACGCCAGGGCACCGGATCGGTGCAGCCCATCACCATGTCGGACACCGGCAGCTTCCATCTGCCGCCCCCGCAGGCCACCGTCTCCTCGCCTCAGACCCCCGCCCCACAGAGACATCACGAACAGCCCGAGGCGCAGGGGCAACCACGGCAACCACCGGCACAACCACACGCACAGCCAACGCAAGCACAATCGCAGCCGCAGCCGCAGCCGCAGGCCCAATCCGACCAGGGCGCCCGACACGCCCCCGCTCACGCCTCCCCCTACGACTCCACGCACGTCCTGTCCTCCCCCCGACCTCCCGGCCCGCAGTACTCGGCTCAGGCTCCGCGGGCGCCACTCCACCAGCGCGGCCATCGCGCTGAAGCCTCTACTGCTTCGTACACCGCTCAGGACCCGCAGGTTCCACACTCCGCACAGGCGATTCCGCAAGCATCTCCACAAGCAGTTCCACAGGCGATGCCGCAAGCGATCCCCCCGGCGGTCCCACAGGCAGTCCCCCAAGCGGTCTCCCAGGCCGGTTCCCAACCGCGCCACCGCGCCGCACGGCCGGCACGGAGCTCCGGTCCGCCCGCCAAGGTGGCGATCCCGCTCCTGCTGCTCGCGCTGGCCTGCTACGCCGTGGGTTTCTGGGCGCTGACCCGCATCTGACCGCCCCGGCCACACGCCAAGCCGTCATAAGACCGCACAGAGAACCGCACACAGAACCGTGCGCCCCGGCGGCTCACGGCACTCACACGACCCGGCCGCTCGCCCACTGGTTCGGACGCCCACCCGCTCGGGCGCCCGACCTCAGGCCTTGGCCCGCCGCCGTCCCAAAACCGTCCACGCTCCGAGCACCACCAGCAGCACGGTCCCCGCGCCGATTCCGCCCGCGGCGATCACCTTCATCGAGTCGTCACCGCCGCCCCCCGCGGCCGTCCCGCTCCCTGCCGCGGCTGTCCCGCCCTCCTCCGCCGCTTCCCGTTCCTGCGCCGTGACCTGGAAGACGTCCCGCGGCTTGGCCTGACCCGCGTATCCCGGGCCGGACTGCGCCGCGCCCTCCACCCGCACGCGCAGCGTCAGTCCGAACGGTCCGTCGCCGAACTCGTCGGCCATCCGCTCCGCCAGATGCACGACGAGGTAGTAGGAGCCGGCGAACCGCATGCCGCTGACCTTGTCGGACACGGCATGGCGATTGCGGTACGCGACCGGCGGCAGCGGTGAAAGGGCAGCCGACCTCTGGCTGCCGTCGTAAGCGATGCCCGCGTCGTCGACGTAGCCGCGCACGGGGTTGTAGAGGGACATCACCAGGGCGCTGGGGACGAAGCCGTCGCCGCTGCTCGAGCTGCCCAGGTCCGCGGTGGCGTAGAGCTGGCGGCCCCAGTCCACGGGCACCTCGTAGAAAAGCGTCTCGCCGGGCCGGATGTCGGAGCGCCAGACGCCTTGCCCGACGGACGCCGCCGTGTCGAAGCCCGCGCCGCCCGGGCGGCTCTCGGGTTCGCCGGTGAGGGGCTCGGGCGAGGCGGAGTTCCAGACCTCGGGCGCGCTCGTCGCGCCGCTCTCCTTCGTTGGCGGCTCCGACACGGGAGCCAGTTCCAGGTCCCAGGCGTCCGCCGGGGAGTCTGCCCTCCGGACGCGCTCGACGACTACGAAGTACGGGCCGGAGCCCTGGCACAGGGCTCCGCCGGGCGACGCCTCGCGCACTCCGAGCGCCGTGATGGGACGGGGACTGCGGCCCGAGCCGATGCTGGTGGTGTCCCGGGAGCAGAAGCGGCTGTTGGCGTCCTGGACCGAGACCCTGATGCCGTCGGTGGCGGAGACGTTCGTACCGGCGCGCGGGACGGCCGTGGCGGAGACGTACACGGTCGAGGCGGCGTCGAGTTCGAGGCGGTAGTAGAGCTTGCCCTCGGCGGGGAGGGAGCTGCGGTACGTCGCGCCGGGCTCCAGGCGTTCGGCGTCCGTGGTACTCGTGGCGCCCGTGACCGACCGGGCGTTCACGGCGAAGGCGTAGGAGTTCGGTGTGTCGGCCGCCCTCGCCGGCGGGCCGGCCAGGATCGCCGCCGTACACAGGGACAGGACCATCCCCCCGGCGGCTACGCGCGCGTGCGCCGACGGACGACCGCGTCGTGCCCACGTGCGCCACCCCGCCGTACGCCGCCCCATCACGTGCCACCCCTCATCGCCGGACCGTGGGACCGTGGCCCATCCTGCCCCGCCGGAGCGCGCGCCATCCGCTCAATCCGTACGAGCGTCCGAAACACCCGGTTCCGGACGCCCCGGCGCGGGACCCGCAACACAAAACCCCGACCGCGAGGCGGCCGGGGTCTGTTCAAATTCCGATGTCGGGACTCACGAACCCGTGGGCACGGAGTCAGTCGCCTCCGTCCACAGATCCTGCTCGGCGCGATCCGCCTGGATCTGGCGGTACACGAGGAGCCCGCCGATGGCGGCCAGTGCGACCAGGAGAAGCTTCTTCACCGCGCTACCTCGTCTTTCCTTGACGTAGGGGACCTCTGGCGCCCGACTATACACACCGACCGAGACCGATCGGTGACCTGAGTCGGGCCCCAACTCCCGTCCGGAACGCCCCAGTAGAAGTGGACGACAGCGCTCCGATCAGAGGGTGATCACATATCTACGCACGGTTACTTTGATCATCTTTCTCCCACATCTCACCATTTTCACCTCTCTTGCACCCATCCGAGTGGTGTTGATCTGAAGAGAGACGCGCCACGGGCGTCGGTCCACCACTTCGCGGCACTCATATACATCATGAGGAAAGTACGCAAATCGCCCGACCCGAAAGTGAGGGGCCATGGCCCAGAACAAGGTCATGAAGCTGTGGACCGCCATCGTCACCGCCTTCCTCGCGCTGTGCACGGCGCTCGGACTCATCACGACGACCGCCGCCGCGGCCGTACCGCAGACCGAGCCGACGCGCAACAGCAAGGCACAGGAGACGGCACCGCCGCCGGCCCCCTGGGCGTACACCAGGGCCCTGCCCCCCACGATGAAACAGCGCATCCGCGCCGAGGCCCACGGCAAGACCCCGACCTGCCGCCACCGCATCCTCGCGGACGCCAACGCGGCCGCCCCGGCCGGCGAGCCCTGCGCCGACCCCTACACGGCACCGGTCGAGCCCGCCATTCCCCTGCTGCGCCTTCTGAGCTGACAGCGCCCCGCACGGCACCTCACGTGCCATCTCTCACATCTACGACGTAGCGGCGAACTTGCGTACAGCGCCACATACGAAGACAACGAAGACGACGAAGGCCCCCCAACCGCAATCGGTTGGGGGGCCTTCGCGCCGGTGGGTCACCACCGATGGGCATCGGCGACTGGCATCAACCGTCGTCAACCGTCGATGCCACCCGTTGACGTCAAAGGCCCCCAGCCATGATCGGCTGGGGGCCTTTTCGCTGGTGGGGCTAACAGGATTTGAACCTGTGGCCTCATCCTTATCAGGGATGCGCTCTAACCAACTGAGCTATAGCCCCGCCGCGCTCTGCGGTGTGTGTCCCGCGCGCTGACTCCTGAAGATTAGCGCACGACGTGGGCAGTCCCAAAATCGGTTGTCAGGGGCCCCTCAGAAGGCGCGGAGAAGCGTGTTCACTCGTCCTCGGCGAGCGTCAGCTCGATGCCGCCGACGAAGCCGGCGGAGAGGTTGTAGATGAACGCGCCGAGGGTCGCGAGGGCGGTCGCGAGGACGACGTCGATGACCGCGATGATCGTCGTGAACATCAGGACGTTCGGAAGCGACAGGAACGACTGGAGGTCGAAGCCGTTCGACTCGTTCGAGCCGGTCGCCTCCGAGATCGTGCCGCCGACCGTCGAGAAGACGCCCATCGCGTCCATGACCATCCACAGCACGGCGGCCGCCACGATCGTGCAGATGCCCAGCGCGATGGAGAGCAGGAAGCTGACCTTCATCACCGACCACGGGTCGGCCTTCGCCACGCGCAGCCGGGCCTTGCGGGTACGGGGCGTGGTGCGCGCGCCGGTGCGGGGCCTGCGTACGGCACCCGCGGAGGCGGGCTGCGCCGGGTAGGCCTGCGGCGGGTGGTAGGGCCCGGCGGGCTGCTGCGGCTGCCGTTCCCCCGGAAGCGGGGAACCGGCCTCGGGCGGCGCCGGCTGCGGCTGGGCGCCCGGAGTGGCCGGGGCCGTGGTCCGGCGCGCGCCGGGGGCGGGCCGCTCGGCCTGCGGACCTCGGGTGTCCGTCACAGTTCCCCCCTGGGATCCATGCGTGTCGGGCGAGTGCGACTCGGTCGCGCCTGGCTTGATCGCCTGCAGGTTGGTCGTGTGCGAGTCTGTCGGTTTCGCGGCGGAGCCACGGCCGCCGCCGTCCGTTTCCTTACCGGCAGAGGTACCGGTCGACCCGACCGAACCGGCGCCCGTGGCTCCGCTCACGATGACTCTCTCCTCGTGCTACTCGGCCGAGGGCACCTCACCCTCGTCCGTACCGGTGGTCGGGGCATCTTCGGCGGTCTCGTCGACGGCGATGTCGCCGTCGACCTCCTCCGCCTCGCGCCCCGCCTCGGCGTTACGTGCGATGCCGACCACGGCATCGCGCTTGCCCAGGTTGATCAGTTGGACGCCCATGGTGTCACGGCCCGTCTCCCTGATCTCGTTGACTCGCGTACGAATCACACCGCCGGACAGCGTGATGGCGAGGATCTCGTCGGTCTCCTCGACCACCAGCGCACCGACGAGCGATCCGCGGTCCTCAACGATCTTGGCGGCCTTGATACCGAGGCCGCCGCGTCCTTGAACGCGGTACTCGTCGACGGCGGTCCGCTTCGCGTACCCACCGTCCGTAGCAGTGAACACGAACGTACCGGGTCGAACAACATTCATCGAGAGGAGCTCGTCGCTCTCGCGGAAGCTCATGCCCTTGACACCCGAGGTCGCACGGCCCATGGGCCGCAGGGCTTCGTCAGTGGCGGTGAACCTGATCGACTGCGCCTTCTTGCTGATCAGAAGCAGATCATCATCGGACGAGACGAGTTCGGCTCCGATCAGTTCATCGTCGGAACCGTCCGGCGTTTCACGGAGATTGATCGCGATGACGCCGCCGGAACGCGGCGAATCGTAATCCTTCAGAGGCGTCTTCTTCACCAGACCACCCTTGGTGGCCAGCACCAGGTACGGCACCGCCTCGTAGTCGCGGATCGCGAGGATCTCGGCGATCGCCTCGTCCGGCTGGAACGCCAGCAGGTTCGCGACGTGCTGTCCACGCGCGTCACGTCCGGCGTCGGGCAGCTCGTACGCCTTCGCCCGGTAGACACGGCCCTTGTTGGTGAAGAACAGCAGCCAGTGGTGCGTGGTCGACACGAAGAAGTGGTCGACGATGTCGTCTTCCTTCAGCTTCGCGCCGCGTACGCCCTTGCCGCCGCGCTTCTGCGCCCGGTAGTCGTCCGTCTTGGTGCGCTTGACATAGCCGCCGCGCGTGACGGTGACGACGATGTCCTCCTCGGCGATCAGGTCCTCGATGGACATGTCGCCGTCGTAGGGCACCAGCATGGTCTTGCGGTCGTCGCCGTACTTCTCGACGATCGCGGCCAGTTCCTCGCTGACGATGCCGCGCTGGCGGACGGGCGAGGCGAGGATCTCGTTGTACTCGGTGATCTTCGCCTGGAGTTCGTCGTGCTCCTGGACGATCTTCTGCCGCTCCAGGGCGGCCAGGCGCCGCAGCTGCATCTCGAGGATCGCGTTGGCCTGGATCTCGTCGATCTCCAGGAGGCCCATCAGGCCCGTGCGCGCGATGTCGACGGTGTCGCTGCGCCGAATCAGCGCGATGACCTCGTCGATGGCGTCCAGGGCCTTCAGCAGACCGCGCAGGATGTGCGCGCGCTCCTCGGCCTTGCGCAGGCGGAAGCGCGTACGGCGGACGATGACCTCGATCTGATGCGTCACCCAGTGGCGGATGAACGCGTCCAGGGAGAGGGTGCGCGGCACGCCGTCGACCAGCGCCAGCATGTTCGCGCCGAAGTTCGTCTGCAGGTCGGTGTGCTTGTAGAGGTTGTTCAGTACGACCTTGGCGACCGCGTCCCTCTTCAGGACGATGACCAGACGCTGGCCGGTACGGGACGACGTCTCGTCACGGACGTCCGCGATGCCGCCGATCTTGCCGTCCTTCACCAGATCGGCGATCTTCTGCGCGAGGTTGTCCGGGTTGACCTGGTAGGGCAGCTCCGTGACCACCAGGCACTGGCGGTTCTGGATCTCCTCGACCTCGACGACCGCGCGCATGGTGATGGAGCCGCGGCCCGTGCGATAGGCCTCCTCGATGCCCTTACGGCCCACCACAAGGGCGCCCGTCGGGAAGTCGGGGCCCTTGATGCGCTCGATCAGGGCGTCCAGGAGCTCCTCGTGGGAGGCCTCCGGGTTCTCCAGGTACCACTGGGCGCCGGCCGCGACCTCACGCAGGTTGTGCGGCGGGATGTTGGTCGCCATACCGACCGCGATACCTGCCGAGCCGTTGATCAGCAGGTTCGGGAAGCGGGCCGGCAGGACGGTCGGCTCCTGGGAGCGGCCGTCGTAGTTGTCCGTGAAGTCGACGGTCTCCTCGTCGATGTCACGGACCATCTCCATCGACAGCGGCGCCATCTTGCACTCGGTGTAGCGCATGGCCGCCGCCGGGTCGTTGCCCGGAGAGCCGAAGTTGCCGTTCGAGTCGACCAGCGGCATCCGCATCGACCACGACTGCGCGAGGCGGACCAGCGCGTCGTAGATCGAGGAGTCGCCGTGCGGGTGGTAGTTGCCCATGACGTCGCCGACGACACGGGCACACTTGTAGAAGCCGCGCTCGGGGCGGTAGCCGCCGTCGTACATGGCGTACAGGACGCGGCGGTGGACGGGCTTGAGCCCGTCCCGCACGTCCGGCAGCGCACGCGAGACGATGACGGACATCGCGTAGTCGAGGTACGAGCGCTGCATCTCCGTCTCGAGCCCGACGGGCTCGACACGCTGGGCGATAACGCCGCCTTCTTCAGGCGTGAACGGGGTGTTCTCGTCGGTCATTGCTGGTGAAGATCCTTCCTGGTGCGGTCAGCTGAGACCGACTCAGATGTCGAGGAAGCGGACGTCCTTGGCGTTGCGCTGGATGAACTGGCGGCGCGCCTCGACGTCCTCGCCCATGAGGACCGAGAACAGGTCGTCGGCCTGGGCGGCGTCATCGAGGGTGACCTGGCCGAGCACCCGGTGCTCCTGGTCCATCGTCGTGATACGCAGCTCCTCGGCGTTCATCTCGCCGAGACCCTTGAAGCGCTGGATGGAGTCCTCCCGGATCCGCTTGCCGCGCTGGCGGCCCAGCTCGATCAGCGCGTCGCGCTCGCGGTCGGAGTACGCGTACTCGGCCTCCTCCCGGCCCCACTTGATCTTGTACAGCGGGGGACGGGAGAGGAACACGTGCCCGGCCTCGACCAGCGGCCGCATGAAGCGGAACAGGAAGGTCAGCAGCAGGGTGTTGATGTGCTGACCGTCGACGTCGGCGTCCGCCATCAGGATGATCTTGTGATAGCGCAGCCTGGCGATGTCGAAGTCCTCGTGGACTCCGGTACCGAAGGCGGAGATCAGCGCCTGGATCTCCTGGTTCTGCAGGATCTTGTCGATCCGCGCCTTCTCCACGTTGAGGATCTTGCCGCGGATCGGGAGGATCGCCTGGTACTCCGGGTTGCGGCCGGACTTGGCCGAGCCGCCGGCGGAGTCACCCTCGACGATGAAGATCTCGCACTTGATGGGGTCGTTCGACTGGCAGTCGGAGAGCTTGCCCGGCAGGGACGCGGTCTCCAGCAGGCCCTTACGGCGCGTCAGGTCCCGGGCCTTGCGGGCCGCCACGCGCGCGGTGGCCGCCTGGATGCCCTTGCGGACGATGTCCGCCGCCTCGACCGGGTTGCGGTCCAGCCAGTCGTTGAGGTGCTCGTAGACGGCCTTCTGGACGAAGGTCTTCGCCTCCGTATTGCCCAGCTTGGTCTTCGTCTGGCCCTCGAACTGCGGCTCGCTGAGCTTCACCGAGATGATCGCGGTCAGACCCTCGCGGATGTCGTCACCCGTGAGGTTGTCGTCCTTCTCACGCAGCAGCTTCTTGTCGCGCGCGTACTTGTTGATCAGGTTGGTCAGCGCAGCGCGGAAGCCCTCTTCGTGCGTACCGCCCTCGTGCGTGTGGATGATGTTGGCGAAGGAGTACACGCCCTCGCTGTAACCGCTGTTCCACTGCATCGCGACTTCGAGGGAGAGGCTCTTGTCCTTGTCCTCGGCCTCGAGGTCGATCACCGACGGGTGCACCGCCTCTCCCTTGCGGGAGTTGAGGTACTTCACGAAGTCGACGATGCCGCCCTCGTAGTGGTACGTGACCGTCTTGACCTCGGCGGTTTCGTCCGCGCCCGCCTCGTCCGCCCCGGAGGTGGCCTTCGCCGACTCGCGCTCGTCAGTGAGTTTGATCGTCAAACCCTTGTTGAGGAACGCCATCTCCTGGAAGCGCCGCGAGAGCGTCTCGAAGGAGTAGTCCGTGGTCTCGAAGATGTCACCGTCGGCCCAGAAGGTGACCGAGGTGCCGGTCTCCTCGGTGGCCTCGTGCTGGACGAGCGGCGCCGTGGGGACGCCCATCTTGTAGTCCTGCGTCCACCGGTGCCCGTCGGTCTTGACCTCGACGGCGACCTTCGAGGACAGCGCGTTCACGACGGAGACGCCCACGCCGTGCAGACCACCGGAGACCGCGTAGCCTCCGCCGCCGAACTTGCCGCCCGCGTGCAGCACGGTCAGCACGACCTCGAGGGCCGGCTTGTTCTCGGAGGCGACGATGCCCACCGGGATGCCACGGCCGTTGTCGACGACGCGTACACCGCCGTCGGCGAGGATCGTCACCTCGATGGTGTCCGCGTGGCCGGCCAGCGCCTCGTCGACGGAGTTGTCGACGACCTCGTACACGAGGTGGTGGAGTCCTCGCTCACCGGTCGAGCCGATGTACATACCGGGTCGCTTGCGGACCGCGTCCAGACCCTCGAGGACGGTGATGGCGCTGGCGTCGTACGAGGCCGTTACCTCGCCGTTGGAGGTTTCGGCCTCGCCGTTCGCGCCGGCGTCGATGGACGGGATGTTCTCGTTGGGGTTGCCGGAATCGGCCACGAAGCGCCCTTTCTGGCACAGCACGAGCCAGGCTCGTCGGCGGGTTGCCGGAGCGGCTGCGGCATGTTGCGTTGGTAAGCCTTGATCAGCGTTGCTCAGCTTTTCCCGGACGGTCCCCACGATGGGGGCGGGATTGGCTTCCAGTCTACCGGTAGCGCCGACAGTGATGGGGGTTTGCCGGTACCTGAGTCCGCATGTGGCGCCCTCAACCGGTCTCGGCCGGGTCCCCATATGCGGAGCGGGGCTCCAAGAGGCTCACGGAGGCACTCAGCGCTTCCGGCTGTCAACCCTTGGCTACTTGGGAGTCAGGTCAGGATTCGCAACCGCGCGCGGTTGCTCGACGGCGTCGCCGGAGCGTCCGCGACTGTGATGTACCTCACCCATAGGTGTCGCCGGGGCCCGTGCTTCCGGGGGCCCGCAGCGGCCCGTAGCGGCGGGCGGGGCCACCGGGGCCGTGCACCTTGATCATCTTCACCGCGCCGTGGCCCAGGTCCTCGTTGAGCCGTGCCACCAACTGCGGGGCGAGCAGGCGCAGATTCGTCGCCCAGGCCGTGGAATCGCAGCGCACGGCCAGGACCCGCTCGTCCTCGTCGTACTTCTCGGGGACGCAGTGCTTGGCCAGGTCCTCGCCGACGATCTCCGGCCAGCGGCCCATCACGCCGCCCACCGCCGCCGGGGCTTCCCAACCGCGCTCGGTGATGAGGCGGTTGATGGCGGCGCCCAGCGCCATGGGGTCGCGGCCGTCGGCACGCGCGCCGGAGCGCAGGCCCCCGCGGCGCGCCTGCTTCTTCTGCTGCGCCGCGTCCCCACGCGCGCGTGCCTGTTCCTTCGCCGCCCTGAGCGCCACGCGCGCGAGGTCGACGCCGGAGGGTTCGGCCTTCTGTCCGGGGACCCGGGGGGCGGGTTCGTCCGTGCTCACGCGCGCTCCACCGTCCCGTCCGACACCGTGAACCGCGTCCCGGTCAGTACATGCGGTACGTCGTCGTCGACCGCGGCCGTCACCAGGACCTGCTCTCCGGGCGCGACCAGCTCGGCCAGACGTTCGCGGCGACGGGTGTCCAGCTCGGCGAAGACGTCGTCGAGGACGAGCACCGGCTCGTTGCCCTCGGCTCTGAGCAGGTCGTACGACGCCAGGCGCAGCGCCAGCGCATAGGACCACGACTCGCCGTGGGATGCGTACCCCTTGGCGGGCAGCTGACCGAGTTTGAGAACCAGATCGTCTCGATGAGGCCCTACGAGGGTGACGCCCCGCTCGATCTCCTGCTTGCGGGCGTCGGCCAGCGCGGCCATGAGCTGCTCGTAGAGGTCCTCGCGGGTGTGTGCCTCGCCCGGCGCGGACGGCTTGTACTCCAGGGCGACCGGGCCGCCGCCGGGGGCCAGCTGTTCGTACGCCTTGTCGGCGAGCGGCTGAAGGGCTGCTACCAGGTCCAGACGCTGGGCGAGCAGTTCGCCGCCCACCCGCGCGAGGTGCTGGTCCCAGACGTCGAGCGTGGACAGGTCCATGGAGCGGCCGCCGTGCCGACGGGCCAGCGCGGCCGACTTCAGCAGGGTGTTGCGCTGCTTGAGGACCCGGTCGTAGTCGGAGCGGACGCCGGCCATGCGCGGGGAGCGGGCGGTGATCAGCTCGTCGAGGAAGCGGCGCCGCTCCCCGGGGTCGCCCTTGACCAGGGCGAGGTCCTCGGGGGCGAACAGGACAGTGCGCACGATGCCGAGCACATCACGCGGCCTGACCTGCGAGGACCTGTTGATCCGGGCGCGGTTCGCCTTGCCCGGGTTCAGCTCCAGCTCGACCAGCTGCTGCCGCTCGCCCTGCCGCACCTGCGCCCGGATGACCGCGCGGTCGGCGCCCATACGGACGAGGGGGGCGTCGGAGGAGACGCGGTGGCTGCCGAGGGTGGCCAGGTAGCCGATCGCCTCCACGAGGTTCGTCTTGCCCTGCCCGTTCGGGCCGACGAAGGCGGTCACGCCCGGGTCGAGCGGGACTTCGACCCGGGCGTACGAGCGGAAGTCGGCCAGCGACAGATGCGTGACGTGCATGGTCGTGCGCCGACCTCCCCCAGGTTGTGGACCGCCGGGCGGTCCTGTGGATTACTTCTTCTCGACCGGCATTACTTCTTCTCGACCGCGTGGCCGCCGAACTGGTTCCGCAGCGCCGCGATCATCTTCATCTGCGGAGAGTCCTCCTGGCGCGACGCGAACCGCGCGAAGAGGGAGGCCGTGATCGCGGGGAGCGGTACGGCGTTGTCGATGGCGGCTTCCACAGTCCAGCGTCCCTCGCCGGAGTCCTGTGCAAAACCCCTGAGCCTGTCCAGGTGCTCATCCTCGTCGAGGGCGTTGACCGCGAGGTCGAGCAGCCAGGAGCGGATGACGGTGCCCTCCTGCCAGGAGCGGAAGACCTCCCGGACGTCGGTCACGGAATCGACCTTCTCCAGGAGCTCCCAGCCCTCGGCGTAGGCCTGCATCATCGCGTACTCGATGCCGTTGTGGACCATCTTCGCGAAGTGGCCCGCGCCCACCTTGCCGGCGTGCACCGAACCGGCATCGCCCTCGGGCTTGAGGGCGTCGAAGATCGGCTGCACCTTGGCGACGTTCTCCGCGTCTCCGCCGTACATCAGCGCGTAGCCGTTCTCCAGGCCCCAGACGCCGCCGGAGACGCCGCAGTCGACGAAGCCGATGCCCTTGGCCGCCAGCTCCTCGGCGTGCTTCTCGTCGTCCGTCCAGCGCGAGTTCCCGCCGTCCACGACGACGTCACCGGGCTCCAGCAGCTCGGCGAGCTCGTCGACGGTCGACTGGGTCGCGGCACCGGCCGGCACCATCACCCATACGACGCGCGGGCCCTCGAGCTTGCCCACAAGCTCTTCGAGGCTGTGGACATCGGCGAGGTCCGGGTTGCGGTCGTATCCGACGACGGTGTGGCCTGCGCGGCGTATCCGCTCGCGCATGTTGCCGCCCATCTTGCCGAGGCCGACGAGACCGAGCTCCATCAGTTGTTCCTTAGGTTTTGCGACGTGACGTGACGGCACTCCCGTACGGGCATTCGTACCGCGGCACTTTCGTACCTGCGTCCGAGCCTAAACCCGGACGCTCGCGCACATCTGTGGGCATACGCGCTCATACGTATGCCCCGACCTGCGGGTTTCCTGAAGGGGGCCGCTCAGCCGCTCAGCCGCACCGGCATGATCAGGTACTTGTAGGCCTCGTCCGCCTCGGCGTCCACCGCCGGCTTGCCGCTGAGCAGCGCGGGCTTGGTCGACGTCGTGAAGGACAGCTGGGCCACCGGGGAGTCGATGGCGCTCAGGCCGTCCAACAGGAACGTCGGGTTGAAGGCGATCGAGACGTCGTCGCCCTCCAGCTGGGCGTCGACCCGCTCCACAGCCTGTGCGTCGTCGCTGGAACCTGCCTCCAGGATCAGCACGCCCTGCTCGAAGCTGAGCCGCACCGGGGTGTTGCGCTCGGCGACCAGGGCCACACGCTTGACGGCCTCCACGAAGGGGGCGGTCTCGATGACGGCCACGGAGTTGAACTCCGTCGGGAACAGCGAGCGGTACTTCGGGAGGTCGCCCTCCAGCAGACGCGTCGTCGTACGACGGCCAGCGCCCTCGAAACCGATCAGGCCCTCGCCCGACCCACCGCCGGACAGCGCCAGGATGACGCTGTCGCCGCTCGTGAGGGCCTTGGCAGTGTCCAGGAGCGTCTTGGCGGGCACCAGGGCCACCGCGGACGCCTCGGGGTTCTCCGGCTTCCACAGGAACTCTCGGACCGCGAAGCGGTAGCGGTCGGTGGACGCCAGCGTGACCGTGTCGCCCTCGATCTCGATGCGCACACCGGTGAGCACGGGCAGTGTGTCGTCGCGGCCCGCGGCGATCGCCACCTGGGCGGCCGCGGACGCGAAGACCTCGCCAGGGACCGTGCCCGTGGCGTTCGGCATCTGAGGCAGGGCCGGGTACTCCTCCACAGGCAGGGTGTGGAGTGTGAACCGCGAGGAGCCGCAGACCACCGTCGCCCGTACACCTTCTGTGGAAATCTCCACCGGGCGGTTGGGGAGGGCGCGGGAGATGTCGGCGAGCAGACGGCCGGAGACGAGAACCGTGCCCTCCTCCTCGACCTCGGCCTCGACGGACACACGCGCCGAGACCTCGTAGTCGAAGCTGGACAGGCTCAGCTGGCCGTCCTCGGCCTTCAGCAGGAGGCCGGCGAGGACAGGCGCCGGCGGACGGGCCGGGAGGCTGCGTGCCGCCCAGGCCACTGCCTCCGCGAGTACGTCGCGTTCCACCCGGATCTTCACTGTTGCCGCCTCCTGCTGTTGCCGGCGCTTCTCGGCCTGCCTGGCTTTGTCGTCTGACTCGGTGTCTTCAGCCCCAGTGAGGGGAAGGACACCGGGGAACAGTCTGACGCACCCCACTGACAGTAGGTGCCTCTCGGGGTCAAGTCGTGACGAGGGGCAGCCGGGAGCCGGACAGCGAGTTGTGCACAGGACCCCCTTCGAAACGGATTCCTCGCTCTCTCTAGTCGGGAGTAGTAGTAGGGCCTGTGGATACCGTGGATAACCCCGTTTACGCAGGTCAGCGGCAAGATTTTGTCCACTGGCCCTGTGGGCGGGAGCGGTGGACAACCGGGGCTCTCTGTGGAGAACGGAAAGTTCTGCACACCCCATGCACAGCCTGAGGGCACTTCTCCCCAGAGCCGTCCCCAGCTTTACCCGCCTTTCCCACAGCCCAACCCGGCACCTTCGTGTGACGCCTTTCACTCGACTCGGTGAGGAGGCGCGTCGCGTTGCCGAACAGTGGACAGCGATGTGGAGAAGCCGGGGATCACTGGGGACAACCGGCCTCAGCCTGTGGGTTGCCGGTGGACAACTCCATGCACAGGCTGTGGATCAGTTCTCTGTCCACAGCCTGTGGAGATCGTTCATCCACCAATCCACAAGTAGTTGACCTCGTCTGATGGCCTATCGACAGCGTCCTCTGTGGACACGATCTGGACAACTTCCCAGTCCCCAGGATGTGGACGGGAAAAAGTCGCCGGATCTGTGGAGAGAGGCCGTAACGCGGCAGGTATTCGAACAGCAGATGTCCGGGGAACAACGAAGGGCGCCCCGGGGGATCTCGCCCCGGGGCGCCCTCGGCGCCGTACGACTGTCTCTGTCAGCCGTTCTTGATGCGGTTGGTGAGCTCCGTGACCTGGTTGTAGATGGAGCGCCGCTCGGCCATCAGATTGCGGATCTTGCGGTCGGCGTGCATCACCGTCGTGTGGTCGCGGCCGCCGAACAGCGCGCCGATCTTCGGCAGCGAGAGGTCCGTCAGCTCGCGGCACAGGTACATGGCGATCTGCCGGGCGGTGACGAGCTGGCGGCCGCGCGAGCTGCCGCACAGATCCTCGACCGTGAGGCCGAAGTAGTCGGCGGTCGCGCTCATGATGGCCGTCGAGGTGATTTCCGGTGTGGAGTCCTCGCCGCCGGGGATCAGGTCCTTGAGGACGATCTCCGTCAGGCCCAGGTCCACCGGCTGCCGGTTGAGCGAGGCGAACGCCGTTACCCGGATCAGCGCGCCCTCCAGCTCACGGATGTTCCGTGAGATCCGCGAGGCGATGAACTCCAGTACCTCCGGCGGGGCGTTGAGCTGTTCCTGCACCGCCTTCTTGCGCAGGATCGCGATGCGCGTCTCCAGCTCGGGCGGCTGGACGTCGGTGATCAGTCCCCATTCGAAACGGTTCCGCAGTCGGTCCTCCAGCGTCACCAGCTGCTTGGGCGGCCGGTCGCTGGACAGCACGATCTGCTTGTTCGCGTTGTGGAGCGTGTTGAAGGTGTGGAAGAACTCCTCCTGCGTCGACTCCTTGTCCGCCAGGAACTGGATGTCGTCGACGAGCAGGATGTCCATCTCGCGGTACCGCTTGCGAAAGCTGTCGCCCTTGCCGTCGCGGATGGAGTTGATGAACTCGTTGGTGAACTCTTCCGAGCTGACATACCGCACGCGTGTGCCCGGGTAGAGGCTGCGCGCGTAGTGCCCGATCGCGTGCAGCAGGTGCGTCTTGCCGAGTCCGGACTCCCCGTAGATGAACAGGGGGTTGTACGCCTTCGCGGGCGCCTCGGCGACGGCGACCGCGGCCGCGTGCGCGAAGCGGTTCGATGCGCCGATGACGAATGTGTCGAAGAGGTACTTCGGATTCAGGCGCGCGGTCGGCTCACCCGGGCCGGTCGCCGGCGCGGGCTGCGCGGCCAGTGGGCCGGGAGCTCCGGTGGTGGGCAGGCGCGAACCGACGGGACCGCCGCGGTGGACGTGCCCGCCGCCGGACGGCGGCTCGGGCAGGTCACGGCGGGCGTCGCGCTGGTCGTAGTCGGGGCGGGACGAGTCACGGTCCGGTCGCGAGCCGTAGTCCGGTCGCTGGTCGTAGTCGGGGCGCTGTGTGTCGTACGACGGGCGCTCCATCGACTGCGGGCGGTAGTCCTGGGGCGGCGGCGCGTACGGCTCCTGTGCGTGTGAGCCGTACGACTCCTGCCCGTACGCGTCCTGCCCGTACGGCTCCTGCGACGGCGACGCGTACGGGTCGCGCTCCGGGAAGCCGAGCCGCTGCTGCTGCCAGCCGTACTCGTCCTGGGTCGGGCGCTGCCAGCCGCCGGGTTCGGGGCGTTGGTACTCGGAGGGGTATGCGGGGCGCGCGGTCGGGAGCTGGTCCGAGCGGGGCGCCGGGAGCTGGTCGCCCTGCGGCCCGGGGGGCTGTTCGGCGCGGCCGTGCCTGGAGTCGTCGGCGCGGTGGCGGCCGTATCCCTCGTACTGTCCGGAGGGGAGCTCAGGCTCCTCATAGCGCGGCTGGGGACGGGCCGGCGGGGCCGGGGGCTCGCCGGCGGAGTCGTCGACGGTGATCGCGATGCGGATCGGACGGCCGCACTCACGGCTCAGCGTCTCGCTGACGATCGGAGCCAGTCGGCCCTCCAGTACGCCCTTCGCGAATTCGTTCGGTACGGCGAGCAGGGCGGTGTCCGCGACCAGCGCGAGCGGCTGGCAGCGCCGGATCCAGTGCTCGTCCTTGGCCTCGACCCCCTGCCCGCGGCCCTCACCGAGAAGTTGCTCCAGTACTCGTGGCCACACTGCGGCAAGATCGGCAGGTACGTCAGCCACAGGGCACGCTCTCTCATGGGTCCCACGAACGTGTGGTTCGGGACGGGTCGGGATTCAAATGGGGCGGGGCAGGTACAAGGGAACGATTCGGAGTCCAGCCACGGTAGTCAGGGCGACGGCTGCGGTTCAAGTTGTTGTCCCCAGGCTGTGGATAGTGTCTCCCGGCGACCGCTGGTTTGACCGGATGGCGCAGCCGCGCGTACCGTAACCAGGTCGAGTTGTCGATGGCTGCTGCCGCCTGCCTCCGATGGGCACAGATCATTTGGATGATCGGTCAGCGGTGCACTCGGGCGTAACGCGAGCTACTCGTGGGCGCACGGTGACAGCCAAGACGGCACCCCGCAAACCCCGATTTCTTCTGGAGCCCCCGAGTGAGCAAGCGCACCTTCCAGCCGAACAACCGTCGTCGCGCGAAGACCCACGGCTTCCGGCTGCGTATGCGCACCCGTGCCGGCCGCGCGATTCTCGCGTCCCGCCGTAGCAAGGGTCGCGCCCGTCTGTCCGCCTGATCCCGGTCAGGTCATGACGTCGTGCTGCCCACCGAGAACCGGCTGAGGCGGCGCGAGGACTTCGCGACCGCGGTACGACGGGGGCGTCGGGCCGGACGCCCGTACCTCGTCGTCCACCTTCGTAGCGGTGCCACGGACCCGCACGCGCCTGGGGAGAGCGCTCCCCCGACGCGTGCGGGTTTCGTCGTGAGCAAGGCCGTGGGCGGTGCGGTGGTGCGCAACAAGGTGAAGCGCAGGCTTCGCCACCTGATGCGCGATCGAGTCGCCCTGTTGCCCCCCGGTAGCCTGGTAGTCGTACGAGCGCTGCCCGGTGCGGGCGACGCCGACCACGCACAACTGGCCCAAGACCTGGATGCCGCCCTTCAGCGGCTGCTGGGAGGGGGCGCGCGATGAAGTACCCGCTGCTGGCGCTGATCAAGCTGTACCAGTGGACCATCAGCCCGCTGCTCGGGCCGGTGTGCAAGTACTACCCGTCGTGCTCCCACTACGGATACCAGGCCATTGACCGGCATGGTGCGATCAAGGGCACGGCACTCACGGCCTGGCGCATCCTCAGGTGCAATCCGTGGTCGCTGGGCGGTGTGGACCATGTCCCGCCGCGCAAGCGTCCGCGGTGGCACGAAATGCTGCGTAACGCCTGGCGTGCACGCAAGGGCGGGCCCTCCTCCGCCGAACCGGCCACCGAGGGGCAGGCTCCTCCGAGCCCGGCCGCAGAGACCCCGTCCCATGCCCAAGGAGCATGATTAGTGGACACGATTGCCAGCTTCTTCAGCTTCATCACGACACCTGTCTCCTGGGTCATCGTCCAGTTCCACAAGGTGTACGGCGCCCTCTTCGGCGACGACTCCGGGTGGGCCTGGGGCCTGTCCATCGTGTCCCTGGTGATTCTGATCCGTATCTGCCTGATCCCGCTCTTCGTGAAGCAGATCAAGGCGACCCGGGCCATGCAGACGCTCCAGCCCGAGATGAAGAAGATCCAGGAGCGCTACAAGAACGACAAGCAACGTCAGTCCGAAGAGATGATGAAGCTGTACAAGGAGACGGGCACCAACCCGCTCTCCTCGTGCCTTCCCATCCTGGCGCAGTCGCCGTTCTTCTTCGCTCTGTACCACGTGCTCAACAGCATCGCGAACAACGACACCATTGGTTCCATCAACCAGAGCCTGCTGGACAGCGCGCAGAAGGCGCACATCTTCGGCGCTCCGCTGGCGGCGAAGTTCACCGACAGCACCTCGGACGTCGCCGCCCTCGATGCCTCGCTGACCACGGTCCGCATCGTCACCGCGGTAATGATCGTCCTGATGTCGGCGTCGCAGTTCTACACGCAGCGCCAGCTGATGACGAAGAACGTCGACACCACGGTGAAGACGCCGTTCATGCAGCAGCAGAAGATGCTGATGTACGTCTTCCCCATCATGTTCGCCGTCTTCGGTATCAACTTCCCGGTCGGTGTCCTCGTCTACTGGCTGACCACCAACATGTGGACCATGGGCCAGCAGATGTACGTCATCCACAACAACCCGACCCCGGGTTCCAAGGCCCAGGCCTCGTACCTGGAGCGCCTGCACAAGCACGTCACGCACCACGGCAAGACGCGCGGTCGCGGTGAGAAGGCCGTCGTCAAGGCCATCGTGGCCAAGGGGCGCGACCGTAACGAGTTCGAGCGCAAGTTCATCAACGGCCTGAACAAGGCGGGCCTCGCGGCCCAGCCCGACGGCACCGTGGTGAAGAGCGAGACCGCGGTTGCCGCCCAGACCGAGGACGGTACGCCGACGAGCGCCGCCGCTCCCAAGCGGCAGCAGCCCAAGCGGCAGACCAAGGCCAAGCGCCAGTCCGGCGCCAAGGCGGCCGGCGAGCCCACCTCGCTGGTCAAGTCCGACGAGCCCGAGGACGCCAAGCCCGCCGCTTCAGCCAAGAAGGGCACCCAGAAGAGCGGCGGCGGTACCCGCAGCAAGGCCCAGTCCGGACAGCGCAAGGGCCCGCAGCGGCCCAAGTCCCCGTCCAAGAAGTAAGAAGGAGTCCATCCCGTGACGGAAGGCACCACCTCCGCCGCTGCCGAGGGTGCAGACACCCTGACCCGCCTGGAGCAGGAGGGCGAGATCGCGGCGGACTACCTCGAGGGTCTGCTGGACATCGCCGATCTCGACGGCGACATCGACATGGACGTCGAGGCCGACCGGGCCGCTGTGTCGATCATCAGCGACGCGGGCAGTCGAGACCTGCAGAAGCTGGTCGGCCGTGACGGCGAGGTGCTGGAAGCCCTGCAGGAGCTCACGCGCCTGGCCGTCCACCGGGAGACCGGGGACCGCAGCCGGCTGATGCTGGACATCGCCGGCTACCGCGCCAAGAAGCGCACCGAGCTGTCCGAACTGGGCGCAAAGGCCGCTGCCGATGTCAAGAACACCGGCGAGGCCGTGAAGCTGAAGCCGATGACGCCGTTCGAGCGCAAGGTCGTGCACGACGCGGTCAAGGCCGCCGGCCTGCGCAGTGAGTCCGAGGGCGAGGAGCCGGAGCGCTTCGTCGTTGTGCTTCCTGCCTGATCGGTCGTTACGTTCCTCCGGCCCCGTCTGCCCGGCAGGCGGGGCCGAACTTTGTCAGCCTGATAGTTCTGGTGGTTCTGGCGTCGGCGCTTGCTGTGTCGATGCCGTACGGAAGGACGGTCCCCCCGTGACGGAGGAAGCGGAGCTTCCCCCCGCGCCCGAGCAGGCGCGCGAGGTGTTCGGTGATCGCTTCGCGGATGCGGTCCGGTATGCGGAGCTGCTCGCCGAGGCGGGCGTGCAGCGCGGTCTGATCGGGCCACGTGAAGTGCCCCGGCTGTGGGAGCGGCACCTGCTGAACTGTGCGGTGCTCTCAGAGGTCGTTCCCGAGGGCGTGACGGTGTGCGACGTGGGGTCGGGCGCGGGCCTGCCCGGCATCCCCCTGGCACTCGTCCGGGAAGACCTGAAGATCACGCTGCTGGAACCCCTGCTGCGTCGCACCAACTTCCTGACCGAGGTCGTCGAGCTGTTGGGCCTGGACCATGTCACGGTCGTCCGCGGCCGGGCGGAGGAGGTCATGGGCAAGCTCACACCCGTCCATGTGGTGACGGCGCGAGCCGTGGCCCCGCTGGACCGGTTGGCGACCTGGGGCATTCCGCTGTTGCGTCCGTACGGGGAGATGCTCGCACTCAAGGGCGACACGGCGGAGGAGGAGCTCAAGAGTGCGGCGACCGCGCTGAGCAAGCTCGGCGCCGTGGAGACGTCCATCCTGCATGTCGGTGAGGGCGTGGTGGATCCGCTGTCCACCGTTGTGCGGGTTGAGGTCGGTGAGAGTCCCGGTGGTGTGCGCTTTGCCGCCAAGAAGGCCAAGGCCGCCCGGACGGGGAGGGTGCGTCGGCGTCGCGGGTAGCCGGTGTTGGTGTTTTCGTGGGCGCCACTGATCCGTCCTGAGGACGAGACTTACTCCACACAAGCTGCCAAACCTACGCATGCCGGAGTGTCGGCGCAGTTCGGCCTCGGCTGCTGTGCATCGTGTTTCACGTGAAACGTCGCTCACTGCTGCACGGCATCATCAGCCGGGGTCGCGCCGCGGCTGAACCCCGCGACCGTAAGCCCCTTGGTTCACTCGATGAGGGACCTGAGTTGTCCACAGAGGTGGATTTCTCCACAGAACAACAGGCCTCACTGGTTCACGACCCCGAAGACATGGGAGGCTCTGTTCATTGCGAGCCTGAAGTCGAGGAGAGTGAATCCTTGCGGTCCGACGCCAACATCGCGGGACCGATGACCGATCCGGTCCCCGGTCCCCGTACCGAGTCGATGGGGGAGGATGTTTCACGTGAAACACCGCCCCCGATGGACGACACTCCGATCGGTCGTGCTGCCCAACTGGCGGTGGAGGCGCTAGGCCGCGCCGGTGAGGGTCTGCCACGGCCCGAGCAGACCCGCGTCATGGTGGTCGCCAACCAGAAGGGCGGGGTGGGCAAGACGACAACGACAGTCAACCTTGCCGCTTCGCTGGCTCTGCACGGCGGCCGTGTCCTGGTGATCGATCTCGACCCGCAGGGCAACGCGTCCACCGCGCTGGGTATCGACCATCACGCCGAAGTCCCTTCCATCTACGACGTCCTGGTCGAGAGCAAGCCGCTCGCGGAAGTTGTCCAGCCGGTCCCTGATGTCGAGGGTCTCTTCTGCGCCCCTGCCACGATCGATCTCGCCGGTGCGGAGATCGAGCTGGTATCGCTGGTGGCCAGGGAGAGCCGGCTGCAGCGAGCCATCCAGGCGTACGAGCAGCCGCTGGACTACATCCTCATCGACTGCCCGCCCTCGCTCGGCCTGCTGACGGTCAACGCACTGGTCGCCGGCCAGGAGGTCCTCATCCCGATCCAGTGCGAGTACTACGCACTGGAGGGCCTGGGCCAGCTGCTGCGCAACGTCGATCTGGTGCGGGGGCACCTCAACCCCGCCCTGCATGTATCGACGATCCTGCTCACCATGTACGACGGCCGGACGCGGCTCGCGTCTCAGGTCGCGGACGAGGTGCGCAGCCACTTCGGCGACGAGGTGCTGCGGACGAGCATTCCCCGCTCGGTCCGTATCTCCGAGGCGCCGAGCTACGGACAGACGGTGTTGACCTACGATCCAGGATCGAGCGGTGCCCTGTCCTATCTTGAGGCGGCACGAGAAATCGCGTTGAAGGGTGTCGGCGTCTCCTACGACGCGACGCACGCCCATATCGGCGCACAGAGCGACCGGAGCATGGTGGAGGGGATCCAGTGAGCGAGCGACGGAGGGGTTTGGGTCGTGGTCTCGGCGCACTGATCCCTGCTGCCCCGACGGAGAAGACGGTGGCTCCGGCCGCGCCGGGGGGCAGTGCTTCGACGTCCCCGGGGGCAGTGCCGGTGCTGACCACCGATCGCGGGGTGGCCGCGGCGAAGGTGGCCACACTGCCGCCTGTTTCACATGAAACGGAGGAGCCGTCGACGAGCGGCGCCATGGAGACGCCTGCGCCTCCCATGGGTGCCCACTTCGCGGAGATCCCTCTCGACTCCATCAAGCCGAACCCGCGCCAGCCGCGTGAGGTCTTCGACGAGGATGCGCTGCAGGAGCTCGTCACCTCCATCAAGGAGGTCGGTCTCCTCCAGCCGGTCGTCGTACGGCAGCTGGGTCCGGCGCGCTACGAGCTCATCATGGGCGAGCGGCGCTGGAGGGCTTGCCGTGAGGCGGGGCTCGAGGCGATCCCGGCGATCGTGCGGGCCACGGAGGACGAGAAGCTCCTCCTGGACGCCCTCCTGGAGAACCTCCACCGTGCCCAGCTGAACCCGCTGGAAGAGGCCGCCGCCTACGACCAGCTGCTGAAGGACTTCAACTGCACGCACGACCAGCTGGCGGACCGTATCGGCCGGTCCCGTCCGCAGGTCTCCAACACCCTGCGCCTGCTGAAGCTCTCGCCGGCGGTCCAGCGCCGCGTAGCCGCCGGAGTGCTCTCCGCCGGACACGCACGGGCCCTGCTCTCCGTCGAGGACTCGGAGGAGCAGGACCGGCTGGCCCACCGGATCGTGGCCGAGGGGCTCTCGGTGCGGGCTGTCGAGGAGATTGTGACCCTGATGGGGTCGCGGCCGCAGACGGCTCAGCGGGCCAAGGGGCCGCGGGCCGGCACCCGGGTCTCGCCGGCGCTGACCGACCTCGCGACCCGTCTCTCGGACCGCTTCGAGACGCGGGTGAAGGTCGAGCTGGGCCAGAAGAAGGGCAAGATCACCGTTGAGTTCGCCTCTCCGGAGGACCTCGAGCGGATCCTCAGTACGCTCGCCCCGGGCGAGAGGCTGGCCCTCCAGAAGGGCCTGCTGGAGAGCGAGGCCGAGGAGTCGGAAGGCTGAGCCTCCCGTCGGGCGGGTGCTATCGCACCCGGCCGACCGGCAGAGCGGGCCGTGTCCGGTGTGTACCGGAACACGGCTCGCTCTTTGCTTTCAGGCAGTATCGATGGAATCGCATCGTGGATACGATGCGTACGGGTATGGCGCATCCACCCGGCAGCACCTGTGAGGGGAGGCAGGGGCCATGCGAACGGTGAGCCGCACCGGACTGGTGAGCGCGGGCCTGGGCCTGGGCGCGGTCGGCGGCTTCGTCGGCAGTCTGCTCAGGGAACGGAGCGCTCTGACGGCTGCCCGCGACGCGGCGGGCGAAGGAAGCGAGGAACAGCCTTCATGGGGCGCCGGCTCGTACCGCTCACGCTGGACAACCTTCAGGACATTCCCAAGCGCTGTCGCGCGTGTGTCTTCTGGGAGTTGGACCCGGTCAGTGGTGAAACTGCGGTAAAAGCAGGAACGGCCGCCCTGGAGAAGGAAGCCTGGATCTCCGCGGTTCTGCTGGACTGGGGATCCTGCGGACGGGTCGTCTACGTCGACGACGTGCCGGTGGGCTTCGTTCTCTACGCGCCTCCCGCGTACGTTCCGCGTTCGACGGCGTTTCCCACGAGCCCCGTCTCTCCTGACGCGGTGCAGCTGATGACGGCGTTCATCATGCCGGGTTATCAGGGACAGGGGCTGGGCCGGGTGATGGTCCAGACGGTCGCCAAAGATCTGCTGCGGCGCGGATTCAAAGCGATCGAGGCCTTCGGAGATGCGCGCTGGAATGAGCCCGCGTGCCTTCTGCCCGCCGACCATCTCCTGGCGGTGGGCTTCAAGACGGTCAGGCCCCATCCCGCGCACCCACGTCTGAGGCTGGAGCTGCGGACGACGCTCTCCTGGAAGGAAGACGTGGAGATGGCGTTGGACCGGTTGCTGGGGGCCGTGCAGAAGGAGCCGGCGTTGCGACCCCTCTAATGCGAATGGGCCACCCCATCCGGGGTGGCCCATTCGTGTTTCACGTGAAACATGCGCCGTCAGCTCGACGGCTCAGCCGTTCACTCGGCGATGAAGTCCTCAAGGTCGCGGACGATCGCGGCCTTCGGCTTCGCACCGACGATGGTCTTGGCGACCTCGCCACGCTGGTAGACGTTGAGGGTCGGGATGGACATGACGCCGTACTTGGCGGCCGTACCCGGGTTCTCGTCGATGTTCAGCTTGACGACCTCGATCTTGTCGCCGTACTCGGCGGCGATCGCCTCGAGGGACGGAGCGATCTGGCGGCACGGACCGCACCAGGCGGCCCAGAAGTCCACCAGGACGGGCTTGTCGCTCTTGAGGACGTCCTGCTCGAAGGAGTCGTCGGTCACGTTCTTCAGGGTGCCGGCCACGGCGGGCTCCTTAACTGGTTGATGCGTGGGGCGGATGGGGGTCAGACAGAGGTCTTCTCGGGCTCGGCCTTCTCCTCGTCCGAGAGGGCGGCGAGGAAGCGCTCTGCGTCGAGGGCGGCGGAGCAGCCGGTGCCAGCCGCGGTGATCGCCTGGCGGTAGGTGTGGTCGACCACGTCACCGGCGCCGAAGACACCGGTCAGGTTGGTCCGGGTCGAGGGCGCGTCGACCTTCAGGTAGCCCTCTTCGTCCAGCTCGATCTGGCCCTTGAAAAGCTCGGTGCGCGGGTCGTGGCCGATCGCGATGAACAGGCCCGTCACGGCCAGGTCCGACAGCTCGCCAGTCTTGACGTTGCGCAGCTTCAGGCCGGTCAGCTTCTGGTCGCCCTGGACCTCGGCGACCTCGCTGTCCCACACGAACTTGATCTTCGGGTCGGCGAAGGCGCGGTCCTGCATCGCCTTGGAGGCGCGCAGGGTGTCCCGGCGGTGGACGACCGTCACGGACTTGGCGAACCGGGCGAGGAAGGTGGCCTCCTCCATCGCGGTGTCACCGCCACCGATCACGGCGATGTCCTGGTCCTTGAAGAAGAAGCCGTCACAGGTGGCGCACCATGAGACACCGCGGCCGGAGAGGGCGTCCTCGTTCGGCAGGCCGAGCTTGCGGTGCTGCGAGCCGGTGGCGACGATGATGGCCTTAGCTTTGTGGACCGTGCCCGCGGTGTCGATGACGGTCTTGATCTCACCGGTCAGATCGACGTTGACGATGTCGTCCGGAACGAGCTCGGCGCCGAAGCGCTCGGCCTGGGCGCGCATGTTGTCCATGAGCTCAGGGCCCATGATGCCGTCCTGGAAGCCCGGGAAGTTCTCCACGTCGGTGGTGGTCATCAGCGCGCCACCCGCGGTGACGGCGCCTTCGAACACCAGCGGCTTCAGCGACGCGCGCGCGGTGTAGAGCGCCGCCGTATAGCCGGCGGGCCCGGAGCCGATGATGATCACGTTTCGGACGTCGCTCACGGCTGGATTCCTCGTCTCTGGACTGCGTCGTCGGACCGGTGGGAGCTCCTTCGGAACTCTCACCCCACCCAACGGATCCTAAGGGGCGCGCATTCCCGCTGTGTCCGGGCACACGGATACGCGACCCCGTACGAGATACCACGTGGGACACGGACGAAGGGTGCGCACTCAGGGCTGCGTGTAGGACTGCTTCAGCAGAACCTTGGCTGTGCCGGCGGACGGGTCGGCCACACAGGTCGCATCCATGATGTAGGCCGTGACCCGGGTGCCGTCGGGCGCGTCGGGCAGCACGACGAGCATGGCGTCCGTCCCCTTGTAAGTCCCTTGCTCAGTGGCGAGGGCCGAGTCACTGCGGCCGATGCCCTCCTGGACGCAGTCGGGGACGGTGGTGTCCTGCAGGATCTTGGGCCCGTCGCTGCCGGGGAGGGACTCCGTACCCAGGGTGTGCGGAGTGCGGGATCCGCTTGATCCGCTCTCCGAGCTCTTGCTCTTGGCGAGGAGATCGGAGACCTGCGTCTCCAGCTTTTCCTCGGAGAAGGTGTCCGCAGCGGTGGGTCGTGCCTCGGTGCCGGGCGGCTGGCTGTCGTTCAGCGAGGACAGCAGCACGGAACCGAATCCCAGGGCGGCGACCGTGAACACGGTGCCCAGGACGGCCACCCGTCGCCTGTTGCCCTTCCTGCGCTCCTTGCGGCCAGGGCCGGTGGTCGAGGTGCGGGCGTGCCCCGAGGGACGGTCCGCTGTCGTCGATGTTTCACGTGAAACATGCGCGCTGTCGCCCGGCTCCGTGTCGGACGAGTCGGACACGGACCGGACCGTGGCGCTGATGGGCGCCTGCGCATCCACGGCATCGGGCGCCGTGGCGTGCAGCAGGGCTTCCGCGGCGAGGGCGGCATCGATGCGCCCCGCGACATCGGCGGGCATGCGCGACGGACCCGGCAGCGTCCCGAGCAGTCCCCGGATTTCCTCCAGCGACGCGTGGACGTCCGCGCAGAGCTCGCACTCGTCCAGATGCCGTCGCACGTCCGCGGTTCGCGACGGCGGGAGCAGGCCCTCGGTGAGCTCGGAGATCTCTGCGACGTCCGGGTGCCCGGCCGTGTCAGTCGTGGATGTCACGCTCGCCCACCTCCGCCCTTCACTGCAGCTGAATCGCTTGGTCCCGTATCCGTCGGACCCGCTGGACGCGGCTCCGCTGCGGGTGGGACGGATGTCCCCTGCGTCCGGTTCCGCCCCGCGCCCGCTTCTCTGCCGTCACCGGCATTTTCTGGCCGCAGATGGGTGAGGAGGGGCAGGAGCCTGGCCCGGCCGCGGGCACAGCGGCTCTTCACCGTCCCGGTCGGTACATCGAGCACGCGGGCGGCTTCCGCCACCGGGTAGCCCTGCATGTCCACCAGGACGAGGGCTGCCCGCTGGTCGGGCGGCAGCGTGCCGAGCGCCTCCAGGAGCTGGCGGTGGAGGTCGTTGCGCTCCGCGGGCGCCGAGGCGGACTCGTGCGGTTCCAGCAACTGCTCCAGGCGTTCGGTGTCGTCGACCGGCGACGTCTTGCGGGAGGCCGCCTTGCGGGCCCGGTCGAGGCAGGCGTTCACCGTGATCCGGTGCAGCCACGTTGTGACGGCCGACTGGCCGCGGAAAGTGTGGGCGGCCCGGTACGCCGAGACGAGGGCGTCCTGGACGGCGTCAGCGGCCTCCTCCCGGTCCCCCAGCGTCCGCAGGGCGACGGCCCAGAGCCGATCGCGGTGCCGCCGCACGAGCTCACCGAAGGCTTCGGGGTCGCCCTCTACATGGCGGGCCAGGAGGTCCTGATCGCTCGTGCCGCCGTACGTGGTGCCATCTGCCATCGGACCCCCTCCCCTTGGTGCTTGCTCAGCCTGTGAACTTCACGTCAGTGATGGCCTGCTTGTAGCCGGCATCGCTGTACGTACTCGGGTCATCGCCCGAGTACGGCACAGCAGTCAGCCACACGAGCACGTACTGCGTCTTCACCGACTTGGTGACCTTCACCTTGGCGGTCGTACCACTCGTCGTGACGGTGCCGATCTCCTGCATCGAGTCCAGCGAGGACGGCGTCAGCGAGTCGGAAGCGTACAGCTTGGCCGTCGTGTGATCACCGGCGTAGCGCAGCCCGATGCTCGCGGCGGAGATCTCCTGGGCCGAACCCAGGTCATAGACGATGCCCACACCCGGCTTGTACGGGGCGAGGGCCGGACCCTCCAAGAACGTGCTGGTCTTCCAGTACGTCGAGCTGTTGCCGTCGTACGTCTTGCCGACGTCCCTCGGGTGCTGGGCATCGCCCTTGGCCACGTACTCCTGGGCGCCCTGGATCTTGATCGTCTTGACCGGCTTGGGTGCCGCGCTGTTCTTGTCGTTTCCGTCCGTCGTCTGTGTGTTGCCGGTGTCATCCGCCTTGTTGCCCTGCTCCATGAGCGCGTCCGCCAGCTGCCAGCTGCCGAGACCCAGCGCGGCGATGAGGAGGGCGGAGACGGCCCACTTCAACGCCTTGCCGGTACGGCTCTGCAGCGGAGGCGGCGGGGACGGTACCGGCTGGGTGGCGCCCGGAGCCCCCCGGCCGTACGTGCCCTGCTGGTAGGTCGTGCGCTGGTAGTCCGGCGGGGCGGCGAACGCCGGCTCCGGCGGGCGGATGCGGGGCATCTCACCGATCGCCTTGACCAGTTCCTCGGGCGTGGTGCACGGGATCTCGTGGCGGGACGCGGTGGCACCGTCGTTGACGAGCGCCCGCATGGCCAGCTCGGACAGACCGCGGTGCACTCCCGCGCGCACCTGGTCGGGGGCGATGAGGCCGACGTCCTTGGGCAGGCCGGACAGACCGTAGGCGTCGCTCTCGTACGGCCAGCGCTGAGTGAGCGCCGCGTACAGCAGGGCGCCGATCGCCTCCGTGTCCGTGCGCTGCGGGGTGTCGGAGCCGACGCCGCGCAGCGCTGCGTTCACGGCGAGACCGCGGATGCGCCACTGGCCGGTCGAAGCGCGCAGGATGGCGTTCGGGTTCAGACGCAGATGCGCGAGGCCCTCGCGGTGCGCGGCGGCCATGGCGGAGGAGATCTGGCTGACCATCTGGTAGGCGTCGTACACCTCCAGCGGACCGGAGGCCAGGAGCGTGGTCAGTTCGGTGGCGTCGGGCAGCCACTCGTGGACGACGTAGACGAGGTCGTTCTCCTCGACGGCATCCAGGACCTGCACGAAGCGGGGGTCGCCGAGCAACGCGGAGGAGCGGGCCGCGGCCAGCACGGAACGGGCCCGTGTGTGGTCCGCGGGCAGGATGTGGACACCGACGGCACGGCGGAGTTTTTCGTCCACGGCACGCCAGCTGCTGAATCCGTCCAGACGGGTGACGCACTCCTCGAGGCGGTAGCGTCTGGCGAGCTTGTGGCCGCTGTGCAGCTCGGGTGGTGAGGCCTTTCCGGGACCCTCGGTCCCGCCACTCCCCTGTGCCTCGACGTCTTCCGTGTCCCGCTCCCGGTTCTTGGCCAGCCCGTCGGCCGTGGACTGGTCCGCCTTGGCGGTCAGCGGCTCGTCGCCGCTGTTGTCTGCCACGTCGACGGCAGCCGTGCTCCGTTCCGCCACCGTCGTTCCCTGCCTCCCCATCCGTTGCGCGCCATGCGACGCCGAAACCAATTGTGCCCACAGTCCGCTGCTATGCACGACACACAGTGGCGGACGATGGTTGTGCGCATACCCCCGCCTCAGCGCCCCAGACGCCCGCGGACCATGCCGACCAGTGAGTTCAGCTCCTCGATGCGCATACGCCGGGCGGCGACGAAGAAGATCCCGAGCAGGACCGCCCCGCCGGCGATGAGGGCGGCGAAGGAGCCGACGACACCCTGGCCGAGCGAGTGCCCGACGCCGTAGACGGCCGCCCCGCTGAGCAATGCCGCCGGTACCGACGCGATGCAGAGCCTGGCGTACGTTCGCAGGACGCGCTTGCCGTCCAGGTCTCCGCCCAGCCGCTTGCGCAGCCGGTTCCAGGCGACACCGACGCCGATCGCGTAGGCGAGGCCGTACGAGGCGGACATGCCGACCACGGCCCAGCGGGCCGGGAGCACGAAGTAACAGGCGGCGGAGGCGGCGGCGTTGACGGCTGCGACGATGACCGTGTTGTAGAAGGGCGTCCGGGTGTCCTCGTAGGCGTAGAAGGCGCGCAGGACGACGTACTGGACGGAGTACGGGATCAGACCGAGGCCGAAGGCCATCAGCATGTATCCCATGTTCGTGGCCTCGCTGGTGCCCGAGGAGCCGAAGATCAGCGTGCACATCGGAATGCCGAGCGAGACGAAGCCGAAGGCGATGGGCACGATCGCGACGGCCGTCGTCCTGAGGCCCTGCGAGATGTCGTCGCGGATGGCGCCGGCGTCGCCCTCGGCCGCCGAGCGCGAGATGCGCGGCAGCAGGGCGGCCATCAGGGAGACGGTGATGATGGCCTGCGGCAGGCCCCAGATCAGCTGGGCGTTGGCGTAGGCGGCGAAGCCGGTGCCGTCGACGGGCGAGGCCTTGCCGGAGGCGGTGGACAGCTGGGTGACGACGAGCGCGCCGGCCTGGTTGGCGAGGACGAACAGGACGGTCCACTTGGCGAGGGTCACGGCCTTGCCGAGACCGTGGCCCTTCCAGTCGAAGCGCGGCCGCAGCCGGAATCCCGTCTCGCGCAGGTAGGGGATCATCGCCAGCGCCTGTACGACGAGGCCGAGCAGGACGCCGATGCCGAGAAGTCGCTGGCCTTCCGGGGGAATGTTCGTGACCTTCATGCCGGAGTCGGCCGCGGTGCCGTACACCCACATGAACATGCCCAGCGTCACGATGATGACGATGTTGTTCAGGACCGGGGTCCACATCATCGCGCCGAACTTCCCGCGAGCGTTGAGGATCTGCCCCATCACGACGTGGATGCCCATGAAGAAGATCGACGGCAGGAAGTAGCGGACGAAGGTGATGCCGACCTCGTTGGCCGCCGGGTCGCCGGCCACCGAGTCGGACAGCAGCCGGATGAGGAACGGCGCGCCGAGGATCGCGAGCACGGTGAGCGTGCCGAGGGCCACCATGACGAGTGTCAGCAGTCGGTTGGCGTATGCCTCGCCGCCGTCCTCGTCCTCCTTCATGGAGCGCACGAGCTGCGGAACGAAGACGGAGTTGAGGCCGCCGCCGACGGTCAGGATGTAGATCATCGTCGGCAGCTGATAGGCGACCTGGAAGGTGTCACCGAGCAGGCCGACGCCCAGCGCCGAGACGATCAGCGCGGAGCGGATGAAGCCGGTGAGGCGGGAGACCATCGTGCCCGCAGCCATCACGGCGCTCGACTTCAGCAGACCTGTGGCCCGCCCGCCCTTCTTCGCGGCAGGGGCGGTTGCGGGCGCCGGTGCGGCGGCCTCGGCAGCGGAGGGCGGTGTCGAGGCCGGGTAGGCCGGGTACTGGCCTGCGGCAGGCGGTGTCGCCGCCGGGTACTGGTTCGCGTGCGGTGCCGGGGACGGGTTGGGCACGGACGGGGGCTCGTAGTTCGGGTGCCCAGTGCCCTGCTGCTGGTCCCGGAAGAGGTGTGCGAAGGCGTCCGGTTCGTGGCGCTCTTCGCCGGCTTGGGTGACGAGGTCGTCGACGCCCACGAACTGGGTGGTGCGCGGGTCGTCGCCGTACGGCAGGTACTGGGTCGGGCCCTCCGGCTCGGGCGCCGGGGTCTGCGCCCACACACGCGGGTCGGGGGCGTACGGCGACTGGGGTGGCTGGGCGTAGAGCGGCTGCTGCGGCTGATACGTGCCCGGAGGCGGCGGCGGGTGGGCGGAACGGTCGTAGAGCGCCTCGGCTACCGGGTCCTGGGCGTAGAGGTCCTGTGCCCGGTAGGGGTCCTGGTCGTAGGCGTCCTGGAGGTACATGTCCGCGGGAGGCTGCGGCGGCACCTGGCCGGCCTCGGGCGGCGGGCCTTCGGGGTGGCCCGAGCTGCCCGCGGCCTGGCCACGGTCACCGTCGTACGGCGCGTTCATGGTTACCCCACCTCATCGTCCCGGGCCCACCGGCCACGACATCCTCAACGGTTTACTCTCTCACCCGTGCCGGACGGGTCGTTGCTTTCCGCTGCGGTGTCCGCTGTCGGGTCACTCGGCTGCTCCGGGTCGTCCGCCCCGGGCCGAGTGCCGGATTCTTCCTTGAGACGGTCTTCGGGGCTGTCCAGGTTCTTCGGGCCTCTTGCGGCCTCGCCCGCCGCTTCGCTGTCCTCCTCCTCGGCCTCACGGGCGGCCGCTCGCTTGCGCTGCGTGTACATCCGGAAGCCGGCGAGGACGAGTAGCAGGACACCGCCGCCGATGACCAGCATCACAGTGGCCGTGAACTCGGTGACCTTCACGTCGAAGGTGACAGGATCGCCGTAGGCCTGGCCGTCCTCCGTGTACAGCTGGGCGACCACGGTCGCCCGGCCGTTGGCGTTGGCCGTCGTGGTGAACTTCACCGTCTGGCTGCGGCTGCCGGAGATCTCGACCGGCTGCTCGGTGTAGGCCTCGCCGCCGATCTCGAGTCGCTTCGGGCTCAGCGAGGTGAGCCGCAGCACGAGGTGGTCCACGCCCTGCACCAGGTTGTTCTGCACGGTCACCGGGATCGTGGCGCTGCGTCCGGAGAGCTTGGTCTCTGACTTCTTGATCAGCTTGACCTGGTCGCTCAGCTCGTCGAGGTATGCCGCGACGTCTCCGCGGAAGCCTGTCGCCTCGGTGGCGCGACCGCGCCACGACGTGGACATCTCGCGGTTCATGGCCCGTCCGAAGGGGGTCACCACCCGGGACTGGTCGCTGAGGACCACCTTGAAGTTGTCGAGCTTCTCCTGCGTGGTGGCGATCTGCGCGAACGCCGTCCGAGGCAGCTCCTGCTTCCGCAGCGAGGAAGGGTACGCGGACCTCGAGGGCACCTTCGTGGTGGCTGCCGGGTCCGGCTTGACGGCGGCGGCCGCCGTGAGCTCCTGGGACTCGGACCAGTCGTCGCTCTGGAGGGCCGTCAACGCCTCGGCCATCGCCTGGGCCTGGCCCGCCGTCGGCATGCGTTGCGGGGCGACGACGATGCTGCGCTGGTTGTTCGTCTGCAGGTTCAGGGCGAGGCTCTGGGCCAGGAACCGCTGCACGGCGAGTGTGGCGGCGGAGGCCCTCGTCAGGTCGCCCTGAAACGCCGTCGACAGCCGCGCGTCCGCGACGACCGCCGTGGTGCCGCCGCCGATGGGACGGGCCGCGGAGGGCGCGTACGGCAGACCGCCCGTCTCCTGGAGGCTGTCGCTGCGGGCGATCACCTTGTCGGCGCCGGCGGAGGTGGCGACCTTGACGATCGACGGGTCGACGGCGCCGTCCACGGGCCAGGCGAAGTCGGTGACCGGTTTCACGTGGAGGATCGGCTCCACCGTGTTGGCGACGACGTCGGTGGCCTCCTTGAGGTGGCTCAGCGAGCCGGTGACGCTCGTGCCGTTGTGGGCGAGGGAGGCGAGATCCGGGTCGGCGAAGGGCAGGGCGACGACCTCCTTGTCCTCCACCGCTTTCTGCAGCTCGGCGAGCCACTGCTTGGCGACCGTCTGATAGGTACCGGCCCTGGTGGTGTCGCCCGTCCTGACCTCGTAAGGACGTGTCATCGCATCGACGGAGGCCAGCAGGTCGGGGTCGATCACCCAGGTGACGTCGAGGTTCTTGCCCAGCGACAACATCTGGTCGAGGCGTCCGCCCGGGGAGATCTCCTTGGCCAGGTCGTCGTTGAGGAAGACCGGCGTCTGCTGTTCGTTCGATCCTGTCTCCGCCGTCATGTGGGCGGTGGAGATCAGAGGCCACAGATACGTCGTTCTCGTCTTGGTGCCGGCCTCGCCCGACTGCCACGGCAGGAACGTCCGCTGGACGCCGAGCACCTGCTCCCACGGCTGCGCGGATGTCTCGCCGGAGAGCGAGACGGCGAACTGGTAGACCCCACTGTCGCCGAGGTCCAGCTCGTCGACCGGCACCGAGAGGGAGAATCGCTGGGCGACGCCCGGGGTCAGTTTGGCGAACTTCTCGACGTACTTGCCGCCGACCTCGGAGCCGGTGATGCCCTGGAGATCGCTGCTGTCCTTGGCTGTGCGGTCGATGGCCGAGCGTGTCGTCAGTTCGGGACCCACCCGCAGGCCGACGTGGGCGTCCGTGACGGTCTGCTTGCCGTTGTTGGTGACCGTGCCGGACACGGTCAGCGTGTCCCCGTCCGTTGGGGCGCTGGGGCTGAGCGTGTCGAGGGCCACGGACACCGTGCCCGAGTCGGCGGCCTGCGTGGCGGTCTGTTCGGTGGCGTCCGCCGACGGGGCGGCGGGCAGCTGGCACAGTCCGGCCAGGAGAGGAAGCCCCGCGAGCAGTGCTCCGGTGCGCCGCAGCCAGCGGCGGGCAGGTGAGGCACTCGTCCCCTGGAAGTCTGCCGCCTCGGCCACGCGCTCGTCCGTCCCTCGTCGTCGTCAGTGGTGGTCGTCGGAATGTGCGTCCACGCATGGTAACGATGCGCGCTGAGGGGAAGTGCCGCGGACTGCTTCACAAGATCGGAGCAAGATCAGACGACTCTGCCGTGCTGTCCCTAATGTGCACGTATAAGGGGACCGCTGCCGTGCGCCTCACGGGCCGACCCCGCGCAGGTCAGGGTGGAGAGTCTGTGCATGTTTAATGGAGGGGCTCGCGGTCGTCCGGGCCACGTACCCTCTTTTGTTGTGCCGAACGCCAACGAAGACAACGCCAGTGCCCTCAGCCAGGTGCAGCAGCGCGCGGTGGGTGAGCTGCTGCGGGTCGCCCCTGTCGCCGATGACCTTGCCCGCCGCTTCCAGGAGGCCGGGTTCTCACTCGCCCTGGTCGGTGGATCGGTCCGGGACGCGCTGCTGGGCCGGCTCGGCAATGATCTGGACTTCACGACCGACGCCCGTCCCGAGGACGTACTGAAGATCGTGCGGCCGTGGGCGGACGCCGTGTGGGAGGTCGGGATCGCCTTCGGCACTGTCGGGGCCCAGAAAGACGGTTACCAGGTCGAGGTCACCACCTACCGGTCGGAGGCGTACGACCGGACCTCACGCAAGCCCGAGGTGTCGTACGGCGACTCCATCGAGGAGGACCTCGTCCGGCGTGACTTCACCGTGAACGCGATGGCCGTCGCGCTGCCGGAGAAGGTGTTCATCGACCCTCACGGCGGGCTCGACGACCTCGCGGCGCGTGTCCTGCGTACCCCGGGCACTCCCGAGGAGTCCTTCTCGGACGATCCGCTGCGAATGATGCGGGCCGCGCGCTTCGCGGCCCAGCTCGACTTCGAGGTGGCTCCCGAGGTGGTCACGGCCATGAACGAAATGGCCGGGCGCATCGAGATCGTTTCGGCCGAGCGGGTGCGGGACGAGCTGAACAAGCTGATCCTGTCCGCGTATCCACGCAAGGGTCTCACGCTGCTGGTCGACACCGGGCTCGCCGGGCATACGGTGCCCGAGCTGCCGGCTCTGCGTCTGGAGAGCGACGAGCACCACCGGCACAAGGATGTCTACGAACACACACTGATCGTCCTGGAGCAGGCGATGGCCCTGGAGGAGGACGGCCCTGACCTGACCCTGCGTCTGGCCACGCTGCTGCACGACATCGGTAAGCCGCGCACTCGCCGCTTCGAGAAGGACGGGCGGGTCTCGTTCCACCACCACGAGGTGGTCGGGGCGAAGATGACCAAGAAGCGGATGACCGCACTGAAGTACTCCAACGAACTGGTGAGGGACGTCTCGCGCCTGGTCGAACTCCACCTGCGCTTCCACGGGTACGGCACCGGGGAGTGGACCGATTCCGCGGTCCGCCGCTATGTCCGGGACGCCGGCCCCCTGCTCGACCGCCTCCACAAGCTGACCCGCTCGGACTGCACGACGCGGAACAAGCGCAAGGCGGTCGCGCTATCCCGGGCGTATGACGGTCTTGAGGAGCGGATCGCTCAGCTTCAGGAGCAGGAGGAGCTGGACGCGATTCGCCCGGATCTGGATGGCAACCAGATCATGGAGATCCTGGGTGTTCCCCCGGGCCCGGCTGTCGGGCGTGCGTACAAGTTCCTGCTGGAGCTTCGCCTGGAGAACGGGCCGATGGGTGAGGACGCGGCAGTCAACGCCCTCAAGGAGTGGTGGGGCGAGCAGAGCTGAAGGCGTGGAACGCGGGTCATGTTTCACGTGAAACATGATCCCGGGACGGACGAGGGGCGATGTTTCACGTGAAACATCGCCCCTCGCGTGTAAGCGTGTGGCCTACTTGGCTCGGCGTTCGAAGCGCCCCATAGTCACGGCAACTGCCCCGTAGATAACGGCGATGATGATCACCAGGGGCACCGAGCGACCGTCCGGCGGCAGCATGAGAGCGGCGACCGCGGCGGCGGACACGTAGGCGATGTTGAAGAGCACGTCGTAGACGGAGAAGATCCGGCCGCGGAAGCCGTCGTCCACCGAGAACTGGACGATGGTATCCGTGGCGATCTTCGCGGCTTGGGTGGTCAGGCCAAGCACGAAGGCCGCGGCGAGCATGGGGATGGTGGCGAACGGGAGGCCGAGCGTGGGCTCCAGGAACGCGGCGGCTGAGGCGCACACGACGATCCAGCGGCCGGGCCCGAGCCGCACTGCCGCCCAGGGCGTCATCACGGCCGCCGCGAAGAAGCCGGCGCCAGAGATACCCAACGCCAGCCCCAGCAGGGCGAGTCCCTCATCGGGGGTCGAGGAGAACGCGTACCGGCAGAGCATCAGCAGCATGACCGTCAGGGCGCCGTAGCAGAACCGCATCAGGGTCATCGCGCCGAGCGACCAGGCGGCCTCCCGGCGCGACGGTGCGGCGATGTGCCGTACGCCCGCCACCAGGTCACGGGCGGTCCCGGCGAGTGCCGTCGTGAGCCGGGGCTGCACCAGCGAGCGGTCGGGGCCGAGCAGCTCCAGCGCCATGCGCAGCGAGGCGAGCGCTCCGCACAGGTACAGCGCGGCTCCCATCAGCACCACGGCCGCGTCAGAGTCCGCGACCAGGATCCGTACCAGGAAGGCGAGGCCACCGCCCGCGGTCGCCGCGAGCGTTCCGGCGGTGGGGGAAAGGGAGTTGGCGATCACCAGGCGCTCCGTGTCCACCACGCGGGGCAGTGCGGCGGACAGGCCGGCGAGGACGAAGCGGTTGACGGCGGTGACGCACAGCGCGGAAGCGTAGAAGAGCCAGTCGGGGACGTGGCTGACGATCAGGACGGCCGTGACCGACGCCATCATGGCGCGTACCAGGTTGCCGTACAGGAAGACCTGACGGCGGCGCCAGCGGTCCAGCAGGACGCCGGCGAAGGGGCCCACCAGGGAGTACGGGAGCAGTAGGACAGCCAATGCGGAGGCGATCGCGGTGGCGGAGGTCTGCCTCTCCGGCGAGAAGACGACGTAGGAGGCGAGCGCGACCTGGTAGACACCGTCGGCGCCCTGTGAGAGCAGACGCACGGCGAGGAGGCGTCGGAAGTTCCGGAAGCGGAGCAGGACGCGCAGGTCACGGACGACGGCCATGGGGCACAGCCTCACATACGGGGAGGGTCCCCGGGCGCAATGCCTCGGGGACCCCCAACAGACCGCAGCGCAGCCCTTCTCAGCGCTCGACCTCGCCGCTGATGAACTTCTCGACGTTCTCGCGGGCCTCGTCGTCGAAGTACTGGACCGGCGGGGACTTCATGAAGTACGAAGACGCCGACAGGATCGGACCGCCGATGCCTCGGTCCTTGGCGATCTTCGCGGCGCGCAGGGCGTCGATGATGACACCGGCCGAGTTCGGGGAGTCCCAGACCTCGAGCTTGTACTCCAGGTTCAGCGGGACGTCACCGAAGGCACGGCCCTCGAGGCGGACGTAGGCCCACTTGCGGTCGTCGAGCCAGGCCACGTAGTCGGACGGGCCGATGTGGACGTTGTCCGCGCCCATGTCGCGGTCGCGGATCTGGGAGGTGACGGCCTGCGTCTTGGAGATCTTCTTGGACTCCAGGCGGTCGCGCTCGAGCATGTTCTTGAAGTCCATGTTGCCGCCGACGTTCAGCTGCATCGTACGGTCCAGGACGACGCCCCGGTCCTCGAACAGCTTCGCCATGACGCGGTGCGTGATGGTGGCGCCGACCTGGGACTTGATGTCGTCGCCGACGATCGGGACACCCGCCTCGGTGAACTTGTCCGCCCACTCCTTGGTGCCGGCGATGAAGACCGGCAGGGCGTTGACGAACGCCACCTTGGCGTCGATGGCGCACTGGGCGTAGAACTTCGCCGCGTCCTCGGAGCCCACGGGCAGGTAGCAGACGAGAACGTCGACCCGCTTGTCCTTGAGGACCTGGACGACGTCGACCGGCTCCTCGGCGGACTCCTCAATGGTCTGGCGGTAGTACTTGCCGAGGCCGTCGAGGGTGTGGCCGCGCTGGACCTTCACGCCGGTGGACGGAACGTCGCAGATCTTGATGGTGTTGTTCTCGCTGGCGCCGATGGCGTCCGCCAGGTCGAGGCCGACCTTCTTCGCGTCGACATCGAACGCGGCGACGAACTCGACGTCACGGACGTGGTAGTCGCCGAACTGGACGTGCATCAGGCCGGGGACCCTGGACGCCGGGTCGGCGTCCTTGTAGTACTCGACTCCCTGCACCAGCGAGGCGGCGCAGTTGCCCACGCCGACGATGGCTACGCGAACCGAACCCATTCCGGTTGCTCCCTGTGTGTACGAGTGAGGCCCTGGCAGGGGCCTCACGTGGCGGTGTCGCCGGGCGTATCCGGCCTGGGGGTGTCCCCGGGCCGGGGCAGGACGCCCGGCGCTCCCTCTGTGGTGTCGCGAGCGGGTTCTCCGCGGGCGGGACCCTTGAGGTCCCGGCCCGCCCGCTCGCTTTCGATGAGCTCGTTCAGCCAGCGCACTTCGCGCTCCACGGACTCCATCCCGTGGCGCTGGAGCTCAAGCGTGTAGTCGTCGAGGCGCTCCCGGGTGCGCGCCAGTGAGGCGCGCATCTTCTCCAGGCGCTCCTCCAACCGGCTGCGGCGGCCTTCGAGCACGCGCATGCGCACGTCACGCGACGTCTGCCCGAAGAAGGCGAAGCGGGCGGCGAAGTGCTCGTCCTCGTACGCGTCGGGGCCCGTCTGCGAGAGGAGCTCCTCGAAGTGCTCCTTACCTTCCGCCGTCAACCGATAGACGATCTTGGCGCGACGCCCTGCGAGTGGTGCGGCGAGGGCGTCCTCGGAGGTGTTACCCGGCTCTTCGATCAACCAGCCGTTGGCGACCAGCGTCTTGAGGCAGGGGTACAGGGTGCCGTAGCTGAACGCACGGAACACACCCAGTGATGTATTGAGTCGTTTGCGCAGCTCATAGCCGTGCATCGGGGACTCGCGGAGCAGGCCGAGTACGGCGAACTCGAGGATCCCGGAACGCCGGCTCATCGTCGCCTCCTCTCTGCCGCGGACGGTCGTGACGGTCTTATGTCGCGCCGATGTATCGACTCGATACATCACGACGATAGAACGACCTTCCGGATGCGACAAGAGGGAGGGTGGTGAACGGGATCACATCACCGATTCATGGGAAGCAAGTTGCCTGATTTGGGGTGAACTTCAGGGCTAGGCAGGTTTTGACGGTGCGTAGTCTGTGCGCCATGACCACCACCGGGAACCAAGTGACGTCTGGGGACGTCCTCGTCCTTGGTGTAGTACGGGTGAATGCGGAACCCACCGCATCCGTACTTCGGGGGGACCGGAAACCAGCCGCCGTTTCCAGGCGCGCAAAGGTGCGCCTGCCCGAGGAGTAGTCGTTCGATGAGCGAGCACCGTCGCAAACCGCCGCAGCCGCAGGGAGGCGGACGTGCCGCGGCCCGACGCGGCCAGTCCGGCTCGTCCTCCGGCCGCCGCGCGGCACCGCGAGGCGCCACCGGGTCTCCTTCCGACTCCTATGGGACCAGTTCCCCCGGGTCGGGTTCCTATGATCCGGGAGGCGAGGAGCGTCCGTACGGCGGCCGTGCCGAGGCCCGCCGGGCGGCACAGAGAAGCAGTGGCGGCCGACGCAGAGCGACCGAACCAGCCGGCCGTGGTGGCCGAGGTGCCGTCCCGGGAGGTCCCGGACGGGCCCGGGGGCGCGCGGCCGTCTCCGACAGGAAGCGGATCGTCGACTATCCGCGGGCGGGCAGGTACGGGTGGCGCCGCTGGGTGCCGTCCTGGAAGCTCGTGTCCGGCATGTGCATCGGGTTCATCGGGAGCCTGGTGGCCGTCGCGGGCATCGGGTACGCCATGGTGAACGTCCCGAACATCGCGGAGACCGCAAAGGCGCAGAACAACGTCTACTACTGGGCCAACGGCAAAGAGATGGTCGCCACGGGCGGTGAGACGAACCGCCAGATGGTCAACCTCGCGCAGATCCCCAAGGACATGCAGAACGCCGTCATCTCGCAGGAGAACAAGACCTTCGAGACCGACAGCGGCATCGACCCGAAGGGCATCGCCCGAGCCGTGTTCAACATGGCCAGGGGCGCCGAGACACAGGGTGGCTCCACCATCACCCAGCAGTACGTCAAGAACGCGATGCTGAACGACCAGTCCCAGACCGTCTCGCGGAAGTTCAAGGAGATCTTCGTCTCGATCAAGGTGGGTGCCACCATGTCGAAGGACAAGATCATGGAGGGCTACCTGAACTCCGCGTACTACGGACGTGGGGCCTACGGAATCCAGGCGGCCGCGCGCGCGTACTTCAACAAGGACGCCATCAAGCTGAACCCTGGTGAGTGTGCCTTCCTGGCGGCGACACTCAAGGGCGCCACGTACTACGACCCGGCGGGCTCGACGTCCATCGACACGGCCGCCACTCCCGCGGCCAACAGCAAGCGGGCCCTGACCCAGATGCAGGACACCCTCGACAAGATGGTCGAGTACGGCCATCTGAGCGCTACGGAGCGGGCCAAGTACACCACCACGCTCCCCAAAACGCAGAATCCGCGCTCGAACAACGAGCTGAGCGGTCAGATCGGCTACCTCGTTGACCTCGCCAAGGCGTACCTGCTCAACAACGACATCGTCACCGCCGACAAGCTGCAGCAAGGCGGCCTTTCGATCTACACGACCTTCGACAAGAAGAAGGTCGACGAGCTCGAGAAGTCGGTCCAGAAGGTCCAGAAGGCGAAGATCAAGCCCAAGGAGCGCCCGGATACGGACACCCACGTCCAGTTCGGCGGTGCTTCCGTGGACCCGGCGACCGGCGCCATCAAGGCCATCTATGGCGGCGAGGACGCCACGAAGCACTTCACCAACAACGCCGATGCGACCGGTGCCCAGGTCGGTTCGACTTTCAAGCCGCTCGTGCTGGCTGCGGCGATGAAGTGGGGTGTGCGCGACCCTGACGGTCCCGAGGTGCAGGCACAGGACGAGCGCACCAAGGTCTCCCCGAAGAGCCTTTACAGCGGCAAGAACGATCTCAAGATCAAGACGTACGACGGGGCGATCTGGAAGAACGAGAAGGGCAAGGAGTGGCTCCAGGAGAATGACGGCCAGGAGTCGTACGGCACTCCGCCGAAGTACCAGATCGACCTCCGAGAGGCGATGCGGGAGTCGGTGAACTCCGCCTTCGTGCAGCTCGGCATGGACGTCGGGCTGGACAAGGTGAAGGAGGCGGCCATGGACGCGGGCCTCAAGGAGAACAGCCTCGCCGGCACCAGCTTTCCGTCCTTCTCTATCGGCATCTCCGACCCCAGTGCGATCCGCATGGCGGGCGCGTACGCCACCTTCGCGGCCAGCGGCAAGCAGCGTGAGCCGTTCTCCGTCACGAAGGTCACGGACAAGGACGGCCCGGTCTTCACCCACGAGGTGGTGACCAAGCAAGCGTTCGAGTCAAACGTGGCCGACAACGTCACGGACGTGCTGAAGACCGTGGTTGAGGACGGCACAGGCACCAACGCCCAGCTGACCGGACGTCAGGTGGCGGGCAAGACCGGTACTACAGACGGCAACAAGTCCGCCTGGTTCGTCGGCTACACCCCGCAGCTGGCCACTTCGATCAGCATGTTCCGTCTGGACGACGACGAGACCAACAAGAACCGCGAGTTCCTGGAGATGTTCGGAACGGGCGGCGAGAAGAAGATCCACGGTGCTTCGTTCCCGTCCCAGATCTGGCAGGACTACATGGAACAGGCGCTGAAGGGCGAGCCGGCGGAGAAGTTCCCGACCCCGGAGCCCATCGGCGAGATCATCAACGACGTCCCGACCCCGACGCCTGCTCCCACACCCAGCGAGGCGCCCACGTCGGCCAGTCCGACACCGAGCCCGACGCCCAGCGAGCCGACGACCAGTCCGACACCCTCGCCGACCGAGACCTGCTTCGGCTTCCAGTGCCCTCCTCCCGGTGACACCGGCGGGACGGACAACGGCGGCACCGACGGAGGTGTGACGCCCACGCCCACGACCACAGAGACGGGCGAGACCGGCAACAGCAGAGGCAATGGCAACGGAGACTTCTTCGGAGGCCCGACCGGTTAGTCGCCATATCGCCCGTCGAGGGTGTTTCACGTGAAACATGGGCCGCCGCACCCACCAGGTGCGGCGGCCCTCGGCGTACTCCTAGGCAGGTACGGCAGGATGTGCGGCATGCCCAGTGCAGAATCGACGCAAGCGAGCGTGCACGAGCCGGACCTGGTGCGGCCGACCAAAGACGACGTGGTGGCCGCGAGCGGCAGTGAACTGATCGGTGGCCCGATCGGACGGCGCGCCCTGCTGGGGACGTCCTGGTGGAGTCCCGTCCGAGTGATCGGGCTCGTGGCGATCGGCATGTTCGCCCTCGGCCTGGTCCAGAAGGCGCCCTGCTACAACGGCGCCTGGTTCTTCGGTGCCAGCTCGCAGTACACGCATGCGTGCTACTCGGACATCCCGCACCTCTATCAGGGGCGAGGCTTCGCCGACGGGCTCGTGCCGTACTTCGACAAGCTCCCCGGTGACATGCAGTACCTCGAGTACCCGGTACTGACCGGTGTGTTCATGGAGGTCGCCTCCTGGCTCACGCCCGGCAGTGGGAGCATCCAGGACCAGGAGCAGTGGTACTGGATGGTCAACGCCGGCATGTTGATGGTGTGCGCCGCCGTCATCGCCGTGTGCGTGGCCCGGACTCACGCCCGGCGTCCCTGGGACGGCCTGCTGGTCGCCCTGGCGCCTGCGGCCGCGCTGACCGCCACCATCAACTGGGACCTGCTGGCGGTCGCTCTGACGGCCGCCGCGATGCTGATGTGGTCGCGGGGCCGCGCCCTCGCCTTCGGCGTCCTGCTGGGGCTCGCCACGGCCGCCAAGCTCTATCCCTTCCTGCTGCTCGGCCCGCTGCTCGTGCTGTGCTGGCGCGCGGGTCGGTGGCGGGAGTACGGGACGGCTCTGGTGGGCGCGGCCGTGGCCTGGCTGGTCGTGAATCTGCCCGTGATGCTCTTCGCCTTCGACGGCTGGTCGAAGTTCTACACGTTCAGCCAGGAACGGGGCGTCGACTTCGGCTCGTTCTGGCTGATCTGGACCCAGAACTCGAGCAACCCGCCCAGCACCGACACCGTCAACACGATGGCCACGCTGTTGATGCTGCTGTGCTGCGCGGGCATCGCGGCGCTCACGCTCACCGCCCCGCGCCGTCCGCGCTTCGCCCAGCTCGCCTTCCTGATCGTCGCGGCGTTCATCCTGACCAACAAGGTCTACTCGCCGCAGTACGTCCTCTGGCTGGTTCCGCTGGCAGCGCTGGCCCGGCCGAAGTGGCGTGACTTCCTGATCTGGCAGGCGGGCGAGGTGGCGTACTTCCTGGGGATCTGGATGTATCTCGCGTACACGACCAGCGGAGACGCCCACAAGGGCCTGCCGACCGATGGGTACCACTGGGCCATCGCCCTGCATCTCCTGGGCACGCTGTACCTGTGCGTCCTGGTCGTGCGCGACATCCTCATGCCGGAGCGGGACGTCGTGCGCCGGGCCGGTGACGACGACCCCTCGGGCGGGGTGCTCGACCGTGCTGAGGACGTCTTCGTCGTCGGCCCTGCCGCTCATCCGCCGCGGCACGGGGCTCACTTCGACGGGCCCCAAGTGGAATGGGGCAGTCGGGACTCGGACCGCCGTTCGCTCGGAGCGAACGGGGCGTAGCCGAACCACGCCAAAGGCCGTACACGGAACCTTCCGTGTACGGCCTTCCTGCTGTCTCTACGCGTGCTCAGCGGTCGACGAGCCGGTCGAACTGCGTGGTGGTGTGCCGCAGATGAGCCACCAGCTCCTCGCCGACCTTCGGCTCCGGGGCGTCGGCCGGCACGAACAGGATCGAGACCTGCATGTGCGGCGGCTCAGCGAACCAGCGCTGCTTGCCGCCCCAGACGAACGGAGAAAGGTTCCGGTTGACCGTGGCGAGGCCGGCCCGGGCGACGCCCTTGGCGCGTGGCATGACACCGTGCAGGGCCTTGGGAGCCTCCAGGCCCACCCCGTGCGACGTACCGCCCGCCACGACCACCAGGAAGCCGTCGGAGGCCGCCTTCTGCTGCCGGTAGCCGAAGCGGTCGCCCTTGGAGACGCGGGTGACGTCCAGGACCGCTCCGCGGTACTCGGTGGCCTCGTGGTCCCCCAGCCACAGCCGCGTGCCGATGCGGGCGCGGAAGCGGGTCTGCGGGAACTGCTGTTGCAGCCGGGCGAGATCCTCGGCCTTGAGGTGGCTGACGAACATCGTGTGCAGTGGCAGACGGGCCGCGCGCAGCCGGTCCATCCAGCCGATGACCTCCTCGACGGCGTCAGAGCCGTCGGTCCGGTCCAGCGGCAGGTGGATCGCGAAGCCTTCCAGGCGGACGTTCTCTATGGCCGCGTGCAGTTGGGGCAGGTCCTGCTCGCTGATGCCGTGCCGCTTCATCGAGGACATCACCTCGATGACCACCCGGGCGCCCACGAGGCCGTAGACACCGTCGATCGACGACACCGAGCGGATGACCCGGTCGGGCAGCGGGACGGGCTCCTCGCCGCGTCGGTACGGCGTCAGGACCAGCAGGTCACCGCCGAACCAGTCCTTGATCCGAGCGGCCTCGTACGTCGTACCGACGGCGAGGACGTCCGAGCCCAACCGAGTGGCTTCCTCCGCGAGCCGCTCGTGTCCGAAGCCGTAGCCGTTGCCCTTGCAGACCGGGACCAGACCCGGGAACTGCTCTTGCACGTGCTTGTGGTGCGCCCGCCAGCGCGCGGTGTCGACGTAGAGCGTGAGCGCCATGGCCGGACCTGGAACCTTTCTCGTGGCTGCGGTGTATCAGAGGTATGGAAGCTATCGAAGCAAATGGCTGGGGCTCAGCGGCGCGACATGTAGATGTCGAGCGCCTTGTGGAGCAGCTTGTTCAGCGGGAAGTCCCACTCACCGAGGTACTCCGCGGCCTGGCCGCCCGTGCCCACCTTGAACTGGATCAGGCCGAAGAGGTGGTCGGTCTCGTCCAGCGAGTCGGAGATGCCTCGCAGGTCGTAGACGGTGGCGCCGAGCGCGTAGGCGTCGCGCAGCATCCGCCACTGCATCGCGTTCGAGGGCCGGACCTCGCGGCCGATGTTGTCGGAGGCGCCGTAGGAGTACCAGACGTGTCCGCCGACGATGAGCATCGTCGCCGCCGAGAGATTCACGCCGTTGTGCCGGGCGAAGTACAGCCGCATGCGGTTGGGGTCCTCGGTGTTGAGGGCCGTCCACATGCGCTGGAAGTACGACAGCGGGCGGGGCCGGAAGTGGTCGCGCACGGCCGTGATCTCGTACAGCCGCTGCCATTCCTCGAGGTCGTGGTAGCCACCCTGGACGACCTCGACGCCGGCCTTCTCGGCCTTCTTGATGTTGCGGCGCCACAGCTGGTTGAAGTTCTTGTGGACCTCTTCCAGAGAGCGATTGGCCAGCGGCACCTGGAAGACGTAGCGCGGCTGTACGTCGCCGAAGCCGGCGCCCCCGTCCTCGCCCTGCTGCCAGCCCATGCGGCGCAGCTTGTCGGCGACCTCGAAGGCACGCGGTTCGATGAAGTCGGCCTCGATGTCGCGCAGCCGCTTCACGTCAGGGTTCTGGATGCCCTGCTTGATGGACCCGGCCTCCCAGCGCCGGATGATCACCGGCGGGCCCATCTTCACCGAGAAGGCGCCCTGCTGCTTGAGGTGCGCGAGCATCGGTTCCAGCCAGTCGGTGAGATTCGGCGCGAACCAGTTGATGACCGGGCCCTCGGGCAGATAGGCGAGGTAGCGCTTGATCTTGGGCAGTTGCCGGTAGAGGACGAGGCCCGCACCGACCATCTCGCCGGTGCGGTCGTCGAACCAGCCGAGGCTCTCGGAGCGCCACTCCGCCTTGACGTCCGCCCAGGCCGGAACCTGCATGTGGCTCGCCGACGGCAGGCTCTGGATGTACGCCAGATGCTGCTCGCGACTGATCGTCCTCAGGGTCAGGCTCATTCGGGGCGCTCCTCGGGCTGGTGTGTCCCCATGGGTACAGGGGCTCCGGCTCTGGTGCGGAAGCCTACTGCGCCTTACGAGCGCCCCGACTGGGCGTACGGAACCTTGGCCCCGGCCTTGTTGGCCGCCGAGGCCTTCCATAGTGCGTTATGGGGTGTTCGGTGAACGGTGTCCGTGGCGTCAGCCGACGACCCCGCCGAAGAGACCGCCGTGCGCCATGCCGAGGAAGAAACCGACCCCTGCGGCGCCCAGGCCCAGGATCAGCCCGAAGCGTTCACGAGTCGTCTCCGAGATCCACAGCCCGTACGCGCCGGTGATGAGCCCCACCAGGCCGGTCCAGGAGCTGAGCAGGTGCAGGTCGTGGAACATCGCCGTGACGAAAGACGTGATGCCCAGCACCAGGGTCACCGCAAGCAGTGTGTCCTGGAGGGGATGGGGCTTGCCGTCCGTGGCGAACAGCCCTCCGGTGTTGGGTCGCAATGCTTGTGCCATGGGGCACCTCCTGCGAAAGGCGGCGCATCGTAGCGCCATACACACCCGATGTGTACAGATTGACGGTTCACGAGGCCGGATTTCAACCAGAAGCGGGTGTGCGGGTACTCTGTACCGTCTGCACTAGTGTCTGCCCACGTCACGACAGGGACTCCCGCCTGGGACACCCGATTGTCAGTGGCGGCCGATACCGTTGCGTACGCATCACAACCCTCCTGCCACGGAACGACCGTGGCCGCTGAGTCCAAAGGAGGTGGGTTCCACATGCGTCACTACGAGGTGATGGTCATCCTCGACCCCGATCTGGAGGAGCGCGCCGTCGCCCCTCTGATCGAGAACTTCCTCTCCGTCGTCCGTGAGGGCAACGGCAAGGTCGAGAAGGTCGACACCTGGGGCCGTCGTCGTCTCTCGTACGAGATCAAGAAGAAGCCCGAGGGCATCTACTCGGTCATCGATCTGCAGGCCGAGCCTGCGGTCGTCAAGGAGCTCGACCGCCAGATGAACCTGAACGAGTCGGTCCTCCGGACCAAGGTCCTCCGCCCCGAGACCCACTGAGCTCTCCCGCTCAGCTGATCTCGGGATTCGAGTAGCAGCACCAGCAGCCAGCAGCAAACCCGCCGAGAGGTTCCCCATGGCAGGCGAGACCGTCATCACGGTCGTCGGCAATCTTGTCGACGACCCCGAGCTGCGCTTCACCCCGTCCGGTGCGGCGGTCGCGAAGTTCCGTGTCGCGTCCACCCCCCGCACCTTCGACCGCCAGACGAACGAGTGGAAGGACGGCGAGAGCCTGTTCCTGACCTGCTCGGTCTGGCGTCAGGCGGCGGAGAACGTCGCCGAGTCGCTCCAGCGAGGCATGCGCGTCATCGTGCAGGGCCGGCTGAAGCAGCGGTCCTACGAGGACCGTGAGGGCGTCAAGCGCACGGTCTATGAGCTGGACGTCGAGGAAGTCGGCGCCAGCCTGCGCAATGCCACGGCCAAGGTCACCAAGACCACCGGCCGCGGTGGCCAGGGCGGTTACGGCGGTGGCGGCGGCCAGGGTGGCGGCGGCTGGGGCGGAAGCTCCGGCGGCGGTCAGCAGGGCGGCAGCGCTCCCGCCGACGACCCGTGGGCGACCGGCGCTCCCGCCGGTGGCAACCAGGGCGGCGGTGGCGGCGGCTGGGGCGGAAGCTCCGGCGGCGGTCAGCAGGGCGGCGGCTACTCGGACGAGCCCCCCTTCTAGGCCTTCGGGCCAAGGGTGGGCCGTACCCACACTTCTTGATCACACAGGAGATACACCATGGCGAAGCCGCCTGTGCGCAAGCCGAAGAAGAAGGTCTGCGCTTTCTGCAAGGACAAGGTCACGTACGTGGACTACAAGGACACGAACATGCTGCGGAAGTTCATTTCCGACCGCGGCAAGATCCGTGCCCGCCGCGTGACCGGCAACTGCACGCAGCACCAGCGTGACGTCGCCACGGCTGTCAAGAACAGCCGTGAGATGGCGCTGCTGCCCTACACCTCCACCGCGCGATAAGGGAAGGGTGACCGACACATGAAGATCATCCTCACCCACGAGGTCTCCGGCCTCGGTGCCGCGGGCGACGTCGTCGACGTCAAGGACGGTTACGCTCGCAACTACCTGATCCCGCGGAACTTCGCGATCCGCTGGACCAAGGGTGGCGAGAAGGACGTCGAGCAGATCCGTCGTGCTCGCAAGATCCACGAGATCCAGACCATCGAGCAGGCCAACGCCGTGAAGGCCCAGCTCGAGGGTGTCAAGGTCCGCCTGGCCGTCCGCTCCGGCGACGCCGGTCGTCTCTTCGGTTCCGTCACCCCGGCCGACATCGCTTCCGCGATCAAGGCTTCCGGTGGCCCCGAGGTCGACAAGCGCCGCATCGAGCTCGGCGCGCCGATCAAGACCCTGGGCGCGCACGAGACGTCCGTGCGTCTGCACCCCGAGGTTGCCGCCAAGGTCAACATCGAGGTCGTTGCGGCCTGATCGCTGCGCTCGGCTTGAACGCCGAGAAGGGGCTGTACCCGCAAGGGTGCGGCCCCTTCCGCAGGTGCGGCTCGGCATGGCGGGCATGTTTCACGTGAAACGGTCAGGTCGGCCGGACAGGAGAGTTTCACGTGAAACAGTCAGCGAGTCGCTCCTGTCACCAGCCAGCGGCCGGAGCGGGCACGCAGCCACAGGGTCAGCATGCGCACCGCCATCATCAGCGTCATGGCGGTCCAGATGGCCGCCAGTCCGCCGCCCAGGGCAGGTACGAGCAGGGCGGCCGGTGTGAAGACCGCCAGAGTGAGCAGCATCGCCCACGCCAGATAGGGGCCGTCGCCGGCACCCATGAGGACTCCGTCCAGAACGTAGACGATGCCGCAGATCGGCTGCGAGAGGGCCACGATCACCAGAGCGGGCAGGGCGGCGTCCTTGACGACGGAGTCGCTGGTGAACAGCGGCAAGAAAACCGGCCGAGCGATCAGGACCAGGACGCCCAGCATGACACCCACCGCAATACCCCACTCCACCATGCGACGGCACGCCTGACGCGCACCCTGGGTGTCGCCGGCGCCGAGATACCGCCCGATGATGGCCTGGCCGGCGATGGCGATGGCGTCGAGAGCGAAGGCGAGCAGGCTCCACAGGGACAGAATGATTTGATGCGCGGCGATGTCGGCATCACCGAGGCGGGCCGCGACGGCTGTGGCGATCATCAGAATCGTTCGCAGCGAGAGCGTGCGGACCAGCAGGGGGACGCCGGCTTGAGCGGAGGCCCTGATCCCGTCGACGTCGGGGCGCAGTGAGGCACCGTGCCTGCGGGCGCCGCGGACAACCACTACGAGATAGGCGGCGGCCATGCCCCATTGGGCGATGACGGTGCCCCAGGCGGAGCCCGCGATGCCGAGATCCGCGCCGTAGACGAGGCCGAGGTTGAGTACGGCGTTGGCGACGAAGCCCGCGACGGCGACATAGAGCGGTGTTCTGGTGTCCTGCAGGCCACGCAGCACTCCGGTCGCGGCGAGTACGACGAGCATGGCCGGGATGCCGAGTGCCGAGATCCGTAGATAGGTGGTCGCGTACGGGGCCGCGGTGTCGGAGGCGCCGAAGAGCTCCACGATGGCCGGTGTCGTGGGCATGACGACGGCGATGACGGCGGCACCGAGCAACAAGGCCAGCCAGATGCCGTCCATGCCTTGGCGGATGGCGGCTTGCAGGTCGCCCGCGCCGACGCGTCGGGCGACGGCGGCAGTGGTGGCGTAGGCGAGGAAGACGAAGATGCTGACAGCGGTCATGAGGAGAGCGGAGGCGACGCCGAGTCCTGCGAGTTGCGCGGTGCCGAGATGACCCACGATCGCGCTGTCGGCCATGACGAAGAGGGGCTCGGCGACGAGTGCGCCGAAGGCCGGGACGGCCAGCGTGACGATCTCTCGGTCGTGCTGTCGCCGGTTGGCCCTGGGGGTCGCGGGAGCCTGTGTCATGAGCACCAACCTAATCGTCCACAGGTAATAGATGCAATTGCCTAGCAGTCCTTACCTGTGATCTCGCGGTGCGCACTCTTGTGCACCACTTGAAAGGATCTTGATCCGACTTGGGAAGTTTTTCTTCTGCACAGCCGGTGGACGGGAAAGCCGCAGGTCAGATCGGCTGTCGCGAGAAGTGCAGTGGCTTGTTCACAGGCCTGTCCACCGAGTCGTGCACAGGTTTTGCGGAGTTCTCCACAGCATCCGGGCCGTCGTCCACATGGCCTGTGGATAACCGGATTGGCTGACGGTGCCCGCAGGCCTACGGTTGTCCGGCGCCCGCTCCGTTCGTCGGCTGGTAAATCACCACAAACCCGACGCGCCAGAACCGGAGTTGGGCGTCTCATTTGTCAGTGGCGTGCCGTAGAAAAGAGGGGCACGGCGAAGGTCCGCTCTGCGGACGGGAGGAGGTGGCTCGGTGAGCATTTCCGAGCCCTTGGACGATCCGTGGGCCGACAGCGGTCCCAGTGATCGTCTGCCCGCCTCCCGCCGCCGCGGCGACGGAGCCCCGGGTCGCGACGAGCAGCACGACCGCGGCCGGGAGAGCGGCACCTGGGACGGCGGCGGTTCGTCCTTCGAGCGCGTCCCCCCACAGGACCTCGACGCCGAGCAGTCCGTTCTTGGTGGCATGCTCCTGTCCAAGGACGCCATCGCGGACGTCGTCGAGGTGCTCAAGGGCCACGACTTCTACAAGCCCGCGCACGAGACGATCTTCCAGGCGATCCTCGACGTCTACGCGAAGGGCGAGCCGGCCGATCCCATCACGATCGCCGCCGAGCTCACCAAGCGTGGCGAGATCAACAAGGTCGGCGGGGCGTCGTACCTGCACACGCTGGTCCAGACCGTGCCGACGGCGGCCAACGCCGAGTACTACGCGGAGATCGTCCACGAGCGCGCTGTCCTGCGTCGGCTGGTGGAGGCCGGCACCCGCATCACGCAGATGGGGTACGCGGCCGACGACGACGTCGACGAGATCGTCAACCGGGCGCAGGCCGAGATCTACGCGGTCACCGAGCAGCGCACCAGCGAGGACTACCTGCCGCTCGGCGACATCATGGAGGGCGCGCTCGACGAGATCGAGGCGATCGGCTCCCGCAGTGGCGAGATGACCGGCGTCCCCACGGGGTTCACGGACTTCGACTCGCTCACCAACGGCCTGCACCCCGGCCAGATGATCGTCATCGCCGCCCGTCCCGCCATGGGCAAGTCCACGCTCGCGCTGGACTTCGCGCGCGCGGCATCGATCAAGAACAACCTGCCGAGCGTCATCTTCTCCCTCGAAATGGGCCGCAACGAGATCGCGATGCGTTTGCTGTCCGCCGAGGCCCGGGTCGCCCTGCACCACATGCGCTCCGGCACGATGACCGATGAGGACTGGACGCGCCTGGCCCGAAGAATGCCGGACGTCTCGGCCGCCCCGCTCTACATCGACGACTCCCCGAACCTGTCGATGATGGAGATCCGCGCCAAGTGTCGCCGCCTCAAACAGCGCAACGACCTCAAGCTCGTCGTCATCGACTACCTCCAGCTGATGCAGTCCGGCGGTTCCAAGCGTGCCGAGAGCCGTCAGCAGGAGGTCTCGGACATGTCCCGAAACCTCAAGCTGCTGGCCAAGGAGCTGGAGCTCCCGGTCATCGCGCTCTCCCAGCTCAACCGTGGTCCCGAGCAGCGCACGGACAAGAAGCCGATGGTCTCCGACCTGCGTGAGTCCGGCTCCATCGAGCAGGACGCCGACATGGTCATCCTGCTGCACCGCGAGGACGCCTACGAGAAGGAGTCCCCACGTGCGGGCGAGGCCGACCTGATCGTGGCCAAGCACCGTAACGGCCCGACGGCGACGATCACGGTCGCGTTCCAGGGCCACTACTCACGCTTCGTGGACATGGCCCAGACCTGACCGGCCGCCCCGGGGTAAATGAGCTCGACGCCCGAGTGCCCCACGGGATGGACTGGGGGCATGACGACACCTCAGGAAGAGCTGCTTCCCGGCACGCGTCGGGCGCTGCTGCACCGGATCGCCGTGGCCCAGGCCGAAGGGCGGGCCCCCTCGCTCGTCGCTGCGGTCGTCCGGGACGGACGAACCGTGTGGCACGGCGCGCGTACCTCGGTGGACGGGCACGGACCGGATGAGCACGTGCAGTACCGGATCGGCTCGATCACCAAGACCTTCACCGCGGTTCTCGTTCTGCGACTGCGTGACGAGGGTGTGCTGGATCTCGGTGACCCGCTTGAGAAGCATGTGCCGGGCACCGGCGCGGGGGAGGCCACCATCGCCGAACTGCTCGCTCACACGAGTGGATTGGCCGCCGAGTCACCTGCCCCGTGGTGGGAGCGCACCCCTGGGTCCTTGCGGCCCGAACTCGCCGATGTACTGGGCGAGCAGCCCTTCCTGCATCCGGCCGGCCGTCGCTTCCACTACTCCAACCCCGGCTACACCCTGTTGGGCGCGCTCGTGGAGAAGCTGCGCGGGGCTCCGTGGGAGGAGGTATTGCGGCGTGAAGTGCTCGAACCTCTGGGCCTCGACCGTACGAGTACGCGACCGCAGGCGCCGCACGCGGGAGGCTGGGCGGTGCACCCGTGGGCCGATGTGCTGCTGCCCGAACCGGCTGAGGATCTCGGTCGCATGGCTCCGGCCGGTCAACTCTGGTCGACCAGTGGTGACTTGGCGCGGTTCGCCGTCTTCCTGGCGAAGGGAGACGACCGGGTGCTGAGTGCTCGGACGGTGCGGGAGATGCGGATGCCCGCGGCGCCGGCCGAGGCCGCGGATGTCGTCGACGGCACGACGTACGGCCTCGGACTGCAGATCCAGCACCGAGAGGGTCGACTGCTCGTGGGGCACTCGGGTTCTCTGCCGGGTTTCCTGGCGAATCTCACCGTCAGCGTGGCGGACGATGTCGCGGCGGTGGTGCTGGCCAACTGCACTTCCGGCCCGCCGCTGTCGGCCGTAGGCGCCGATCTCGTACGGATCGTCGCCGAGGCCGAGCCGCGCATTCCTGATCCATGGCGGCCCTTGACCGAGGTCGACACCTCCGTACTGGAGCTGGCGGGTCAGTGGTACTGGGGAACACATGCCTTCGCCCTGCGTCTGACGGCCGACGGACTCGTCTCGCTGGAGCCTCTCTCCGGCAACGGCCGCCGCTCGCGGTTCCAGGCGAACGGTGACGGCACCTGGACGGGCCTGGAGGGCTATTACGCCGGGGAGCTCCTGAAGGCCGTACAGCGCCCGGACGGGTCGGTGAGCCATCTGGACCTCGGGTCGTTCGTCCTGACGCGTCAGCCGTACGACGAGGGAGCTTCCGTGCCCGGCGGTGTGGACGCCGGAGGGTGGCGGGGGGTCGGCTAGGCACGCTCACCCGGCAAGCGTCCTGTTTCACGTGAAACAGGACGCTTGCCGGGTCACAGCGGGAGCTTGAAGCCCACGTGGGAAGCTGTGAAACCGAGCCGCTCGTAGAAGCGGTGGGCGTCCGTGCGGGTGTTGTCTGAGGTGAGCTGGACCAGCCGGCAGTTCTGACGCCGGGATTCGTCGATCGCCCACTCGATCAACCGCGTACCCAGGCCACTGCCGCGCTCATCGGCGTGGACGCGCACGCCCTCGATGATCGACCTGGTTGAGCCGCGCCGGGACAGCCCGGGAATGATCGTGAGTTGCAGTGTGCCGACGACGCGGCCCTCGCGGACAGCGACGACCAGATGCTGGTTGGGGTCGGACGTGAGGCGCTCCAGCGCCGCCAGATAGGGAGTCAGGTCGTCCGGTGACTCACGCTGGGCACCCAACGGGTCGTCGGCGAGCATGGCGACGATCGTGGGGACGTCCTCCGCCGTGGCAGGCCGTATCTCAAGATCTCCCATGACCGCACTCTACGCGGGTGCACCACGTGGGGGCGGCGCCTGGAACGTCTCAGCTCGCCGCCACCGTCACCGGAGCGAAGCGCCGGTTCCAGTCTCCGGGCAGTTCGGCGATGCCGTATGTCATGACCGTGTTGAAAGCGACGGACACAAGTCCGTGCTCCTTCGCCCACACCAGCAACTCTTCGTGCCGTACGTCGATGTCGGTGCGCAGCGGGCGGTCGGTGTGTGCGGCGAGGGAAGCGAACAGAGTCTTGGCCGTCCGTGTGTCACGGGCGATCAGCGGGCCGACGACATGTGTGTCCATGTTGGGCCAGGCGGCCGCGTAGCCGATGATCCGGCCGCTTTCCTCGGCGACGCGCAACTGGTCGACGAAGGCGGGCAGCCGGGTCACGATGTGCGTGCGATCGGCACCGAACACCTCCTCGTCGAGACGGAGGATGGCGGTGAGGTCCTCGGCGGTCGCCGCACGCGTGACGATGCCGGACTCCGGCTCACCAGGAGTGAAGCGCCCGCGCAGCATTTCGGCCCGGCCGGTGACTTTGAAGCCGAGCTCCTCGTACAGCGGCCGGCCGTACGGTGTGGCGTGCAGCGTCAGCGGTGTGGTGCCCATCGCCGAGACGATGTGACGCATCAGGCGGCGTCCGATGCCCTGGCGGGCATGCCGCTCGGCGACCAGCACCATGCCGATGGACCCGAGAACGGGGCGGTCCTGAGGGCCGTACTCGGTGACCACGCAGGCGCTGACGAGCCCGCCGTCGGGGTCGTCGATGCCGTAGCCCTTCCCGGCCGCGAGGAGGAAGCCCCACTTGTGCTCCTCGCGTGGCCACCCCCGGTCCTCGGACAAGTCGGCGCAGGCGGTGAGATCGCGAAGCGTCAGACGGCGAATGGGCAGAGCTGTGGAGGAAGGAGTCGGCACGCAGGTCAGGCTGTCCGACGGGTGCCCTCGACGTCCACCTGTTTCCTGGCGGACGTACGAGCTTTTGGCCATGTCATGGCCAACCGCACAGCCTGCGAACAGACGCGGGGTGTTTCACGTGAAACACCGGCGAACGGTGATGGTCCAGATGGTGATCGCGATACAGGAACCGCGCCCCTAGCCTTACCGACATGGCGAGACTTCATCTCTTCGACCTCGACGGCACGTTGTTGCACGGAAGCACCGCCCCTGTGGAGATTTCCCGGCAACTCGGTCTGGAGGCCGAGGCGGTGGCGCTTGATCAGGCGATCGGAACGGGGCTGATCGGACCGCCCGAGTACGCGACGCAGGTACACGCACTCTGGGCGGAACTCACCGAGGTGCATGTGACGGCGGCCTTCGAAGGGGCCCCGTGGCTGGCGCGTATCCCAGAGGTGTGGGCGGAGATCAGGAAGAACGGCGACTACTGCGCGGTCGTGTCGCTCTCGCCCTCCTTTTTCGTGGAGCGGCTCACGGGCTGGGGCGCTCATGCGGCGTACGGATCCCGCTTTCCCGCCGTGCCCTTCACCGAGCCTGTGGACCCGGCCGGTGTGCTCAGTGCCGCGGCCAAGGTCCTGATCGCCGACCGGTTGTGCGAGGAGTTCGGGCTGACGCGGGCCGACTGCATTGCGTATGGCGACTCGATGTCGGACAAGGACCTCTTCGGTGCGGTGCCGACCTCCGTCGCGATCAACGCGGACCGCCACCTGTCCGGTATCTCGACTCACTCCTACTTGGGCGGGGATCTGTGGGAAGCCTATGAATTGGTGCGGCACGCCCGTTAATTGAAGGAATTGATGGTTCGCCCCCACTCGCATTCGTGGCGGAGGAGGGGGGGACTTGTGTGCGGAGCAGTGGCCGGTATGGTCGACTCCGGTTCGTGTCCGGGTGGGGGAGCGTCTACTGGGCACCCTGTGCGAGCCGAGAGCGAGGCAATGCAGCCTAACGGGACGGAGAGATTGAAGACTCGCATTTCCGGTTATGCGGCCGGGGCATCATGCCGAGTGGGACGCTGCGGTGAGAGTGCTGCGGCCAATGTCACACTCTCGCCTTACTTGTCCGTACAGGGCCGGAACACGGGTTGAATGTGGCCACCTTGGCTGCGGGCACCGAACAAGGAAGCAAGCCGTCTACGGGGGAAAGCAGGCACCTCCCGACCGAGGAAGTGCGCAGACCGACCGAAAGATGTTCGAGGCGAGGCACACCATGGACGCTCCGACCACCACGCCGGCCGACAACGGCACTTCCGGCGGCGGGGGCGGCTGGTTCACGCCGCGCAAGCAGCCGGCGGCGACTTCCGGCGGCGAACAGGAGACGGCCGAGGGCCGCCGTCTGGCCGCGATGCGCCCAGTGGGCAGGACCGCGACAGGCACCGACACCACCGACCCGCAGGGGTCGGCAGAGGACACCGCACCGTCCGCCTCGACGACCCACGACGCACGGCAGCCCACCCTGGCCACCGGCGAAGCTCAGTCCCCCGTGGCCGCCGGCGAGGGACGGCCCTCCGTGGCGACCGCCGACGCACAACTCACCTCGACGACCGGCGAGCCGGCCCCGATGGAGGCCTCCGCGATATCGCCCCCGATATCCGCGCAGACCCAAGCCCTGCCCACTCAGGAGCCTCCCGCGTCGCCACCACCGGCCCAAGCACCGCCCACCGAGCCTTCGCCGGCCGAACAGCGCGTGCCCGCCCAGCGCGCCGCCCCGCCCGGTGACGCCTCCGCGTCCAATGACGCCTCCCCGGACGCTGTCCTGATCCGACGGACCATGGCCGAGGTCGGCCCCGTGGCCGACAAGGTCACGTCGTACTTCTACGCGCTGCTCTTCGTGCGCCACCCCGACCTGAGATCGCTGTTCCCGGCCGCGATGGACACCCAGCGGGACCGCCTGCTCAAGGCGCTGCTCACCGCGGCCGAGCACATCGACAACACCGAGGTCCTCGTCGACTACCTGCAGAGCCTCGGCCGCGGCCACCGCAAGTACGGCACCCGGGCCGAGCACTACCCGGCCGTCGGCGATTGCCTCATCGGCGCGCTGAGCAAGTACGCCTCCGGCATCTGGACCGCGGAGACGGAGGCGGCCTGGGTCCGGGCGTACACGACGATCTCGCAGGTCATGATCGACGCGGCGGCCGCGGACGAGCTGCGTGCCCCCGCCTGGTGGTACGCGGAGGTCGTGTCGCACGACCTCAGAACGCAGGACGTCGCGGTCGTCACCGTCCGCCCCGACCAGCCCTACCCCTTCCTCGCCGGGCAGTACGCGAGCGTGGAGACGCCCTGGTGGCCGCGGATCTGGCGGCACTACTCCTTCGCCTCCGCCCCCCGCTCCGACGGGCTGCTGTCGTTCCATGTCAAGGCCGTCCCCGCCGGCTGGGTCTCCAACGCCCTGGTGCACCGCGCCCGGCCCGGCGACATCATCCGGCTCGGTCCGCCCGCCGGTTCGATGACCGTGGACCACACCACCGACAGCGGGCTGCTCTGTGTGGGCGGCGGCACCGGCATAGCCCCCATCAAGGCGCTCGTCGAGGACGTCGCCGAGCACGGCGAACGCCGCCCGGTCGAGGTGTTCTACGGTGCCCGCACCGACCAGGACCTCTATGACATCGACACGATGCTCAGGCTCCAGCAGTCCCACCCGTGGCTCTCGGTCCGCGCGGTCGTCGACCAGCAGGCGCACCTCCAGCTCCCCGACGCCATACGCGAGTACGGCCCGTGGAACGAGTACGACGCCTATCTCTCGGGCCCGCCCGGAATGATCCGCAGCGGGGTCGACACGCTCAGGGACATCGGCATCCCCTCGGAGCGCATACGCCACGACTCGGTGGAGGAGCTCGTCGCCACCGCTCAGTGACAGATGTCGGGCATCAGCCCAGGTCGGGGGCGTGCATGGCGCGTACACCCTCGATGTTGCCGTCCAGATAGTGCCGGAGCGACAGCGGTACGAGATGGACGGAGGCGATCCCGACGCGCGTGAACGGCACCCGGACGATCTCGTACTCGCCGATGGGCTCGTCCACCTCGGGACCGTGCCGCAGGGCCGGGTCCATGGACTCCAGCCGACAGACGAAGAAGTGCTGCACCTTCACGCCGGTCGCGCCGCCGTCGTCGCCGATGTGCTCGACGGTGTCGACGAAGCACGGCACCACATCGGTGATCTTGGCGCCGAGTTCCTCGTACACCTCGCGGTGCAGGGCGTCGACGACGGTTGTGTCCTTCGGCTCGACCCCGCCGCCGGGGGTGAGCCAGTAGGGATCCATGCCGGGCTTGGTGCGCTTGATCAGGATCAGGTCGTCACCGTCCAGCAGAACGGCACGGGCGGTGCGCTTGACCACGGGTCGGACGGTCATGGGAGAAATGTGGCCCGGCTGGTTCCACGTGAAACATCGCGAAACGTCATCAGATGAGCTCATCACGTGATCAGCCGAGAAACAAGGCTCAGCACCAGGCGTCGGCCGCCCGCAGGAGCCACTCATGGGCCCGTGCGATGTGCGGCATCGCCAGGGTGCCGGTGCGCACCACCAGGAAGTACGTCCGCAGCGGCGGCACCGCCGGATCGTGCAGCGCGACGACGTCGCCGCGCTCCAGAGCAGGTGCGCACAGATACCGGGGCAGCACCGCGAGCCCGGCGCCCGCGGCCGCGCAGGCGAGGACCGCGCGCAGGTCGGGGACTATGACGGTGCCCGGGGCGGCCGGGCGGCAGTCGAAGACGGAAGCCCAGTAGCGGGAGACGAACGGCAGCGACTCGTGGACCTCGACCACCGGGACGTTCTCCAGCTCTGGCGCTCCCTTGATCAGAGGGACGTTCTCCGGGCACCGCGTCCCCTTGACCGTGGTGAAGGCCTCCAGAGCCCGCGCCCCCTTGTGACGCTGCTTCCCGGAACCGAGCATCTCGGCCCAGCGCGGGGCGGCTACCAGAACGTGCTCTTCGTCGCAGAGCGCAGTCGCCGTGAGCAGGGCGCCGCGCGGACGGGCCGTACTGATGGCCAGATCGTGATGCCCGGCGGCCAGTCCCTCCAGCACTTCCTCGGCGTTGCCGAAGGACGCGCGCAGGGCGAAGCCCTGGCCGTCCTCGCCGGTCAGCTCCGTGAGCGCGGGCAGCGCCCGCTCAGCGGTGAACTCGGGAGGCCCGGCGAGGTGCAGTGTCCGCAGGGAGGACTCGTCGTCGAGCCCGGTCTCGGCGATCTCCACCAGGGCGTCGAGATGGGGCGCGGCCTTGTGGGCGAGCTCGTCGCCGATGGTCGTCGGGGTCACCCCACGGGCCTGCCGCAGGAACAGAGGGCGCCCCAGTTGCCGCTCCAGGGTGCGGATCTGCGAGGTGACGGCCGGCTGCGACAGGCCGAGCAGCGCGGCGGCGCGGGTGAAGGAGCCGGCCCGGTGCACCGTCACAAAGGTGCGCAGTAAGGCCAGATCCATGGTGACGCCTCCTCTTCCCTGCCCTTCTCCCGGCCCCGAGGCAGGGCCCAACTATAAATATGTCGATAGGTCTCTGTCGCTACTGTGATTGGACACTGACACAGAGTCAACTAGCCTTGGTCGCGCGGTTCTTCGCGCGCAGAACCGAGGACGGTCCGAGCCACGAGGGGGGAGGCTCGGACCGTCCGTTGTACGTAGCCGGACAGCGTCCCGCGTGGGCGCCGGGCGGTCACTTTGCCGCTGTGTCCAGCGCACACAGCACATCCGCCACCAGGTCCTCGGGGTCCTCGGCACCGACCGAGAAGCGAATGAAGCCCTCCGGCACATCATCCCCGCCCCAGCGCCGACGCCGTTCGGCGGTGGACCGCACCCCGCCGAAGCTCGTCGCGTCGTCCACAAGCCGCAGCGCGTCGAGGAAGCGCTCGGCACGCGCGCGCGTGGGCAGCGTGAAGGAGACCACGCACCCAAAGCGCCGCATCTGCTGCGCGGCGATCTTGTGCGAGGGGTCGTCGGGCAGCCCCGGATAGCGCAGCCCGGTCACCTCGGGCCGCTCCCGCAGCGCCTCGGCAAGCACCTGGGCATTGGCGTTCTGCCGGTCGACGCGCAGCTGAAGCGTGGCGATCGAACGATGCGCGAGCCAGGCCTCCATAGGCCCCGGGATCGCCCCGACGATCTTGCGCCAACGACGTACGGCGCCCATGGTCTCGGCGTCGCGGCCGGTGACGTATCCCAGGAGGATGTCCCCGTGCCCGGTCAGCTGCTTGGTGCCGCTGGCCACGGAGAAGTCGGCGCCGAGCTCCAGCGGGCGCTGCCCGAGAGGCGTAGCGAGCGTGTTGTCGACGGCGACGAGGGCGCCACGCGCGTGTGCCGCGTCGACGAGCCGTCGGATGTCGCAGACGTCGAGCTCCGGGTTCGACGGGCTCTCGATCCACAGCAGCTTCGCGCCCTCGAGGACCTCGAGCTGGGCGTCGCCGCCGGTCGGCGCGGTGCGCACCTCGATGCCGTACGCCTCCAGTTGGGCGCCGGCCAGGGGCAGCGCCTGGTAGCCGTCGCTGGGCAGGACGACCGCGTCGCCCGCACGTAGCTGCGAGAAGAGCACCGAGGAGGTGGCGGCCATGCCCGAGGCGAACACGAGCGTTTCGACGCTGTCCTGCCCGGGCGCCTCCAGCTCGCCGATGGCACGCTCCAGCAGGGTCCAGGTCGGGTTGTCGTCGCGGCCGTAGCTGTACGGACCCGTCACGTCGCCCGGCAGGTGGAAGTGGGCGGCGAACACCGGACCGGGCAGAGTCGGCTCGTGCTTGACCGGCTCGGGCAGCCCGGCCCGCACCGCGCGCGTGCCGTCACCGTCGGCGAGAAGCGGCCCCTGCTCACTCGTAGCCCTCATGCGGCCACCGCTGTCGGAAGGCAGCCCCTGCCCAGTCGTACGGTTCATGCCGCCCGTCCCTCCACCTGCTCACGTACCGCGGCGAGCAGACCGTCGCTCGCCGCCTCCACCATCTCAAGGCACTCCTCGAAGCCGTCCATGCCCCCGTAGTACGGGTCCGGTACGTCGAGGTCGGCGCCCGCGGCGGGGTCGTACGAGCGGAGCAGCCGAACCTTCTGGGCGTCCGCCTCGGAGGGGGCGAGGCGGCGCAGGGCCTTGAGGTGTCCCGCGTCGAGGGCGATGACGAGGTCGAGGCGGGAGAACCAGGAGACATGGAACTGCCGGGCGGTGTGCTCGCTGTCGTAGCCGTTGTTCCCCAGGACGGTGACGGTGCGCGGGTCGGCACCGTCGCCCTCGTGCCAGCCGCCTGTGCCGGCGCTGTCGACCTCGACCAGGCCGTCCAGCCCGGCCTCCCGTATGCGGGCGCGGAAGACGGACTCGGCCATCGGGGAGCGGCAGATGTTGCCGGTACAGACGAAGCAGACGCGGTAGGTCATGGCGCGCTCAGTCCCCGTCGGGCAGGACGACGTTCAGTGCCCAGGACACGATCGAGATGATCAGGCCACCGACGACGGCGGTCCAGAAGCCCTCGACGTGGAAGCTCAGGTCGAGCTTGTCGGCAAGCCACGAGGTGAGCAGCAGCATCAGCGCGTTCACGACCAGGGTGATCAGGCCGAGCGTGAGGATGAACAGCGGGAAGGTCAGCACCTTCACCACCGGCTTGACCAGGAAGTTCACCAGGCCGAAGACCAGTGCGACGAGTATCAGAGTGGCGATCTTCTTGCCCGTGCTGTCACCGGTCAGGGTGATCTTGTCGAGCAGCCATACGGCGACCGCCAGGGCGCCCGCGTTGGCGATCGTCTTGACTACGAAATTCTTCATGTGTCTGATCGTGGCAGACGAGATCGGCTACGAGCAGTGGGACAAGGGCGGACGAGGGCGATGAAGGCATTCCGGCTGGACGAACTGGAGGCGGAGCGCGCCGCCAATGAGGGTGCCTACCTGCAGTTTCTGCGGGAACGGAACATGTCCGTCGGCCTGTACGCGCTCGACGCGGGCGAGCACGATCCACAGAAGCCGCACAATCAGGACGAGGTCTACTTCATTGTGAGCGGCCGCGCCGCGATCACCGTCGGACTGGAGACCACCCAGGTGGCACGCGGCAGCGTGGTGTACGTGCCGGCCGGTGTCGCACACAAGTTCCACCACATCAGCGAGGACCTCCGGGTCCTGGTGGTGTTCTCTCCCCCGGAGAGCTGACCTGCGACCTCGGGGTTCCCTAGGGGATCAGTCAGGGGCGGACAAGGGATGCGAGGCCCCCGTCGGACCCCCTCCTCGCTCTAGCATCGAGTGCAGGACATCGGAAGATCCGGCACCAGGAGTGCCGGGCACCGGACAGGTATCAGAGAGGCAAGGGCGATGCGAGAGATCTTCGCGGGACTGCCGTGGTGGGTGAAGTGGGTCGCGGTGCCGGTCATCGCCCTGGTGGTGTTCGGCGGCCTGATAGCCAGTGTGGTCGGCTTCGTCATCGGACTGCTGTTCAAGGTGCTGGTCTTCGTGGCACTGGTCGGCGGACTGATCTACGTCGTACGGAAGTTCACGGCGAGCTCCTCCTCGCGCAGCGACTGGTGAGCGACCGGGGCGAGGGGTGAGCGGTCCGCCCAGGACAACCGGCGATCGGTAACAGGAATCAACGGTTCCCTCGCGCGAGGGAAATCTCCCGGTCAGGCCGTCTGCGAGCGGTGGCGGACGATTAGAGTCCGGAACTCGACGCGGGGACGACGACCCCGCGAGCGGCGTACGCCCCTTCCCGTGTCCCCCCACACGGGCTGCCCCCTCGCGCTTCGGGAGTGATCCTTGGCCACGGTCGACACCGCATCCGCAGAACCCTCCGTACCCACCGCAGTCGCCCAACCCGCCGTCCCGGCTCAAGGGGCCCGCATCCGGCCTCCCGAGCGGCCCGCACCCCCCGTGCGGTCCCCCTCGACGTCGCCTCCCGCTCAGCGGCGGGTGACGGAATCCCCCGCACAGCCGCACTCGGCGACCCTCATCAGTTCCGTGCAGCGCGCGATGCGCCTGCTGGAATCCGTCGCCGAGCACGAGCACGGAGCACCGGCCAAACAACTGGCCCGCGAGACGGGACTGGCGCTCCCGACGGCGTACCACCTGCTGCGCACCCTCGTGTTCGAGGGCTATCTGCGCCGTGAGAAAGGGCTGTTCTTCCTCGGTGAGGCGGCCGTGCGGCTGGGCAGCAGCGGAGCCCAGCAGAAACGTCGCAGCATGGTCGCCGACACGCTCGCGTGCTGGCGTGACGCCATCGGCGTACCCGTGTACTACGCGATGTACCGCGACGGCGAGATCGAGGTCATGTGCGTCTCCGACAGCCCGGGCAATCCGGCGGTGGAGGAATGGGCCGACTTCCGCGAGACCGGACACGCGCACGCCATCGGACAGTGCCTGCTGGCCCAGCTGGACGACGACGCCCGCCGCGACCACCTCGACCGTTACCCCGTGCAGTCCATCACCCCGTACACGGTGCGTGACAGTCACAGCCTGCTCAGGCGGCTCGAACGCATGCCGCGGATGGAGCCGGTGACCGAGCGGCAGGAGTACGCCCTGGGCACGGTGTGCGCCGCGATCCCGATCACGGTGGGCAACACGGCCGCGACGATGGCCATTTCCCTGCCGGCTCATCAGGCCGACCGGCTCCCGGCGGCCACGCGGCAGTTGCAGAGTGCGGTGGGGCGGCTCCTGGGGTCTCTGGCGATCTCTATCAGTATCTGAAAACTCACTCCTTGTGATCTCTCGTGTACGTTCAGCAAGATGCCAGCAGTGTCAGAGGGGTCATTCCCAGCCAGTCGACGGCAAGTGACGGGATAGGCAATGGGCGAGTCCGTACAGGCAGAGGTCATGATGAGCTTTCTCGTGTCCGAGGAGCTCTCGTTCCGCATCCCGGTGGAACTGCGCTACGAGACCTGCGATCCCTATGCCGTGCGGTTGACCTTCCACCTGCCGGGCGATGCCCCGGTGACCTGGGCCTTCGGCCGCGAGCTGCTGATCGACGGTCTGGGCCGCCCTTGCGGCGACGGGGACGTACGGGTCTCGCCCGCCGATCCCGACAGCCTGGGCGAAGTGCTGATCCGGCTTCAGGTCGGCGGAGACCAGGCCCTGTTCCGCTCGTCCACGGCCCCGCTCGTCGCCTTCCTCGACCGCACCGACAGGCTGGTGCCGCTGGGCCAGGAGGGTGCTCTCGGCGACTTCGACGCTCATCTCGACGAGGCTCTGGACCGCATCCTGGCGGAGGAGCAGAGCACGGGCTGAAGCGTTACGGCAGCGACCTGGCGGAACGCTTCGCCACGGTCGCGGAGCTGTGCAGTAACGCTTCTGTTGGCCGTGAGCGGGCGGTTGCGGGACCCACGGTGCGGGGCGGGCAAGACGGCTGGGGCTCGGTCGGATGGTGGCCGGGTGATGCCAGGGCTCGGCCGGGTGATGCCAGGGCTCGGTCGGATGACGGCCGGGCCGGCCGCCCTCGAGGCGTCAGCGCCTGCGGCGTCGGCCCTTCCCGCCGCGCGCCGGAGCGGGGCGGGCACCGGCCGTCGCCGTCCCCGCCGCTCCCGCGGTGGCCGTCTGCTTCTCCGCCCCCGACCGGTCGGCCGAGACCACCAGGGCCGCCAGGGCCGTGGTCACCGGCACAGAGGCGACCAGCCCGATCGAGCCCACCAGCGTGCGCACGATCTCCTCCGCCACCAGCTCGCTGTTGGCGACCGTCCCCACGCTGCTCTGCGCGATCGAGAAGAGCAGGAGCAGCGGCAGCGCGGCGCCCGCGTAGGCGAGGACCAGTGTGTTGACGACGGACGCGATGTGGTCACGGCCGATGCGGATGCCCGCCTGGTACAGCCCGCGCCAGCCCATCGTCGGATTGGCCTCGTGCAACTCCCAGACCGCCGACGTCTGGGTGACCGTCACGTCGTCGAGGACACCGAGCGAGCCGATGATGACGCCGGCGAGCAGCAGACCGCTCATGTCGATCGACGGATACAGGCCGTGGATCAGACCGGTGTTGTCGTCCGTGTTGCCGGTGAGCGCGGCCCAGCCGATGAACAGCGAGCCGAGGACACCGATCAGCAGCAGCGAGATCAGCGTGCCGAGCACGGCCACGGACGTACGGGCGGAGAGGCCGTGGCACAGGTACAGGGCGATGAGCATGATCGCACTGGATCCGACCACCGCCACGACAAGCGGGTTCGAGCCCTGCAGAATCGCGGGCAGGATGAAGAAGTTCAGGATCAGGAAGCTGATGGCGAGTGCGATCAGCGCCATGACACCGCGCAGTCGGCCCACCACCACGACGGCGAGTGCGAAGATGCCGGCGAGCAGGGCCATCGGGAGCCGGCGGTTGACGTCGGTGACCGAGTACTGCAGGTCCTTCGGTGCGGAGGGCTCGTAGGCGACCACGACCTTCTGGCCCTCGTTCAGCTGCCGGGACTGGTCCGGCTGCACGATCTCGGTGAACGTGCGGCCTTTGTCCTTACCGGTGTCGACCCGGACCGTCGCCTTCTTGCAGGTGCCGTTCGCCTGTTGCACCGCGGAGGAACCCTCGGCGGTGGAGGTGTCGCCGGTCGGCGGGACCCCCGAGGCGTTGACGTCCTTGCAGCTCACCTCGACCACCTTGGTGACCGTGGCCTGCTGCGTCTGCCGGTCGAAGCCGACGCCCGTGCGCTCGTGGGGTGGGGCACCACCGGGCCACAGCACCGCGAGCCCGACCAGCACCGCCGCGGCGAACGGGATGAGGACCGCCGCGATGACCTTGCGCAGGTGCTTGGAGACAGGGGTCGCCGGGCCATGGCTGTGCGAGTGACCGTGCCCGCCACCAGGGCCGTGGCCACCAGCGCCACCGCCCCCCGGACCGTGGCCGCCTCCGCCCTCGCCACCGGAGCCGTGACCATGCCCGCCACCGGCTCCGGGCCCGGGGCCGTGGTCGTGTCCACCAGCACCACGGCCGCCTCCACGGCCCTCTCCAGGGCCGTCTTCCCAACGGTCTCCCTGGCCGTGGCCGTTTCCGGAGCCGGGGCCGCGAGGCGGCTCGGGCGGTGGGTACGGGGGCTGATGTGTCGTGGTCACCGACCGATCATCGCAAGAACGACAGGGGCCCTCTGGTCACCGCGCCCGAATTGCCGCTAGCGTGGAGCCCACCTTTGTACACGCGGGAGCTCGGAGCACCGGGCTGAGAGGGCGCTGACCTCCGTCCCAGCCATGTTTCACATGAAACATCGCTTGAAGCGAGTGATGTTTGCCACGAAACATCGGCAGACGGGGACCGCTGCGTCGACCGCCGAACCTGTTACCGGGTAATGCCGGCGTAGGGAGTAGGTCTCATGACCAACAAGGACGCACGCACGCCTGCCTCCACGCAGACCCCGCAGTCTCCGACGGCCGCGCCGACGGAGACCGCGACGAACGGGGAGTCCGGGAAGTCCATCGGCTGGCACAAGGCGTACGTCGAGGGCTCACGCCCCGACATGCGGGTGCCGGTCCGCCAGGTGCACCTCACCAACGGGCAGTCGGTCACGCTGTACGACACATCCGGCCCGTACACCGATCCGCTCGTCGAGACCGATGTCCGCAGGGGCCTGCCGCCACTGCGGGAGAACTGGATCATCGCCCGCGGCGACACCGAGGAGTACGCGGGCCGCCCCGTCCGCCCCGAGGACGACGGGATCAAGCACACCTCGCCGCGCGGTGGCCTGCGCAACCTCGACGCGGTCTTCCCCGGGCGGCCGCGCCAGCCGCGCCGCAGCCGTGACGGCAAGGCGGTCACGCAGCTCGCGTACGCGCGCCGGGGGGAGATCACGCCCGAGATGGAGTTCGTGGCCGTCCGGGAGAACGTTTCACCCGAGGTCGTGCGGGAGGAGATCGCGGCGGGCCGGGCCGTGCTGCCGGCCAACGTCAACCACCCGGAGATCGAGCCGATGATCATCGGCAAGCGGTTCCTGGTGAAGGTCAACGCCAACATCGGCAACTCCGCGGTGACGTCCTCCATCGAGGAGGAGGTCGAGAAGATGACCTGGGCGACCCGCTGGGGCGCCGACACGGTCATGGACCTGTCCACCGGCCGCAACATCCACACCACGCGCGAATGGGTGCTGCGCAACTCCCCCGTCCCCATCGGCACCGTGCCGCTCTACCAGGCCCTGGAGAAGGTCGACGGCAAGGCGGAGGAACTGACCTGGGAGATCTACAAGGACACGGTCGTCGAACAGGCCGAGCAGGGCGTGGACTACATGACGGTCCACGCGGGCGTGCGCCTGCCGTTTGTGCCGCTGACCGCGAACCGCAAGACGGGCATCGTCTCGCGTGGCGGCTCGATCATGGCCGCGTGGTGCCTCGCGCACCACAAGGAGAGCTTCCTGTACGAGAACTTCGAGGAGCTCTGCGAGATCCTCGCCGCCTACGACGTCACGTACTCGCTGGGCGACGGCCTCAGGCCGGGCTCGATCGCGGACGCCAACGACGAGGCGCAGTTCGCGGAACTGCGAACGCTCGGGGAACTCAACCGGATCGCGAAGCGTTTCAACGTTCAGACCATGATCGAGGGCCCGGGCCATGTCCCGATGCACAAGATCAAGGAGAACATCGACCTTCAGCAGGAGATCTGTGATGAAGCTCCGTTCTATACGCTCGGCCCGCTGACGACGGACGTCGCGCCGGCGTACGACCACATCACCTCCGGCATCGGTGCCGCGATGATCGCCTGGTGGGGCACGGCCATGCTCTGCTATGTCACGCCCAAGGAGCACTTGGGGCTGCCCAATCGTGACGACGTCAAGACCGGCGTCATCACCTACAAGATCGCCGCCCACGCAGCCGACATCGCCAAGGGCCATCCAGGTGCGCAGGAGTGGGACGACGCACTGTCGGACGCCCGCTTCGAGTTCCGGTGGGAGGACCAGTTCAACCTCGCCCTCGACCCGGACACGGCACGTGAGTTCCACGACGAGACGCTGCCTGCCGAACCCGCCAAGACCGCCCACTTCTGCTCGATGTGCGGGCCGAAGTTCTGCAGCATGAAGATCTCCCAGGACATCCGCCGTCAGCACGGCGGGAGTCAGGAGGAGATCGAGGAGGGCATGGCTCAGAAATCGAAGGAGTTCGCGGCGGCGGGTAACCGCGTGTACCTGCCGATCGCGGACTGACGGCGACGTCCTGATCACGGACGGCCCGGTCGCGAGGACAGGCACCGACGTCCTTACCGCAGGCGCCAGGGCCCGGGTCTTCGGCTTGCGCTCCCCTGAGCGGGGGCGCAAGCCGAGGGGCCGCTCCGGCTAATCCGGCTTGTGATCCGGCCCCCCGAAGTCCGGGCTGGAGTAGTCCGGGCTCGTGAAGCTCGGGCGCGAGCCGGAGGCGCCGTCGTCCGGGCTGCTGAAGCCCGGCCGGTCGTAACCGAGATGCGGGATGCGGCTGGTCGGCGCCGGCGGTGCCGTAGGGCGCAGCGCGGCGGTTCCGGGGGCGGCCAGTGCCTCCCGCAGGAACGGCAGGATGCCCCGCTCCAGCAGGGCCTCGCGCCAGGCTGCCCTGGCCAGGGCCACCTCCTCGCTCAACTCGCCGTGCGCCCCGGCGTCGAGCGAGGGCCGGTTGCGCAGCGCGGTGAGCAGCAGCCCGACGGCGGCGACGAGGATCGCGGCCGCGGTCATGGCGCCGAACACCCATCCGGTGGTGAGCATGGTCTGGGCGAACGCCGGTTCGGGGTCGAGCATCTTCAGGATGTAACCCACGAGCAGGAAGATCGCCGCGGCGGTTCCGGCGAGGACAGGTGCCAGGACGGCGACGACGGCGACGGCGCCCGCGCCGGCGGTCTCGGCGGCCTCCCCCATGGTGGTGGCGAGCCCCATCGCGCTCGTGCCCGGTTCCGAGGAGCCGGTTTCGCGCGTGGACGACGGGGTGGACGACGCCGGTTGGCGCAGTTCCTCGCGTGCCTTTACGTAGTGCTGGTACTCGGTCGCCGCGGCCGCCGTGATGAGTGCGGTGGCGTTGAGCGCCATGGTGCGCAGCTGTTCGGGGTTGAGCCGCTGTCCGACAGCGGCCAGTTCCGGGCGGTGTGGTGCGGAGCGCAGCGCCTCATCGAGGATCCGCTCGTATTCCTGGCGGTCCTCGCTCAGCAGGTGCTGCGGAACGCTGTTCATGTGCATCCCCCGATGCTCCGTAGGGCTTGGGGCTCGCATGCGAACGAGCCGTCGGGCAGAAACGGAGGGGAGCCTGCTACGGATAAGCCGATGGTAGAGCGATGATGGCGCGCGGTGACAGGGGGTTTACCGAAAATGCCTTCTGGCCAGCACCGTCGTCGATCAGTCCTCCATGGGGGGACGCCTGCCCTGGGAACGTTCAGATATCCAGGGGAAGTTGCTGGACCAGCAGTTTTCCGGCCATGGTCACCCCGCCGTCCATCGCGATGGCGAGTCCGTCGGCGTAAATGTGCGGTCCCTCGACCAGGGGACCGGCGGTGTCCTCGCTCTCCTCGGAGCCGACCTCGCCCAGGAGGTACGGAATGGGACTGTGACCGTGAACGATACGGGTGCCGCCGTACGTATCGAGCAGGGAGCGTACGGCGTCGGCTCCGCCCCCGTCGCGGAAGGAGAACCGCTTGGTGAACTTGCGGAAAAGGTCCCACACTTCGTCCGCGTCGTTGCGCGTGATCGTCTCGCGGACGGTGTCGTTGACCGCCTCGATCGAGTCGCCGTAGTCGAGGTAGGCGGTGGTGTCGGAGTGGACGAGCAGATGGCCGTCGACCTCCTCCATGGCGTCGAGGCGGGCCATCCACTGCAGGTGGTGGTCCTGGAGGCGGTCCATGTCGGTCTTCTGGCCGCCGTTGAGCAGCCACGCCGCCTGGAAGGTGGCGGTGCCCGCCCCGGAGTTGACGGGCGTGTCGCCGAACCGCTTGGCGCCGAGCAGCAGCAGCTCGTGGTTGCCCATGAGCGCCTTGCAGTAGCCCCCGGCCGCGGCGGCCTCGGCGGACAGCCGCATCACGAGGTCGATGACGCCGATGCCGTCCGGGCCGCGGTCGGTGAAGTCGCCGAGGAACCACAGCCGGGCGGTGCCCGCGCACCACTGCCCCGCACTGTCGACGAGGCCCTTCTCCTGGAGGGCGGCCACCAGTTCGTCGAGATAGCCGTGCACGTCCCCGACGACGAACAGCGGCCCGGGGCCGTTGACGGGCTGCGGTGCCGGTACGGACACGGGATCGAGGTTCACCTGAAGCGTGTCGCCGCGGTTGATCACCGGCAGGTCGCGCTGCGTCGGCGTGTAGCCCTCGGGAAGGTCCACCGGCTCCTCGACAGATGGCACGGTCTCGTCGGTGTGCGCTACGTGGGGGTACGGACCGGTCTCGTGGACGTACGCGGGTACCCGGAAGTCGCGCAACATCGTCGCCCGCTCCGCCTCGGGTCCCTGACCGGCCCCCTGAGTCATCGACCCCTCCACCATCGCGCCGCATCTGCACCGCTTCGGACTGCCTGGTCGCAGCGGCCCGCGGTGTCGTGGGCCCATCATAGGAATGCGGATCGCGCCATGTGATGACCCAGGGGTAGTGAATCGGCGCAAGACTCCAGTTCACCGCGGCTTTCGCCCCGATTGGGCAGGGCTTCGACCGCCTGTCGGCCGCCCTTGCCCTGCCCAGCGGAACGCGCTTTCCCTCTTCCTCCGGCCGCCTGGGCGCTACTTCTCCTCGGGCGATCGCGGCGGACTGACCGTCGTCCGCGGCGGACGTCGCTGGGACGAGGTACGCACGATCAGCTCGGTCGGTATCACCTGCTCGACCGGTCGGTCCGAGGCGACCCCCTCGATGGCGTCGATGAGCAGCTGGATCACCGCGGTGCCGATGCGGCGCGGCTTCAACGAGAGTGTGGTGATGGGCGGTTCGGTGTTGGCGTACACGGTGGACTCACTGCAGCAGACCAGTAGTAGATCGTCCGGGACGCGCAGCCCGTAGCGGCGGGCGGCGGCGAGCAGGTCGGTGCCGTTCGGGTCGAACAGGCCGTAGACGGCGTCCGGACGGTCGGGGCGGGCGAGCAGCCGGTCGGCGGCGACGGCGCCCGCGCACGGATCGTGCGCCGGGTAGGCCTCGTACACCGGGTCCTGGCCGACGCGTTCGCACCAGCGCAGGTAGGCGGTGGTCGACAGATGGGTGTACGTGTCCGTCGTCGTGCCGGTCAGCAGGCCGATGCGGCGGGCACCGGCCTCGGCCAGGTGGTCGAGGATGCCGAGTACGGCGGCCTCGTGGTCGTTGTCGACCCACGCGGTGACCGGGAGCGCGCCGGCCGGACGGCCGTCGGAGACGACCGGTAAACCCTGCCGGACCAGTTCGCTGACGACCGGATCCTGATCGGAGGGGTCGATGACGACCGTGCCGTCGAGGGCGACGTTCGACCACACGTCGTGGCGGGAGGTCGCCGGCAGGATGACGAGGGCGTAGCCGCGGGCGAGCGCGGCCGAGGTGGCGGCACGGGCCATCTCGGCGAAGTACGCGAATTCGGTGAAGGTGAAAGGTTCATCCCCATATGTCGTCACGGTCAGGCCGATCAGTCCTGACTTCCCGGTACGGAGCGTGCGGGCGGCGGCCGAAGGGCGATAGCCCAGCCGGTCGGCGACCTCGCGGACGTGGCGTCGGGTGGCGTCCGGGAGCCGGCCCTTGCCGTTGAGGGCGTCGGAGACTGTCGTGATGGAGACTCCGGCGGCGGCGGCCACATCTCTGATGCCCGCCCGACCCGGCCGGCTGCCTCGCCGTGAGGTTTCCGCGCGGCTCACCTGGTGCTTCCCTGCTGCTGTCATGGCGAGCCGATAGTAGGGCTCATGCGGTGGGGTAGGGCGGACGCATATGCACGCGTTGACAGGCACGTTTCTGCAAGGTCATCAACGGTCAATTTCCTGATAAAGCAAGGTGGTTGATCAATCCAATGGCAGGACGTGACTTGTCGGCGTGCACCGGCCTGCCAAGTGGTCGATGTTTCGAAGAGGTCTCAACTCACCTTCACGGGGGATGCGCGCCACGGAGTGAGCCACCGGCGCGTAGATATATGCGGTCCGCGCCCCCTGAATCGTGGGCGTTCGTACGATGATGCCCCCGATGCGGGCGGGACGGCCGAGGTCCGCTCCGACCGGTACGCAGCGGTGCCGAATCCTCATAGGGTGAGGAGTATTGGAAGCCGGCGGTGGTGATGGGCCGCCGGTGGTCGCGAGGAGGACTGCGGTGAGCGAGACGAGCCCCAAGCTGCGCGCCGAGCTGGAAGGTATTCCCACCTACAAGCCGGGCAAGCCTGCCGCGGCCGGCGGTCCGGTGGCCTACAAGCTGTCCTCCAACGAGAACCCCTATCCGCCGCTGCCCGGCGTGATGGAGACCGTGACGGCCGCGGCCGCGTCCTTCAACCGCTACCCGGACATGGCCTGCACGGGCCTGATGAGCGAGCTGTCTGAGCGCTTCGCCGTTCCGCTCACCCACCTGGCCACCGGTACCGGCTCGGTCGGTGTCGCCCAGCAGCTGGTGCAGGCGACCTCCGGACCCGGTGACGAGGTGATCTACGCCTGGCGGTCTTTCGAGGCGTATCCGATCATCACGCAGATCAGCGGCGCGACGTCGGTGCAGGTGCCACTGACGTCGGGCGATGTGCACGACCTCGACGCCATGGCGGGCGCGATCACCGACCGGACCCGGCTGATCTTCGTCTGCAACCCCAACAACCCGACGGGCACGGTCGTGAAGCGGGCCGAGCTGGAGCGCTTCCTCGACCGGGTGCCCGGCGATGTGCTGGTCGTGCTGGACGAGGCATATCGCGAGTTCATCCGTGACTCCGAGGTGCCCGACGGAGTGGAGCTGTACCGCGACCGGCCGAACGTCTGCGTGCTGCGCACCTTCTCCAAGGCCTACGGGCTGGCCGGCCTCCGCGTCGGCTTCGCGATCGCCCATGAGCCGGTGGCGGCGGCGCTGCGCAAGACGGCCGTGCCCTTCGGTGTGAGCCAGCTCGCACAGGACGCGGCGATCGCCTCGCTGCGGGCCGAGGACGAACTGCTCGGCCGGGTCGGCTCGCTGGTGTGCGAGCGCACGCGCGTGGTCGACGGGCTGCGCGCCCAGGGCTGGACGGTGCCCGAGACCCAGGCCAACTTCGTGTGGCTGCGGCTGGGGGAGCGCACGGTCAGCTTCGCGGCGGCGTGTGAGCAGGCGGGCGTGGTGATCCGGCCGTTCCCCGGCGAGGGTGTGCGCGTCACGGTCGGGGAGAACGAGGCGAACGACATCTTCCTGAAGGTGGCGGAAGGGTTCCGCAAGGAGCTGTAGTGCTCCGTAAGGCCCTCGGGCGTCCAACTCGGGCGTCCAAGAGGTCCATGCGTACGACGTCGCCGTCGTTCCAGAGGATGACCGTGCCCGGGTCGACGATCTGCCGGGCGTTGGTTTCACGTGGAACGGTGACGCCCGTGATCCGCAGCTGCGTCGGCTGTGTCCGCATTGACTGAGTTCAACGTCACGGTGAAGCCGCCGAAGAGCCCCTGGCGTGCCAGGGGCCGACCGGTCCATCCCTGGTGGGGCCGGTCGGTCGCGCTGGGGGACCCCCGCCTCTCACCCTCCGAACGGCCATGCGTCATAATTGCTTGTGAATGTGAACGCGTTCACAAGCGTGTCCCGGTTACTCCATTGTTGTGCGTGACATAAGGGGCAAGCTGCCGCTGTACCACGGCGACGTAAGGAGACTGACGACGTGGACCTGGCCCTGGCGCCGGAGACATTGGCGCGCTGGCAGTTCGGCATCACCACCGTCTACCACTTCCTCTTCGTCCCTCTGACGATCTCGTTGGCCGCCCTCACGGCCGGTCTGCAGACCGCGTGGGTGCGCACGGAGAAGGAGAAGTACCTCAGGGCGACCAAGTTCTGGGGCAAGCTCTTCCTGATCAACATAGCGATGGGGGTGGTCACCGGCATCGTGCAGGAGTTCCAGTTCGGCATGAACTGGTCCGACTACTCGCGCTTCGTCGGTGACGTCTTCGGTGCCCCGCTCGCGTTCGAAGCCCTGATCGCCTTCTTCTTCGAGTCGACCTTCATCGGTCTGTGGATCTTCGGCTGGGACAAGCTGCCGAAGAAGATCCACCTGGCCTGCATGTGGATGGTCTCGATCGGCACGATCCTGTCGGCGTACTTCATCCTCGCGGCCAACTCGTGGATGCAGCACCCGGTCGGCTACAAGATCAACGAGGCGAAGGGGCGGGCCGAACTCACCGACTTCTGGCTGGTGCTGACCCAGAACACCGCACTCGCCCAGGCCTTCCATACCCTCTCCGCGGCCTTCCTCACCGGCGGCGCCTTCATGGTCGGCATCTCCGCCTTCCACCTGCTGCGCAAGAAGCACATCCGCGAGATGAAGACCTCGCTGCGGCTCGGCCTGGTCACCGTCGCCGTCGGCGGCCTGCTCACCGCGGTCAGTGGCGACGTCCTCGGAAAGATCATGTACGAGCAGCAGCCGATGAAGATGGCCGCGGCCGAGGCGCTGTGGGACGGTGAGGCGCCCGCGCCCTTCTCGGTCTTCGCCTACGGCGATGTCGACAAGGGTCACAACAAGGTCGCCGTCGAGATTCCGGGCCTGCTGTCCTTCCTCGCCAAGGACGACTTCAGCTCGTACGTCCCCGGCATCAACGACGTCAACAAGGCCGAGCAGGAGAAGTACGGACCCGGCGACTACCGGCCCAACATCCCCGTCGCCTACTGGGGCTTCCGCTGGATGATCGGCTTCGGTATGACGTCCTTCGCCATCGGCCTGGCCGGGCTCTGGCTGACCCGCAAGAAGTTCTTGCTGCCGCAGCACCTGAGGGTCGGCGACGACGAGGTACCGCATCTGGTCCTGTTCCCGCACAAGGCGCTCGGCCCGAAGCTCACCACGTGGTACTGGCGCATCGCGATCTGGACCCTGGCCTTCCCGCTGATCGCCAACTCCTGGGGCTGGATCTTCACCGAGATGGGCCGCCAGCCGTGGGTCGTCTACGGCCTGTTCCAGACCCGCGACGCGGTCTCCCCCGGCGTCTCCCAGGGCGAGGTCCTCACCTCGATGATCGTCTTCACCAGCCTGTACGCCATCCTCGCCGTCATCGAGGTCAAGCTGCTCGCGAAGTACGTCAAGGCCGGCCCGCCCGAGCTCACCGAGGCCGACCTCAACCCGCCCACGAAGATCGGCGGCGACTCCCGTGACGCCGACAAGCCGATGGCCTTCTCGTACTAGGCCGAGGGAGCTGCACAGTCATGGAACTTCACGACGTCTGGTTCGTGCTCATCGCCGTCCTGTGGACCGGTTACTTCTTCCTGGAAGGCTTCGACTTCGGGGTCGGCATCCTCACCAAGCTGCTCGCGCGCAACCGGCCCGAGCGGCGGGTGCTGATCAACACCATCGGACCCGTCTGGGACGGCAACGAGGTGTGGCTGCTCACGGCCGGTGGCGCGACCTTCGCCGCCTTCCCCGAGTGGTACGCAACGCTCTTCTCCGGGTTCTATCTGCCCCTGTTGGTCGTCCTCGTCTGCCTGATCGTCCGGGGCGTCGCCTTCGAGTACCGGGTGAAGCGGCCCGAGGAGAACTGGCAGCGCAACTGGGAGCACGCGATCTTCTGGACCTCACTGATCCCGGCGTTCCTGTGGGGTGTGGCCTTCGGCAACATCGTGCGGGGCGTGAAGATCGACCAGAACTTCGACTACGTCGGCACTGTCTGGGACCTGCTCAACCCCTACGCCTTGCTCGGCGGCCTGGTGACGCTGACGCTGTTCACCTTCCACGGCGCGGTGTTCACGGCGCTCAAGACCGTCGGGGACATCCGGGAGCGGGCGCGGAAGCTGGCCCTGGGAGTCGGTCTCGCCGCCGCCGCTCTGGCGCTGATCTTCCTGCTGTGGACGCAGGTCAACGGCGGTGACGGCAAGAGCCTGGTCGCTCTGGTCGCGGCGGTCGCCGCACTGGTCGCCGCGCTCGTGGCGAACCAGGCCGGGCGCGAGGGATGGTCGTTCGCCCTGTCCGGTGTCACCATCGTGGCCGCCGTGGCGATGCTCTTCCTGACGCTGTTCCCGAACGTCATGCCGTCCACCCTCAATGAGGAGTGGAGCCTCACGGTGACCAACGCCTCGTCGAGCCCCTACACCTTGAAGATCATGACCTGGTGTGCGGCGATTGCCACGCCGATCGTGATGCTCTACCAGGGCTGGACCTACTGGGTGTTCCGCAAGCGGATCGGTACGCAGCACATCGCCGCCGACGCCACTCACTGAGTCCCACAGGGGTGTGTTTCACCGTGCTTCACGATGTTTCACGTGAAACACACCCCTTGGACCGAAGGGCATGTTTCACGTGAAACCGATCGATCCGCGTCTCCTCCGATACGCCCGCGCCACCCGGCTCTTCCTGGTGGCGGTCGTCGGCCTGGGTGCCGTCGGTGCGGGCCTGGTCATCGCGCAGGCGATGCTCATCGCCGAGATCGTGGTGGGCGCCTTCCAGCACAGGATGGCGGTCGCCGAACTTGGCACTCCCCTGCTGTTGTTGGTGGCCGTCGCGGTCGGGCGTGCCCTTGTCGCGTGGCTGACCGAGCTCGCCGCCCACCGCGCCAGCGCGGCGGTGAAGTCGGAGCTGCGGGGGAGGCTACTGGACCGCGCCGCGGCCCTGGGGCCCGGATGGCTGGCCGGGCAGCGGACCGGCTCGCTGGTCGCCCTCGCCACACGGGGAGTTGACGCCCTGGACGACTACTTCTCGCGCTACCTCCCGCAGTTGGGGCTCGCGGTGGTCGTGCCGGTGGCGGTGCTGGCGCGGATCGTCACCGAGGACTGGGTCTCGGCGGCCATCATCGTCGGGACCCTGCCGCTGATCCCGATCTTCATGATGCTGATCGGTTGGGCCACGCAGTCCCGGATGGACCGTCAGTGGCGGCTGCTGTCCCGGCTCTCCGGACACTTCCTGGACGTGGTCGCCGGGCTGCCGACCCTGAAGGTGTTCGGGCGAGCCAAGGCTCAGGCCGACTCGATCCGGCGCATCACCGGCGAGTACCGGCAGGCGACGATGCGGACGCTGCGGATCGCCTTCATCTCCTCCTTCGCGCTGGAGCTGCTGGCGACGATCTCGGTGGCGTTGGTCGCCGTGACGATCGGGATGCGGCTCGTCCATGGGGAGATGGACCTGTACATCGGCCTGGTCATCCTTGTGCTGGCGCCCGAGGCGTATCTGCCGCTGCGTCAGGTGGGGGCGCAGTACCACGCGGCGGCGGAAGGGCTCGCGGCCGCCGAGGAGATCTTCTCGGTGCTCGAGACCCCCGTGCCGGCGTCGGGGACGGGTGCTGTGCCGGCGGGGGTGCTCTCCTTCGAGGAGGTCACGGTCCGCTACCCCGCACGGTCCGCGGATGCCGTGACGGACGTGTCCTTCACCGTCGAGCCCGGAGAGACCGTAGCCCTTGTCGGACCGAGCGGCGCGGGCAAGTCGACGCTGCTGAACGTGCTGTTGGGATTCGTGCGGCCGACGGAGGGGCTGGTCCGGGTCGGGGGAGCCGATCTCGTCGACGTCGACCTGGAGCAGTGGCGGTCGCGCATCGCCTGGGTGCCGCAGCGGCCACACCTGTTCGCCGGGACGATCGCCGAGAACGTACGGCTGGCCCGGCCCGACGCGGACGATGTCGCCGTACGCCGGGCGCTGGGGGACGCGGGGGCGCTGGAGTTCGTGGACGCGCTGCCTCAGGGAGCCGACACCCTGCTCGGCGAGGACGGGACCGGGCTGTCCGCCGGACAGCGGCAACGGCTCGCGCTGGCCCGGGCGTTCCTCGCCGACCGGCCGGTTCTGCTGCTCGACGAGCCGACGGCGGCGCTCGACGGGGCCACCGAGGCCGAGGTCGTGGAGGCGGTACGGCGACTGGCGGTGGGGCGGACGGTCCTGCTGGTGGTGCACCGGCCGGCGCTGCTGGCGGTGGCGGACCGGGTGGTGCGGCTGGAGGAGCACGTCTCCCCCGTACGCAGGGAAGCTGCGACCAGGACAGACCGGGCACGCCCGATCGAGGAGGCATCAGCCCCCGCTGCGGACGCTCCCGAGACCGCGAGGCCGCAGACGGACACCCGTGGCGTTCTCGCACGCGTGCGCGCCATGTCCGGGGCCCGGCGCGGACGGCTCGCCCTGGCCCTGCTGCTCGGCAGCCTGGCGCTCGGCAGTGCCGTCGGCCTCATGGCCACCTCCGGATGGCTGATCTCACGGGCCTCGCAGCAGCCGCCCGTGCTGTATCTCATGGTGGCCGTGACGGCGACGCGGGCCTTCGGTATCGGGCGGGCCGTCTTCCGGTACGCCGAGCGACTCGTCTCGCACGACGCCGTTCTGCGGATGCTGGCCGACACACGGGTCGCCGTGTACCGGCGGCTGGAACGGCTGGCGCCCGCCGGACTGCGCCGAACCCGCCGGGGGGACCTGCTCTCGCGGCTCGTCGCCGACGTGGACGCCCTGCAGGACTACTGGCTGCGCTGGCTGTTGCCCGCCGGTGCCGCCGTGGCCGTGTCCGCCGCGTCCGTCGGCTTCACGGCCTGGCTGCTGCCGGAGGCCGGTGCCGTGCTCGCGGCCGGGCTGCTGACGGCAGGTGCCGGAGTGCCGCTGCTCACCGGCGCCGTCGCACGCCGTGCGGAGCGCAGGCTGGCCCCGGCCCGCGGAGCACTGGCGACGCGCGTGACGGACCTGCTCACCGGCACCGCCGAACTGACCGTCGCCGGCGCTCTGCCCGGACGTACCGCCGAGGCGCGGCGGGCCGACGCGGCGCTCACCCGGATCGCTTCGCGGGCCGCCACCGCCACCGCCGTCGGTGACGGACTCACCTCCCTGCTCTCCGGTCTGACCGTCGCCGCCGCCGCTCTCGTGGGCGCCCAGGCCGTCGTCGACGGGCGGCTGAGCGGCGTGGCCATGGCCGTCGTCGTCCTCACCCCGCTGGCCGCCTTCGAGGCCGTCCTCGGTCTGCCGCTCGCCGTGCGGTACCGCCAGCGGGTGCGCAAGAGCGCGGAGCGGGTGTACGAGGTGCTGGACGCACCCGAGCCCGTGCGGGAGCCGGAACGGCCCCGGCAGGCGCCCGCGTCGCCGTTCCCGGTCCTCGTCAAGGCGCTGGCCGCCCGCCACGCCGGACAGGACCGGGACGCGCTCGCCGGAGTCGATCTGACCCTGGAGGAGGGGCGCCGGATCGCCGTGGTCGGGCTGTCCGGCTCGGGCAAGACGACGCTCGCGCAGGTGCTGCTGCGCTTCCTGGACGCGGAGGCGGGCTCGTACACCTTGGGCGGTGTGGACGCCTACGCGCTGGACGGCGACGACGTACGGCGGCTCGTCGGACTGTGCGCGCAGGACGCGCACCTCTTTGACAGCTCGGTGCGCGAGAACCTCCTCCTCGCGAAGAAGGACGCGACCGAGGACGAACTGCGCGCCGCCCTCGTACGCGCCCGGCTGCTCGACTGGGCCGACGGCCTCCCCGACGGACTCGACACGTTGGTCGGCGAGCACGGGGAGCGACTGTCCGGCGGGCAGCGGCAGCGGCTCGCGCTGGCCCGGGCGCTGCTGGCCGACTTCCCCGTCCTGGTGCTCGACGAACCCGCCGAGCACCTCGACCTGCCGACGGCCGACGCGCTCACCGCCGACCTGCTGGCCGCCACCGAGGGCCGTACGACGCTGCTCATCACTCACCGACTCGCCGGCCTGGAGGGGGTTGACGAGGTCGTCGTACTGGACGAGGGGCGTGTGGTGCAGCGGGGACCGTACGCGGAGCTGGCCGCCGTGGACGGACCGCTGCGCGGAATGGTGGAGCGGGAGGCTGAGTCGGAGCTGTTGGTGGGGATGCGCCAGCAAGACCGAGCGCGGCACCTCGCCGGTACGGGGAGTGCGGTCGCCGCACCGACGCCCCCGTAGCCACGCCGCACGCGCCCCCCCGGGTGACGCCGTACGGGTACTTCTGAGTGACCCATCTGCCGCAACCCGTCCCCCAGCCGTACGACTTGAACAGGACCGCACCGACCCGCGCGGGCCACGATCGCTGACATGCGCTCACCTCGCCGCCATCCGCTGCTCGTTCCGGCGCTGCTGTGCGCGTTCGCCGTGCTCTTGCTCGCGGCCCACCCCACCGGCGCCTCCGGCGACGGCGACCACGGCAACCACGGCGCCCCCGACACCGGAATCAGCGGGCAGGTGGCCCGGCTGTACGAGGACGCGGCCGTGGCGACGCAGCAGTACGAGGCGGGGCGGCGCGAGGCCGAGGCGCAGCGGGGGCGGGCCGAGCGCTACGAGGCGCTCCTCGACCGCGAGCGGCGGGACATCGCCGTCCTGCACGAGGACCTGGGCCGGATCGCGCGGGCCCAGTACCGCAGTGGCGGCGGTCTTCCGCTCACCGCGCAGATGATCGTCGCGGAGGACCCCGATGAGCTGATGCGCGGTCAGCGGGCCGTGTGGCAGGCGGATCTGGCCGTCAACAACGCGATCGGCAAGAGCCGGCGGGCCGAGGCGCGGCTCGCCGCGGACGAGGCGAAGGCCGAGGCGGCCTGGCAGGCGCTGGAGCGGCGGAACACCGAACTCGCCGACCTGAAGCAGGGCATCGAGGAGCAGCTCGAAGCGGCGCAGTGGCAGTTGCAGGGCCAGGCCGACGCCACCGTCGCGGCCGGTTCCTGCCGTGGTGCCGTCCGGCTGGACCAGCCGCAGACGGACTTCACGAGCGCGTGGGTCTTGCCGGTGGAGACGTACACGCTGTCCGCGGGGTTCGGCAGCGGAGGTGCGCGGTGGGCGAACCGGCACACCGGGCAGGACTTCGCGGTGCCGATCGGCACGCCGGTGCGGGCCGTCGGCGCGGGCCGCGTGGTGAAGGTGTCGTGCGGCGGCGCCTTCGGCATCGAGGTCGTGATCGCGCACGCGGGCGGCTACTACACGCAGTACGCCCACCTCGCCGCCACCGCCGTCAACCAGGGCGAGCAGGTGAGCACCGGGCAGTGGATCGGGCAGTCGGGCAGCACCGGCAACTCCACCGGCCCGCATCTGCACTTCGAGGTGCGGCTCACGCCGCAGATGGGGTCGGCGGTCGATCCGGTGCCGTGGCTGTCGGCACGGGAAGTGAACCTCGGCTAGCCGGAGCCGCTACTCCCGTTCCGCCAGCAGCTGTTCGATCACGACCGCCACCCCGTCATCGTTGTTGGCCACCGTCTGTCCGGACGCGGCCTCCATCACGTCCGGATGCGCATTGCCCATCGCGTACGACCGGCCCGCCCAGGTGAGCATCTCGACGTCGTTCGGCATGTCCCCGAAGGCGACGACCTCCTCGTGCGAGATGCCGCGCTCGGCACAGCACAGGGCGAGCGTGCTGGCCTTGGAGACACCGGGGCCACTGATCTCCAGCAGGGCACTGGGGCTGGAGCGGGTGACGTTGGCCCTCTCGCCGATCGCGAGGCGGGCGAGGGTGAGGAAGGCGTCCGGGTCGATCGTGGGGTGGTAGGCCAGGATCTTGAGCACCGGCTCGGCGGCGCCGGGGCCGTCCGGCGCCAGCAGTTCCTCGGCGGGCGCGAGATCGTCGGGGATCTCCATGTGCAGCTTCGGATAGTCCGGCTCCTGGTGGAAGCCGTACGTCTGCTCCACCGCGTACACCGTGCCCGGCGCCGCCTCGCGCAGCAGCCGTACGGCGTCCAGCGCGTTCTCCCGCTCCAGCTCCCGCACCTTCACGAACCGGTGGGTGCCGGGGCCGCCGTGCAGGTCGACCACCGCGGCGCCGTTGCCGCAGATCGCCAGCCCGTGGCCGTGGACGTGGTCGCTGACGACGTCCATCCAGCGGGCCGGGCGGCCGGTGACGAAGAAGACCTCGATGCCCGCCTCCTCGGCGGCGGCGAGGGCCGCGATCGTCCGCGGGGAGACCGACTTGTCGTCGCGCAGCAGGGTGCCGTCGAGATCGGTGGCGATCAGCCGCGGCGGGACGGTGGCGGCCGGGGTCTCGGGCTGTCGAGTCGCTGAGGTCACCCGGCCATTCTCCCGCACGGGCCCGCACGGTCGTGCGGGAGTCCGCACAGGTGAGTGGTCACCGCTCTCACCAGCGCCGTCACCTTCCATCGCGCCCGGGACGGGCACCGCTGGCACGCTCACCGCAGCTGCGCCGGTGCCTCCATGGCGATCTGCTCGAAGACCTTCTCCTCCGCGGCGAAGTCCGAGTCCGGGATGGGCCAGTGGATCACGATCTCGGTGAAGCCCAGCTCCTGGTGCCGGCCCGCGAAGTCCACGAACGCGTCGAGGGACTCAAGTGGGCGGGCGCGGTCCGGGGTGAAGCCGGTGAGCAGGACCTTGTCCAGCGCGCCCGTATCGCGGCCCAGCGCGGCGCATGCGTCGGCCAGCCTCTCGGCCTGCCGGTGAATGGCTTGAACCGACTGTTCAGGAGTGCCGTTCTCGTACAGCCGGGGGTCACCGGTGGTCACCCACGCCTGTCCGTATCGCGCGGCGAGCTTGAGTCCGCGCGGCCCGGTCGCCGCCACAGCGAAGGGCAGCCGGGGGTGCTGCACACAGCCCGGGATGTTGCGCGCCTCGTGCGCCGAGTAGAAGTCGCCCTGGTACGACACCGAGTCCTCGCTGAGCAGCCGGTCCAGCAGCGGGACGAACTCGGCGAACCGATCGGCGCGCTCGCGCGGGGTCCACGGCTCCTGCCCGAGCGCGGTGGCGTCGAATCCGGTGCCGCCCGCTCCGATGCCCAGTGTGACCCGGCCGCCGGAGATGTCGTCCAGGGAGATCAGTTCCTTGGCGAGGGTCACCGGATGCCGGAAGTTCGGCGAGGTCACCAGGGTGCCCAGGCGCAGCCGGTCGGTGATGGCCGCGGCGGCGGTCAGCGTCGGCACGGCACCGAACCACGGGCCGTCCCGGAAGCTGCGCCAGGACAGGTGGTCGTAGGTGTAGGCGGTGTGGAAGCCGAGCTGCTCCGCGCGCTGCCACGGCTCGCGACCCCCCTCGTGCCAGCGGCGGTACGGGAGGATCACGGTGCTCAGGCGCAGACTCATGTGTCGAGCGTATGCGGCTGGAGGTGTTTCACGTGAAACAGCCACGGAGGGTCATCGCACGCGGCTGCTCAGCCATGGGCTGAGGTTGACCATCGGTGTCCACTCCTTGTGCGTACGGTCGCCGGGCAGCGGCACGATCAGGAAATAGCCCGGCGGGAAGCGGCGGCCCCTGACGTAGGCGAGGTCGCCGAAGACGGAGTGGAGGAAGGCCGGAACATCGTCGCGTGCGATGTCGGGGCACTCGACGCCCTCGACCTCGATCAGCGCGTCGTCCTCGGGATACAGACGCACGCTCACCCGGGGCACGCCGCCGAACTCGACGAACGCCTCGTGGGGCAGGGAGCCGTCCGGGTCGGTGGTGACGCCGACGCCCGCGGCACTGCGACGCGAGGTCTGGTCGGCGCCGATGTCGTGGGTGACCTCCATCTCGCGCGCGTACTCGGCGGCGATGGCACGGAGGGCGGTGACGGCGGCCTCCGTGGTAGGGAAGTGGTCCATACCACCGATCATCGCGGAAAGGGGACCCGCGCGGCAGGGAAACGGGCGGCTGTCAGTGCGCCTCGGGGAACCGCAGATACTGCGGCGGTACGGATTTGGTCAGCCATACGCCGTTCGCGCTCACGTGGAAGACATGGCCGTCGCGGTGCATGACGCCTGCGTCCACCGACAGCACGACGGGTCGGCCGCGGCGGGCGCCGACCCGGGTGGCGGTCTCACGGTCGAGTGAGAGGTGCACGTCGTGCCGGTTCATGGGCATGAGCCCCTCGCCGCGGATCGCGTCCAGGTAGCGGGCCACGGTGCCGTGATAGAGGTACGGCGGCGGGGTCGCCGACGGCAGTCCGAGATCGACGTCGATGCTGTGGCCCTGGCTGGCGCGGATCCGAGTGCCCTCGATCGCGAAGCGCTGCTTGTCGTTGGCGGCGACCACGTGGTCCAGCTCCTCCCGGGCGAACCGGAACCCATGAGCGGCGGCCGCGGCGATCAACGTGTCGATCTCCACCCAGCCGCCTTCGTCCAGCATGAGGCCGATCCGCTCGGGCTGGTGCCGCAGGTGCTTCGAGAGGTACTTCGACACCTTCACGGTACGTCTCTCATCCATGTCACCAGCCTGCAAGGAGAGATGTGAATCACGCGAATGATTTTGTTCCAGATGTTTGATCCACAACCAAGTGCAGTTATCCACAGGGGAATTGGCGATTCTGTGGACAACGACCCTTCGATTCACGGGCTTTCGTCAAGATCAGCTGATGAACCGTGATTTGACGTGAGCCGGTCCAAGGTGCGTGCCCGCACCTCCCGTTCGGCGGCCAGCGTGATGAACTCCGCCGCACGCTCTTGGCCAACCAGCGCCTCCACGGCCCGCATTGTCTCGGCCGGTATCGCCACGAAACGCCGTCGATCCTCAAGAGCGGGCGTCTCGTCCGCACCCAGCCGCTGCCGCAGATTCCGGACGGCGAACAGGCGCATCGCCCGGGCGAGTTCCGCGTCCACCGTCTGCTGCGCGAGCGGGCGCAGCCGTCGTACGAGTGAGGCGGCCTCGGCCGCGTCCGCGTCGGTCGGACGGTGCGTACCGTCGAGATAGCGGGCGAAGACGTGCTCCGTCGTGAACTCCAGGAAACGGCCCGCGATGTGCTCGACCTGACTCCTCAACTCCCTGAGATGGCCCGAGATCGCGGACAGCGGCACGCCGGCGGCGTGCAACTCCGCCGCCACGGCCAGTTCTTGAGGACTGGGCACGAGAAAGGAGTCGTCGTCATCGGGCACCGGCTCCAGTACGCCCAGCTCGACGGCCTCGGCGACCGCCGCGTCGTCGGGGACGCCGCCGAACCGTTCGACCAGCTCGGCGCGCGAGATCCGGCCCGGCTGCTCGTCGGTCCACGGACCGTCCACCTCCGCGACCAGCCCGAGCACCCCGCCGAGGCCCCGGCCGGCGTCCCACGCCTCCAGGAGCTCCTTGATGGAGGCCAGGGTGTATCCGCGGTCGAGGAGGTCGGCGATCTGGCGCAGGCGGACGAGGTGGGCGTCCGCGTAGACGTTGGCACGGCCACGGCGCTGGGGGCGGGGGAGGAGCCCGCGGTCCTGGTAGGCGCGGATGGTGCGGACCGTGGCACCGCTGAGGTGCGCGAGGTCCTCGATCCGGTAGGCGGGCCCCTCCGCCGCGTCGGTCACGAGGCCGCCCTCGCCGCCGGTGACCTCCTCAGGTACTCCACCGCCCGGCTCAACGACCCCTCTCGCGACGGGTGGTACGACCGCCGCGGGTAGCGGGGTATCGTCGCGCCCAGCTCCCGCCACGAGGGCAGCAGCCCTTGGCGTACGGCCTGGTGGTGCGCCGTGAGGGAGTAGCGGGAGCGGTCGGCGAGCTCGGGGTCGTGGCGCATCAGGTACGCCGTCCCCCACAGCCACATGTCGAGCATGACCGGCGCGGTGACGGCCAGGCCGGCGATACGGCGGGCGTATCGGGGTGCGCCGGTGCCGCCGCAGTGCTGGTACAGGTCGAAGGCGATCGCGCGGTGTTCGACCTCCTCCGCGCCGTGCCGGCGCAGCAGGTCGAGCATGACCTCGTCGGCATCGGCCCGGTCCGGGCCCTCGGCGGCGAGGACCCAGTCGCCGAGCACCGCCGCGAACTGCTCGATCACCGCCACGACCGCGAGCCGGAAACGCAGCCACTCCCGCCGCGGTATCGGCGCGTCGCGCAGTGGACGTTCGCCGAGCAGCCGCTCAGAGAGGAAGTCGACGTACTTGGTGAAGCCGGCGGTGGCCAACCGCCGCGCGGCCAGCTCCCGGCGGGGGAGCGGATCCGGTGCGGGAGTGCGCGACCAGTCGAAGACGACCCGGCGCGGGGCGATTCCGGGGTGTTCCCGAGGACTCACAGCGGCGGCTCCAACCGTGCGATCGCCCGCAGAGCCCGGGGCGTGAAGCGGGACATGAGGCGGGCGCCGCGCGCCTCGGGCGTCACCGGGACCACGGCTTCATCGCGTACGACCGCCCGCAGGATCGCGTCGGCGACCTTCTCCGGCGGGTAGTTCCGCAGCCCGTACAGCCGGGCGGTCCGCTTCTGGCGTCGCCTCTCCTCGTCGGCGTCGACGCCCGCGAAGTGCGCGGTGGAGGTGATGTTGGTGTTGACGAAGCCGGGACATACCGCGGTCACCCCGATGCCCTGGCCGGCCAGCTCCGCGCGCAGGCACTCGCTCAGCATCAGCACGGCCGCCTTGGAGGTGCTGTAGGCGGGCAGTGCCTTGGAGGGCTGGTACGCCGCCGCCGACGCGGTGTTGACGATGTGACCGCCCTGCCCGCGCTCGGCCATCTGCCGGCCGAAGAGCCGGCAGCCGTGGATCACGCCCCACAGGTTGACGTCGAGGACCTTCTTCCAGTCCTCGGGAGTCGTGTCGAAGAACGATCCGGACAGGCCGATCCCGGCGTTGTTCACCAGGACGTCCACCACGCCGTACTCGGCGGCGACCTTCCCGGCGAGTTTCTCCATGGCCTGCTCGTCGGAGACGTCGACCGGCTCCGCCCAGGCCTCCGGGGCGCCGATCAGCCGCGACAGCTCGGCGGTGCGGGTGGCGGCCTCCGCGTCCCGGTCGACGGCCACCACACGGGCACCGGCCTCGGCGAAGGCGAACGCCGTGGCCCGCCCGATGCCGCTGCCCGCACCGGTGACCAGGACGAGCTGTCCGCCGAAGCGGTCGGCGTACGGGCCGCTCGCCTTGGGCGCCGGACTTCCTCCCTCTACGGCCGTCACGAACTCCGTGACCCATGCCGCCAGCTGGTCGGGCCGGGTGCGGGGCACCCAGTGCTTGGCCGGGAGGGTGCGGCGGGTCAGCCGCGGAGCCCACAGCTCCAGCTCGTCGTGGAGCTCCTCCGACAGAAACCTGTCCTTGAGGGGCGTGATGAGCTGCACGGGCGCGTGCGCGTAGGCGTCCGTACGAGGGCGGCGCAATCGGGCACGTACGTTGTCCCGGTACAACCACGCCCCGTGTGCCGCGTCCGTCGCCAGAGACGAGGTCGGGTAGCCGTCGCGGGGGGCCTTCTCGACACGCTCCAGGATCCTCGGCCAGTGCTTGCCGAGCGGGCCGCGCCAGGCCAGTTCGGGCAGCACGGGCGTGTGCAGCAGGTACACGTACCAGGACTTGGCGCCCTGGCCGAGCAGCTGGCCGACCCGGCGCGGGGTCGGGCGCCTCAGCCGGTTGTTGATCCAGTGGCCGAAGTGGTCGAGGGACGGTCCGGACATCGAGGTGAACGAGGCGATCCGGCCCTCGGTGCGTCCCACGGTGACGAACTCCCAGCCCTGCACCGAGCCCCAGTCGTGCCCCACCACGTGCACCGGGCGGTCCGGGCTGACCGCGTCGGCGACGGCCAGGAAGTCGTCCGTCAGCTTCTCCAGCGTGAACCCGCCGCGCAGCGGCCGCGGCGCCGTGGACCGGCCATGGCCGCGGACGTCGTACAGCACCACATGGAAGCGCTCGGCCAGTCGGGACGCGACCTCGGACCACACTTCCTTGCTGTCCGGGTAGCCGTGCACAAGGACGACCGTCGGTCCCGAGGGGTCCCCCAGCTCGGCGACGCACAGCTCGACCCCGCCGGTCCGCACCCGGCGCTCCCGCGCGCCCTCCCGCCCCGTCTGCGAAAAGCCCGTCACTTCTCCTCCGCCCAGCGCCGCACATGCGGCAGATCGTCGTCCAACCAGAAGGCGCTCTGCTCGGGGTCCCGGGAGTCGGTGACGACCAGGATCTCCTCGAACTTCGCGCCCGTGCCCCGGAAGCCGAGATGCGGTTCGACCGCCCACAGTCCCGGCTGCGGCGGATGGTCGGAGAAGCGGTATGGCGACCACAGCGGGGACCAGCCCTCGCGGTGGCCGTGCAGCGCGTCGGCGGCCAGGCCTTTCAGGGACTGCGTGCCGAACCCGAAGACATGCGGTGACCAGCGGCGCTGCCTGACCCTGTCGACCTTGTGCGCGATCACGCCGAAGGGGTAGGCACGGTGCCGGTTGGCATAGCCCTGGCGGACCATGAGGCGGTCCACGTCCTCATAGATCTCGCGCAGCGGTCGGCGCTCGCGAGCCGAGTTCAGGATCAGCTCGCGGTGTGCCTCCAGGTCGGCCATCAGCCTGTCCTGCACCGGGTTCACGCCCAGGGAGCCCGAATACCCGATGTCCGCGGTGTAGCCGTCGTACACCGGGGCCATGTCCAGGATGAACGGCATCCCCGGCTCCAGCCGACGATTCGTCGGGAAGAACTGCAGGGGCACGCGGAAGTTGACGAACGCCGTGCGGTCACCGAACCAGGCGAACGGCAGATGGAACCAGTCCCTGACCCCCCGCTCGCGCAGCCACGCGCGCTGCATCCGGGCCACCTCGCGCTCGGTCACGCCCGGCTTCAACTGGGCCGCGACGGCTTCCGCGCACTCGTACGCCAGCCGCTGGACCTGCCTGAATCCCCGCAACCGCGCGGAGAGTTCGCCTGTCACCGCCGTGGTCATGCCACCGCCCCACCTGTCCGCACCGACGCCATGCCGACTGCGCTACGTGTCCGTAACTTGACACTGGCGAATGTGACAGTCATTAGAGGCTGCGTCAATAGGCCTGGCCGGGCTGTGGACAACTCCGCGGATGCGGACAACGGGGACGCCGTTGTTCGACCTCAGGGTGACCCTTAGGGCCCCGTACGCCTGAAGTCTGATACCAAGACGGCTCTGCGGAGTGACGACCGGCATGGTCCGCGTCACTACCGTCGAAGGCGTGACTGTGATCGCGACCGAAAGCCTGAGCAAGCGGTTCCCCCGGGTAACCGCGCTTGACCGGCTCTCCGTGGACGTCGGGCCCGGTGTGACCGGACTCGTCGGAGCCAATGGAGCCGGCAAGTCCACACTGATCAAGATCCTGCTGGGTCTGTCCCCCGCCACCGAGGGCCGCGCCGAAGTGCTCGGACTCGATGTCGCCACCAAGGGCGGTGACATCCGCGAGCGGGTCGGTTACATGCCGGAGCACGACTGCCTGCCGCCCGACGTCTCGGCCACCGAGTTCGTCGTCCACATGGCGCGCATGTCCGGCCTGCCGCCGACCGCCGCGCGCGAGCGCACCGCAGACACCCTGCGCCACGTCGGTCTGTACGAGGAGCGCTACCGACCCATCGGCGGCTACTCCACCGGCATGAAACAGCGCGTCAAGCTCGCGCAGGCCCTCGTCCACGACCCGGAGCTGGTCTTCCTGGACGAGCCGACCAACGGCCTCGACCCGGTCGGCCGCGACGAGATGCTCGGGCTGATCCGCCGGATCCACACCGACTTCGGCATCTCCGTCCTGGTCACCTCGCACCTGCTGGGCGAGTTGGAGCGCACCTGCGACCACGTCGTCGTCATCGACGGCGGCAAGCTTCTGCGCTCCAGCTCGACCACCGACTTCACGCAGACCACGACGACTCTCGCCATCGAGGTCACCGACACCGACGAGCACCCGGACGGCACCCGCGCGGTGCGCGACGCGCTCCACGCGCGCGGGGTGGACGTCCTCGACAGCGGCGGCGGCCTGCCGGGCGCCGGCCACGTGCTGCTGCTCACCGCGCAGGGTGAGGAGACGTACGACCTGGTGCGCGACGTGGTCGCGGACCTCGGCCTCGGCCTGGTGCGCATGGAACAGCGCAGGCACCACATCTCGGAGGTCTTCAACAGCGACGACGAGAGCAGCGACGTACAGCGGAAGGAGGCGGTCGGCCATGGCGGTTGAGCACCCCGTAGCGGCACCTTCAGGTGACCAGACCCGCATCCACAACATCGGCTACCGCAATTACGACGGCCCGCGCCTGGGCCGCACCTACGCCACCCGTTCCCTGTACTCGCAGTCCCTGCGCGGCGCCTACGGCCTCGGCCGCTCGGTCAAGTCCAAGGTGCTGCCGATGCTGCTGTTCGTGGTGATGTGCGTGCCCGCGGCCATCATGGTCGCCGTGGCCGTCGCCACCAAGGCCAACGACCTGCCCGTCGACTACACGCGCTACGCGATCGTCATGCAGGCCGTGATCAGCCTGTACGTCGCCTCGCAGGCACCTCAGTCCGTCTCGCGCGATCTGCGCTTCAAGACCGTACCGCTGTACTTCTCACGGCCCATCGAGACCGCGGACTACGTGCGCGCGAAGTACGCGGCGCTGGCCTCGGCGATGTTCGTCCTCACCGCCGCCCCGCTGCTCGTGCTCTATGTGGGCGCTCTGCTGGCCAAGCTGGACTTCGCCGACCAGACCAAGGGATTCGCACAGGGACTCGTCTCCGTGGCACTGCTCTCGCTGCTCCTCGCCGGCCTAGGCCTGGTCATCGCGGCGGTCACGCCGCGCCGCGGCTTCGGCATCGCGGCCGTGATCGCCGTCCTGACCATCTCCTACGGCGCCGTCTCCACGCTCCAGGCCATCGCCGAGGTGCAGAACAGCGCCGGATCCATCGCCTGGATCGGTCTGTTCTCGCCGGTCACGCTCATCGACGGAGTGCAGTCCGCGTTCCTCGGCGCGAGCTCGGCGTTCCCCGGAGGCGTCGGCCCGACGAACGGGGAGGGCGTGGTCTACGTCCTCGTCACCCTGGGCCTGATCGCCGCCTGCTACGGCCTCCTGATGCGCCGCTACCGAAAGGTCGGACTGTGACCACGCTCTCCATCGACCACGTATCGCGCTGGTTCGGCAACGTGGTCGCCGTCAACGACATCACCATGACCATCGGCCCCGGAGTCACCGGCCTCCTCGGCCCCAACGGCGCCGGAAAGTCCACCCTCATCAACATGATGGGCGGCTTCCTGGCCCCGTCCACCGGCACCGTCACCCTCGACGGACAGCAGGTGTGGCGCAACGAGACCATCTACCAGCACATCGGCATCGTCCCCGAGCGGGAGGCGATGTACGACTTCCTCACCGGGCGCGAATTCGTGGTCGCCAACGCCGAGTTGCACGGCCTCGGCGCCAAGGCGGCCCAGAAGGCGCTCGCCACGGTCGAGATGGAGTACGCGCAGGACCGCAAGATCTCGACGTACTCCAAGGGCATGCGGCAGCGGGTGAAGATGGCGAGCGCGCTCGTCCACGACCCGTCGCTGCTCCTGCTCGACGAGCCCTTCAACGGCATGGACCCGCGCCAGCGCATGCAGCTGATGGACCTGCTCCGGCGGATGGGCGACGAGGGCCGCACTGTGCTGTTCTCCTCTCACATCCTCGAAGAGGTCGAACAACTCGCCTGGCACATCGAGGTGGTCGTCGCGGGCAGGCACGCGGCCAGCGGCGACTTCCGCAAGATCCGCCGCCTGATGACCGACCGACCGCACCGCTACCTCGTGCGCTCCAGCGACGACCGCGCCCTCGCGGCCGCGCTGATCGCCGACCCGTCCACGTCCGGCATCGAAGTCGACCTGACGGAGGGCGCGTTGCGCATCCAGGCCGTCGACTTCGGCCGGTTCACGGCCCTGCTGCCGAGGGTCGCCAGGGACCACGGCATCAGGCTGCTCACGGTCTCGCCGTCCGACGAGTCCCTCGAGTCCGTCTTCTCGTATCTCGTCGCGGCGTAGGAGGCCCATGATGTACGACCCCACAGTCGCCCGGCTCACCTACCGGGCTCTGCTCGGCCGTCGCCGGGCCCTCATCCTGGGCGCGCTGCCGCTGTTGCTGATCGCCATCTCCGTGGTGGTGCGCGGCCTGGCAGGCGCCGACGACCAGACCGCGTCGGACCTGTTGGGCGGGCTCGCGCTCGCCACCATGGTGCCGATCATCGGTGTCATCGCGGGAACGGGCGCGATCGGACCGGAGATCGACGACGGTTCGGTGGTGTACCTGCTGTCCAAGCCGGTGAAACGGCCGACGATCATCTTCACCAAGCTGATCGTCGCCATCGCGGTGACGATGGTGTTCTCGGCGGTGCCGACGCTGATCGCCGGCCTGATCCTCAATGGCAACGGCCAGCAGATCGCCGTCGCCTACACGGTGGCCGCGCTGGTCGCCTCCATCGCGTACGCGGCGCTCTTCCTGCTCCTGGGGACGGTGTCCCGGCACGCGGTGGTGTTCGGGCTCGTCTACGCGCTGGTCTGGGAGGCTCTGTTCGGCTCCCTGGTGTCCGGGGCGCGCACGCTCAGCGTCCAGCAGTGGTCGCTGGCCGTGGCACAGAAGGTCGCCGGCGGGGACATCGTGACCTCGGACGTCGGGCTGCCCACGGCGACGGTGCTGCTGGTCGTCGTCACCGTGCTCGCCACCTGGTACGCCGGACAGAAGCTGCGGTCGCTGACGCTCGCGGGCGAGGAATGACAAGTCCTGGTTCTTGACGGAGGCTTCACCTCTGCCCGGGCACACTGGGCAAAGGGGATGCACGGGGACGCACGGCTGGGAGGATCGGGGATGGCAGGCGAGATGGCGGAGAGCGACGGTCGCGAGCGAGCCGGGTCCGGGGACACGTGGGACGACCTCGTCCTGGACGAGGAGTTCATACGGTCCGCCGAGACCTCCGAGCCGTCCGCCCGGGCCCGGATGCTGGCGGCGCGGTGGCGCAACGAGAAGCCCGAGCCCCAGCCGTGGCGTTCCGACGAGCCGCCCGCGGGGTGGTTCTTCAGCAAGCGTCGGCGCAGGTGGCGGCGCCGGTAGCCGCAGCGCGGGTGCCCTGATAATTCGGTGGCGTCCAACTCGTCGTACAGGCACAGTGGTTGTGTCCACGACGCCGGATCGAGCCGGCGCCACGTACTGGGGAGGAGTTCGGCGATGTCCATGCACGACAGTCCGTTGAGCTCCCCACAGGGCAGCCCGCGGCGGGCTCCGGAGTAGTTACGCCTCTGTCGAGCCCGCCCGCACGGGGGGCTGCCCGGGCGGCCGCTTCGAGCACGCGAATCGCACTCGCGTGGGCCGCCCTCCCGGAGGATTGGCCGAGTGGTAAGGCACCGGTTTGCGCTGTGTTCAATCAAAGGCAAGCCGTGGTCGGGCTTGAAAAGCCCGCGCACGTTCGATCCGTGCATCCTCCGCGAGACGTTGTCACTGGGACCGGGCCGGACTGCAGGGCTGGGGTACGTCAGACTGGCGCCCGGCGTTGCAGGCTGTGCCAACAGCGGTTGCTACCCCAGCAGTCGCTCCAGAACCACCGCGATCCCGTCTTCCTCGTTCGACGACGTCACCTCGTCCGCCACCGCCCTCAACTCCTCGTGGGCGTTGGCCATCGCCACCCCATAGGACGCCCAGGCGAACATCGGGATGTCGTTGGGCATGTCGCCGAAGGCGATCGTGTCGGCTGCCTTCATGCCCAGACGGCGGGCCGCCAGGGACAGGCCGGTCGCCTTGGAGAGGCCGAGGGGGAGGAGTTCGACGATTCCCTCGCCGGCCATCGCGACGGTGACGAAGCCGCCCGCGGCCTGGCGGGCCGCCTCGGCCAGCTGGTCGTCGGAGAGTTCGGGGTGCTGTATGTAGATCTTGTTCAGCGGGGCGGTCCAGAGGTCGGACGCGTCCGTGAAGGGGGTCGCGGGGAGCCTGCCGGTCACCGCGTAGCCCGGCCCCACCAGCACCTCGCCGTCCAGGCCGTCGCGGCTCGCCGCGAGGAACAGCGGGCCGACCTCCGCCTCGATCTTGGCCAGGGCGACGCCCGCAAGTTGGCGGTCCAGGGTCACCGACGTCAGCAGGCGGTGCTCGCCGGCGTGGTACACCTGTGCGCCCTGACCGCAGACCGCGAGGCCGTCGTAGCCCAGGTCGTCGAGGATGTGCCGGGTCCACGGCACCGCGCGGCCGGTGACGACGATGTGCGCGGCGCCCGCCGCGGTGGCCGCGGCGAGCGCCTCACGGGTGCGTGGCGAGACCGACTCGTCGGAGCGCAGGAGCGTTCCGTCGAGGTCGGTGGCGACGAGTCGGTAGGGGAATGCCGGGCTCACTTGGCGACCGGCTCCAGGACCTCCCGGCCGCCGAGGTACGGACGCAGCACCTCGGGGACCCGGACGGAGCCGTCGGTCTGCTGGTGGTTCTCCAGGATCGCCACGATCGTGCGCGGTACGGCGCACAGCGTGCCGTTCAGCGTCGCCAGCGGCTTGACCTGCTTGCCGTCGCGGACGCGGATCGACAGGCGGCGGGACTGGAACTCGGTGCAGTCCGAGGTAGAGGTCAGCTCGCGGTACTTGCCCTGGGTCGGGATCCACGCCTCGCAGTCGAACTTGCGGGAGGCCGAGGAGCCCAGGTCACCGCTGGCCACGTCGATCACGCGGTACGGCAGCTCCAGGGAGTTCAGCCACTGCTTCTCCCAGTCCAGCAGGCGCTGGTGCTCGGCCTGCGAGTCCTCCGGGGCGACGTACGAGAACATCTCGACCTTGTCGAACTGGTGCACGCGGAAGATGCCCCGGGTGTCCTTGCCGTGCGAGCCGGCCTCGCGGCGGAAGCACGGCGAGAAGCCCGCGTAGCGCAGCGGCAGGCGGTCGGCGTCGATGATCTCGTCCATGTGGTACGCGGCGAGGGGGACCTCGGAGGTGCCGACGAGGTAGAGGTCGTCCTTGTCGAGGTGGTAGACGTCCTGGGCCGCCTGGCCGAGGAAGCCGGTGCCCGCCATCGACTGGGGGCGGACCAGCGCGGGGGTGAGCATCGGCGTGAAGCCGGCCGCGGTGGCCTGCGCGATCGCCGCGTTCACCAGCGCCAGCTCCAGCAGCGCGCCCACACCCGTCAGGAAGTAGAAGCGCGATCCCGAGACCTTCGCGCCGCGCTCGACGTCGATCGCGCCGAGGATCTGGCCGAGCTCCAGGTGGTCCTTGGGCTCGAAGCCCTCGGCGCCGAAGTCGCGGATCGTGCCGTGCGTCTCCAGCGTGACGAAGTCCTCCTCGCCGCCCACGGGCACGTCCGGGTGGACGAGGTTGCCGAGCTGGACGAGCAGCTCCTGGGTCTCGGCGGCGGCCGCGTCGCGCTCGGCGTCGGCCGCCTTGACGTCGGCGGCGAGCTGGCTCGCCTTCTTCAGGAGCTCGGCCTTCTCGTCTCCCGAGGCCTTGGGGATGAGCTTGCCGAGTGCCTTCTGCTCGGCACGCAGCTCGTCGAAGCGGACGCCGGACGACCTGCGCCGCTCGTCGGCAGACAGGAGGGAGTCGACGAGCGCGACGTCCTCTCCACGGGCGCGCTGCGACGCACGCACACGGTCGGGGTCCTCACGGAGCAGGCGAAGGTCAATCACGTGCTCAAGGCTACCGGTGCGGGGTGACGGCCCACGACTCACTATTCCGTACCGCGCCTTACGTTCCGTTATGGGGCAATTGCCCCAGGTATTCCCCTGTGTCAATAAAAGCCACCCCACTCCCTGGAACGGGGCACGTGGAAGGCGGCGAGTTGACTCGAATCCCTTGCGAGGAAAGGGACTTGGGGTCTGGTTGTCCACAGGAATCCACACCCCGCGAAGAGTTATCCACAGGCTGTGCGGAAGATCTGTGGACATCGGAATTGATCAATCCGAAACGAGCGTGTGACACCCAGGATTCCCGACGTAAACCCTGCTTACCCCCACTTTCAGGTGGAAATGGTTCGCCCCAAAGGGTGGAGCAAGGGAAAAGAGTGGACGAAGGGTGATGTGCGCGACGGTGAACAGCAAGGTGGCCTGTAGGGCGATTTGTCGACTGACTCACGCTTCGTTGTCGACTTGTCCCCAGGTCGAGAAGCCCACCTGTGGATAACACCTGTGGATAACGAAAATAGGCAGGTAGGACTGGCTAGAACCGGCCGTCCTGGCACCGCGCCACCCAGTCCGCCGCCGAGACGAACTCCTCGTCCGAGGTCCCCGGCAGCGGAGGCCGTACGTCCGCCACCCCCACGTCCGCACGCGGGTACGAGCCGAGGAAGCGCACCTGGAGGCAGATCCGCTTGAGCCCCATCAGGGCCTCGGCGACGCGGCGGTCGGAGATGTGGCCCTCGGCGTCGACGCAGAAGCAGTAGTTGCCGATGCCGGCACCCGTGGGCCGGGACTGCAGCAGCATCAGGTTTATGCCCCGTGTGCCGAACTCGCCCAGCAGGTCGCGCAGGCCGCCGGGGTGGTCGTCGCGCTGCCACAGCACGACGGAGGTCTTGTCGGCGCCGGTCGGGGCGGCGGGCCGGGCGGGCCGGCCGACCAGCACGAACCGCGTCTGGGCGTTCTCCGCGTCGTGGATCTCGGTCTCCAGGGCCTCGAGGCCGTACCGGGAAGCGGCGAACTCACCCGCGAAGGCCGCGTCGTAGCGGCCCTCCTGGACCAGACGGGCGGCGTCCGCGTTCGAGGCGGCCGACTCCCAGGTGGCGTCCGGGAGGTTCTTCCGGAGCCAGTTGCGCACCTGCGGCTGGGCGGCCGGATGCGCGGAGACCGTCTTGATCTCCGAGAGCTTCGTGCCCGGCCGGACCAGCAGCGCGAAGGTGATCGACAGCAGTACCTCGCGGTAGATCATCAGCGGCGCGCCCGCGACCAGCTCGTCGAGCGTCGTCGTGATCCCGCCCTCGACGGAGTTCTCGATCGGCACGAACGCGGCCTCGGCCTCCCCGACGCGCACCGCGTCGAGCGCGGACTGCACGGAGACGTAGGGGATCAGTTCGCGCGTGGCCGCCTCGGGAAGCGTGCGCAGAGCGACTTCGGTGAAGGTGCCCTCAGGGCCGAGATACGCATAGCTCGCTGGCATGACCTCACCCTAATGGGCCCAGGGAACCGCATCCCCGATAAGCCCTCTCAGAGGTGACTCTCAGCCCTCCAGCAACCGCTGCCCCACGTACTCCCCCTCCGCCGCCCCGCCCGGCACCGCGAACAGACCGCTCGCCTCGTGGCGGATGAACTGCGACAGGGCGTCGCCCCGGTCGAGCTTGCGCTGCACCGGGACGAAGCCGCGCAGCGGGTCGGCCTGCCAGCAGACGAAGAGCAGGCCCGCGTCCGGCACCCCGTCCGCGTCGAAGCCGTCGTGGTACGAGAACGGGCGGCGGAGCATCGCCGCGCCCCCGTTCTGGTCGGGCCGCGTGATGCGGGCGTGCGCGTTGATCGGGACGACCAGGTTGCCCTTGGCGTCGGTCTTCTCCAGGTCCATCTCGGTCGTCTCGGTGCCCCCGGACAGCGCGGCCCCGTCGGACTTGCGGCGCCCGATGACGTTCTCCTGGCCCTTGAGGGAGAGCTTCTCCCAGTCGTCGAGGAGCATGCGGATACGGCGTACGACGGCGTAGGAGCCGTTGGCCATCCACGCCGGGTCGCTCGCACCGGACGCGGGCACGAAGATCCGCTGGTCGAAGTCGGACTCGGTCGGCTTGGGATTGCGGGTGCCGTCGATCTGGCCCATCAGGTTGCGTGCCGTCATGGGGTGGGCGGTGGCACCCGGCGAGCGGTTGAAGCCGTTCATCTGCCAGCGGATCCGGGCCGCGCTGCCCGCGTCCTTCTGGATCGCGCGCAGGGCGTGGAAGGCGACCAGCGCGTCGTTGGCGCCGATCTGCACCCACAGGTCGCCGTCGCTGCGCTTCTTGTCGAGGTGGTCGGAGGAGAAGTCGGGCAGCGGGTCCAGCGAGATCGGTCGCTGCTTCTCCAGCCCCGTCCTGCCGAAGAAGCTGTGTCCGAAGCCGAAGGTGACCGTCAGCGAGGACGGGCCGGCGTCCCGGGCCACGTCCGTGTCGTCGTGCGCCGTCGCCTCGCCCGCCATCAACCGCCGGGCCGTCTGAGACCAGCGGCGCAGCAGCGCGGCGGCCTCCTTGCGGCCCGCGCCCGCCGCCAGGTCGAAGGCGACGAGGTGGCCGCGGGCCTGGAGGCCCTGGGTGATCCCGGGCTGATGTTTCCCGTGAAACATCACCTGATCGGCGCCCACGGAGGTGAGCGGCGTGGCCTCGGCGGGCCGGGCGGCGTATCCCACGGTCCCGCCGGCCGCACCGAGGACGAGCCCGGTGGCACCGGCGGTGCCGAGCAGCTTCCGCCGTGAAATGCCCTCCCCAGGGGCGGCGTTTTCGAATTCGTCGCCCTCAGGAGCGGTCTCAGGGGTACGGGCCTGAGGAATGGACTGGTCAGGCATGGTGGGGTTCAGCCGATCTGCGCGTTCTTGGAGACGGTCGTCTGGTCGATGTCGGAAGTCCGCACGGTCACGGCGACCTCCCAGTCGCCTGCCATGGGGATCTGCACTCCGCTCGCCGACCAGTGTCCGGTGGTGATGTGGTCGGGGACGACGGGCAGCGGCCCGATGTCCTTGGTCTTCTGGGTGAAGGCGATCTTCACCTCGGGGACGTCGAAGGCGCGGCCGTTGGGTCGCCGTACATAGACGTGCATCTCGTTGCCGCCCACGCGCGCGGGGTTGAGGTCGACCGTCACGACGCCCTTGCCGTCCTCGCCGCCCGTGTCGAACGACATGTCGAGGGTCAGGGCCCCGGACGACTCGGCCGAGGAGGAGGACGAGGCGGATGTCGCCGCCTTGGCCTCTTCCTCCGTACGCCCGGGCTCGGTCTGCGTCAGCACGGTGGTGACGGCGAGCAGTACGACGGCGACACCGGCCTCGGCGAGCACCGAGCGGCGCAGCCCGAAGCGGTTCGGGTCGGCGTCCCGCGCCCGCTTCTGTCGCGCCACGTCCTTCGCGGCCTGCTGCCGGGCGAGCTGGGCGGCCCGCTTGGCATCACCGGCGGTCTTGGAGTCGCCGGTGCCCACGGAGTCAACGGCACCCTCGGAGGCACCGGCGTCCGCGGAGTTCCCGCAACCGTCTCCCGCGGAGTCACCGGCTGCGGTCCTCGCCCCGGCCTTCTCCTTCTCACCGACGTCGGTGGCCCGCGCGCCCACCTTCTCCTTCTCCCGCTGACGCTCCACCACCGCCGGCACCGCCTCCGCCAGCCGTGCCGTCCACCGCCGAGAGATCCACGCGACGCCGACCATCAGCGCCACCAGCCCGATCTTGACCAGCAGCAGCTGCCCGTACCGCGTGTCGGTGAACGCCGACCAGGAGCCGAGCTGGCGCCACGACTGGTAGATACCGGTCGCGACCAGCGCGACGACGCTGCCGAAGGCGACGGCCGAGAACCGCCGTACGGCAGTCGAATCGACGGGCGTGTCCGCGGGTGCCCGGTACAGCGCCACGAGCAGCGCGGTGAGCCCGCCGAGCCAGGCCGCTACGGCCAGCAGGTGGACGACGTCGACCGGCATGGCGATCCCCGACTGGAGTCCGACCGAGGCGTGCTCGGACATCGCCCAGCTCGCGGCGAGCCCGGCGGCCACGACACTCCCGCCGACCGCGAGCCCGAAGGTCAGGTCCCGCTTCTCCTCGTCCTCCCGCTTCTCGTACGCCCCGAAGAGCACCGCGATGAACAAGGCCGCCGCGGCGAGCAGCAGCAGCCGGGAGACCAGTGCCGCGCCCGTCTTGGTCTGCAGCACCTGTCCGAGCAGGTCCAGGTCGAAGATGTCGCCGACCTTCCCGGTGCCGGTGTAGGAGCCGCGCAGGAGCAGCAGCAGGAGGGTGGCCGAGGTGAGCGCGAGCCAGCCGGAGACGACGAGCCGCTGCACGGCCCGTACGCCGGAGCCGCGCTGCCAGCAGGCGAGCACGAAGGCGGCGCCGCCGACCAGCACGGTGAAGCCGGCGTACGACACGTACCGCCCGAAGCCGTACAGCCAGCCGACGACTCCGCCGCCCGCCGTCTGGGAGGACACCGACACGGAGGTGGACGAGGGGGCGCCGATGGAGAAGGTGTAGGCGCCGGAGACGGGATGGCTGTCCGCCGACACGACCTGGTAGGTGACGGTGTAGGTGCCGTCGGGCAGGCCGCCGTGCAGTTGCACGGCGTACGTGGTGCCGCTGACGTTGGACGGCTTGCCGCGCTGGACGGGCTTGCCCTGGGGGTCGAGCACGCGCAGCGAGTCGGCGGAGGTGCTGACCTGCTCGGAGAAGGTCAGCGAGACCTGGGTGGGCGCCTTGTCGACCACCACCCCCTGCTGGGGGTCGCTGCCGGTCAGCGCGGCGTGCGCGGAGGCCGGCGCGGCCGAGGACAGGAGCAGTCCGGTCGCGGCCAGGAGCAGCAGCAACAGGGTCCGGACGCGGGGGGCGATGGTCTGGGTCAAGGTGGTCTCTCCCTCAGTGTCCGGTCTTCGGGATGGTCTTCGGGACGTACGTCGCCGACTTCACCGGCATCTTGACGGCGACCGGATCGGACTTGGCGAAGTGCAGTTCGACCGAGACCTTCTGGCCCTGTTCCGGCTTGCGCTTCAGCTTGTCGAACATCAGATGGTTGCCGCCGCTTTTGAACACGAGTCGACCGTGGGCGGGGACGGAGAGCCGGGCGACCTCCTCCATCGCGCCGCCGACCGTCTCGTGCACGGTGACCTCGCCGGCGTCGCTCGTCACCGAGGTCAGCTCGTCCTTCGTGCCGCTGTCGTTGACGATCGTCAGGAAGCCGGCCGCCATGTCGTCCGACACCGGCTGCGGCATGTAGGCACCGGAGACGGTAATCCCGTCCCCTCCCTCGGAGCCGGAGTCCGAGCCGCAGCCGGCCAGGACCAGGGCCCCGGTCAGTACGGCGACGGGCAGGGCGGGACGCCTCACGGCTTCTCCCCCTTGACGAGCTTGGGGAGGTCCTTGGTGTAGTCGTCGACCGTGGCGTCCTCGCCGTAGAGGACGTACCCCTCGTCGGTCTTCGGCGAGAACGCGACGACCTGGGTGCCGTGCACGGAGACGACCTTGCCGTTCTTGTCCTTGTGCGTCGGCTCGATGGAGATGCCGAGGGTGCGGGCGCTGGCCTGGATGGTGGGGAAGTCCCCGGTCAGGCCGACGAACTCGGGGTCGATGCCCTTGAGCCACTTGCCGAGCTCGGACGGGGTGTCCCGGGCCGGGTCGGTGGTGACGAACACCACGCGCAGCTCGTCCTGCTCGGACTTGGGCAGCTGCTTCTTGGCGACGGCGATGTTGTTCATCGTCAGCGGGCAGATGTCGGGGCAGTGGGTGTAGCCGAAGTAGATCAGCGTCGGCTTGCCCGCGGTCTCCTTGCGGAGGTCGTACTTCTTGCCCTGCGTGTCGGTGAGGACCAGATCCGGCTTCTCGAACGGCTGGTCGAGGACGGTGGCGGCCTTGTCCGCACCGGCCTCCTCGGAGACCACGGACACGGGCGAGCTGCTGTCGTCACCGCTGCCGCAGGCGGAGAGGGTCAGGGTGGCGGCGGCGAGCAGGGCGGCCGCGGCGAACGTCTTCTTGCGCATAGGAAAATGTCCCAGATGTGATGATGCCGACGCGCACCGGGGTCGAACGGGCAGTCGCACGGACGGCTGTGCGACCCCGGTGTGCGGCGGACGGACTGACTTCAGGCGCTGGTACGCCGACGCCCGGCGAGCACGCCGTACGCCACGCCCACCAGACCGACGACGATGCCGACCACGCCCAGGACACGGGCGGTGGTGTCGCTGCTGTCGGCGGAAGCGGCGGTGTCGGCGGAGGCGGCCTCGGCGTCCGACGCGGGGTCGTCGGAGGCCTTTTCGGTGTCCGACGAGCCGTGGGAGTGCCCGTCCTCGGCGGCGGACAGCGTGAGCACGGGCGCCGGCGTCTCGGGCTCCTCCTGGCCCTTCTGCTGCTCCTCGATCCAGCGGACGACCTCCTTGTTGGAGTACGTCTGGATCGCCTTGAAGACCAGCTGGTCGGCGTCCTCGGGCAGCGCGCCGACGGAGACGGGGAACTTCTCGAAGTAGCCGGGCTCGATGCCCTTGCCCGTGGCGGTCCAGGTGACCTTGGTGACGGCCTCGGTGAGCTGCTCCCCGTGGTTGTCGATGGGCTTGTCGAGCTTGGACTTGGTGACCTTGATGTCCCAGCCGGCCATCGGCTCCGGCATGACCGAGGCCAGCGGGTGGTCGGTCGGGAAGTTGACCTCGAGCTTGGTGGTCGAGGCGTTGTCGCGCTCGTTGGGGACCTTGAAGTCGACGACCGCGTAACCGCCCTTGGCGGCGGCGCCCTCGGGCTGCACGGTGACGTGGGCGAACGCGGGCGAGGACAGCACGACGACGGCCGAGGCGGCGATGGCACCGGCGACGGCGAGACGAGAGGCCTTCATGGAATGCACTCCACTTGGAATGAGGGTTTCCGGTGATGAAGAGGGGTACGCGTGCGCGTGCCTGCACGATCACTCGAGAGGACGGGCACACGCGCGTGCCGCACGACGGCGGCCCTCCCCACGGATGCACGTGAAGTGCGCAAGTGGGTGCTGGTCGCGTCGCGTCAGGCGGCGAGGACGAGTGCGGCGTCCGACGGCGGGCCGCGCCTGATCACCGTGTGGTGGAGTTCGGTGGTGCGGGGCGTCGGCGGTGCGAGCAGGGCGGTGCGCGGGACGCGCGGACCGACCTCGGGAGCGCCCGGCAGCCCGGCCCGCAGGGCGCACACCAGCGCGAGCGCCCCGCGCAGGGACCGTACGAGCGCCCCCTCGGCGACGGAGTGCGCCGACAGCGCGGAGAGTTCGACGAGCCGCAGCAACGCCATGTCCCCGCGCCGCAGCAGCCATCCGGCGACCACCGCCGCCAGGACGTGGCCGAGCAGCATCGGCAGGGACGGCAGCAACGACATGGAGGAGCCCGCGGCGGTGGACATGGCGTCCGCCGGGTGGTGCGTGGCACTCACCTGCCCCGCGGCACCCGTCCCGGTGCCCGGGTGGATCCGCGCCTCCACGAGGATCCGGTGGGCTTGAGCGGGGCTGATCGCCGCCGCGGTGGTTCCGCACACGAGCCGGGCGGCCTGCTCCACCAGCGATGCGTCGGACACCGACGACGCCGTCGAGGACGTACCGGCAGCCGCGGCGGCCGTCGTACCGTGCTGGCCCAGCCCGAACAGCACGTGCAGCACGCTCTGGCCGACCGCGAGCAGCGCCGCGATCCCCGGCAGCGAACGCTCGCGCCCGGCGAGCGGCGCCACGACCAGGACGACCCCCAGGAAGCCCGCGGTCAGCGTCCACAACGGGATCGTGGCGCAGGAGGCGAGGGAGTGACCTGCCGCGGCCAGCACGACACAGACCGCGGCGAACACCGCGGCCCGCAGCACCCGGAGCTCACGTCCGGAGCGCGCCGTACTGGGGCGGGGGGCAGTCATGGCGGGCTCATCATCGCACTGGCCTTATGGCCGCCATACGGCAGGTCCACAAGATGACGTAAGAGGTGTACGACCGGAAGGTCACCCTCTGGCGTGAGCTGCCCCAATACACCGATCACCGGACCAGGAACATCCCCCATATGGGCGGCATCACGTCAATCAGGTGCTTACACCCGGGTTCTCGCGGCAATACGTAACGGTATGTCGAGCCGCGGCCAGGAGGCTGGAGCATGAGCATCTGGTGGTCACTCCATCTGCGCCGCGAAGCCGCGAGCGTTCCGCTCGCCCGCCGCCTGCTGCTCGGCACGATGGAATCCGCGGGCGTCGACCCCGACATCTCCTACGACCTCTCCCTGGCCCTCAGCGAGGCCTGCGCGAACGCCGTGGAGCATGGCGGGGACGCGGCGCACGGCGGCGCCTCGGAGGCCTTCCGGGTCACCGCCTACCTCGACGGCGAGAAGTGCCGCATCGAGGTCACCGACTCGGGCCCCGGCTTTCCGGCCGGCCGGCCCTGGCCCTTGGCCCGCCTCGTGCCCGCCGAGGCCGAGCACGGCCGCGGCCTCGGTCTCATCCGGGAGCTCGCCGACCACGTCCACATCGGCCACGCACCCGGTCGGCGCGGCGCGGTGGTGAGCTTCGACAAGGTCCTCAAGTGGCGGAAGGGCGCGCCGCTGGTGGCGGTGTAGCGCCCGCTCCGGCGTTCCCCAGCACGCGTCTTGAGCATCCTTACCTAGCGCACAGCGTCCGCTCACGGTCCTGACGGCCGACGTCCATATGTTCCCCGGCATGACGGGAAACCACAGGAACACCACGATCACCCGGCGCCGCGCCCTCGCGGTGACCGGCGGAACGGTCGCGGCCGGCGGCCTCGCCGTCGCCGGATACCAGTCGGCCTTCGCCGACACGACCACCGAGGCGGCCGCCGACGCGACGGCCACGGCGTCGGCGACGAGCGCCGGCGGCACGTGCATGACGTTGATGTCGAGCGTCACCGAGGGGCCGTACTACCTCGACAACGCCCTGGTGCGGAAGGACATCACCGAGGGCAAGAGCGGCGTCCCGCTCACGCTGCGCCTCACGGTCGTGGACGCCACCGACGGCTGCACCCCGGTCTCCGGCGCGGCCGTGGAGATCTGGCACTGCGACGCCTGGGGCTACTACTCCGGCTACACCACCGCCAACCCCGGCGGCTCGGCGCCCGCGGAGAGCGAGGACGGCTCGACCGCCAACGACCAGACCTACCTGCGGGGTTACCAGATCTCCAACGCGGGCGGGGTGGTACGACGGCGGCGGCGCCTTCAGCGGTCTGCTGACCCTCAAACCCGTGCACAAGAGCGACCCGTCCAAGGGCTACAAGGGCTTCCTCACCCTCGGCGTCGACCCCGACGCCGAGAACACCGGCGCGGGCAGCGGCGGCGGTGGCGGCACGCCCCCGAGCGACGCCCCGACCGGCACACCGCCCAGCGACGCCTCCCCGTCGGCCTCATCGTCCTCGTAAGGCGGTACGGCCATGAGGAGCGGCCAGGACGAGACGCTGGCCCAGGCCGCCGTGGACGCGCTGACCGGACAGCTGGCGCTCGCCCCCAAGCCCGGCCTGCCCGACCCGCGCGACCTCGGGGCCCGGGCCGGCCGCCGGGACCACCACTCGCTGCGCTGGTCGGCCAAGGCGCTCACGCCCGGCCTCGTGGCGATGGCAGCCGCCGCCCGCCGCACCGGCGAGCCCACGCCCGAACTCCGTACGGAACTGGGCGCGATCGGCAGGTGCACCGAGCACTCGGTGTCGTTGGCGGGCGGCGGGCACCGCGGCGGCCTGTGGGCGCTCGGCCTGCTCGTCGCGGCCGCCGCCCTCGACCCCCGGGCCGGGGCGCGGGACGTGGCCGTGACCGCCAAGCGGATCGCCGCACACCCCGACCGCCGGGCCCCACGGCAGCCCTCACGCGGCTCGTCGGTCTCGGCGAAGTACGGCGCCGCGGGAGCGCGTGGCGAGGCGCGAGCCGGATTCCCGCACATGCGGCGGGCGTTGGACGCGCTCCCCGCCGCGCGCTCGGCCTGCGCCACGTCCAGGCGGGCGCCCGAGAGGTCCTGGAGGCGGGCGGTACGGCGACGGATGCGGGCCGGGAGGCCCTGGCCGCCCTCGACGCCGACCTGCACGCGCGCGCGTGGAGCCCACGGGGGAGTCCGGGACTGCTCGCGAGGGCGCTGCTCCTGGACTCGCTGCCGGTGCCGGTCAGTTCGCGAGGACGGGCTGCCGCCTGACGTCCGTCCGCCCGGCCAGCACCCCGACGGCCACCCAGGGCGAGACGCCCGCCGACAGCGCGAACACCGCGCACGCCGCCAGCATCACCCGGCCCGACCGCCGCACCGCGCGCGTGGCCGACGCGAGCCCGGTGACCCCGCGCGCCATGCGCATCTGGAAGACCATCACGGCCCCGGTGTTGAGCACGAACAGCGCGGGACCAGCCACCCGTACGCCAGTGAGGGCACCGTCGCGATGGCCCGGCGCAGCGCCCGCAGCCAGGCCGCCGCCGGGAACGTCCCGACGTCCGGGATGCCCGACCGCGGATCGAAACGCGGCACGCGCGCGCGTGCGGCGGCCTCCAGAGGCTCGGCGTCGACGGAGGGCAGCGCGGCGACCTGCGTACCGGCCCCTTGCCTGTGCGGGTCCACACCAACGCCCTCAGGGGCGCGGGGCCGTGACATATGCGGCTCCGCCACGTGGGCGCGATCAGCCACAGCGGACCCGCAGACGAAAGATCAGCTCTCCTTGAGAGACGCCATCCACGCCTCCACCTCGTCAGAGCGGCGCGGCAATCCCGCCGACAAATTCCGGTTCCCACCCTCCGTCACCAGAATGTCGTCCTCGATCCGCACACCAATCCCCCGGTACTCCTCCGGCACCGTCAGATCATCGGCCTGGAAGTACAACCCCGGCTCAACCGTCAGGCACATACCGGGCTCCAGCGTGCCGTCGACATACGACTCCACCCGCGCGGCCGCACAGTCATGCACGTCCATCCCGAGCATGTGCCCAGTCCCGTGCAGGGTCCACCGCCGCTGCAAACCGAGCTCCAGCACCCGTTCGACCGGCCCCTCGACCAGCCCCCACTCGACGAGCCGCTCGGCCAGCACACGCTGCGCGGCGTCATGGAAGTCCCGGTACTTCGCGCCCGGCTTCACCGCCGCGATACCGGCCTCCTGGGCGTCGTACACGGCGTCGTAGATCTTCTTCTGGATCTCGCTGTAGCGGCCGTTGACCGGCAGCGTGCGCGTGACGTCGGCGGTGTAGTACGTGTGCGTCTCCACACCCGCGTCGAGCAGCAGCAGGTCGCCCGACCGCACCGGCCCGTCGTTGCGCACCCAGTGCAGCGTGCAGGCGTGCGGACCGGCCGCGCAGATGGAGCCGTAGCCGACGTCGTTGCCCTCGACACGCGCGCGGAGGAAGAACGTGCCCTCGATGTACCGCTCGGAGGTGGCCTCGGCCTTGTCCAGAACGCGTACGACGTCCTCGAAGCCGCGGACCGTCGAGTCGACCGCCTTCTGCAGCTCGCCGATCTCGAACTCGTCCTTGACCAGCCGCGCCTCGGACAGGAAGACGCGCAGCTCCTCGTCACGCTCGGCGGTGACCTTGTCGGTCAGCGCCGACTCGATGCCGGCGTCGTATCCGCGCACGACCCGGACCGGGCCGGTGGCCTCGCGCAGCTGGTCGGCCAGTTCCCGCACGTCGGCGGCCGGAATGCCGTACAGCGCCTCGGACTCGGTGAGCGAGTGCCGGCGGCCCACCCACAGCTCGCCCTGGCCGGACAGCCAGAACTCGCCGTTCTCGCGGTCGGAGCGGGGCAGGAGGTAGATCGTCGCGTCATGCCCCTCGCTCTTCGGTTCCAGGACCAGCACGCCGTCCTCGGTCTGGTTACCGGTGAGGTACGCGTACTCGACCGAGGCCCGGAAGGGGTACTCGGTGTCGTTCGAGCGGGTCTTCAGATTGCCCGCGGGGATGACCAGGCGCTCGCCCGGGAAGCGCGCCGACAGCGCGGCCCGGCGGGCGGCTGTCTCGGCGGCCTGCGGAATCGGCTTCAGGTCACGCAGCTCCGTGTCGGCCCAGCCGGACTTCATGTTCTCGGCCAGCTCGTCGGACACACCCGGGTACAGGCCGTTCTTGCGCTTCTTGATCGGCTCCTCAGACTCGGTTTCCGGGCCCGCTGCGTCAGCAGCAGAATCAGATGCTGCCGGATTGAGCTCTTCGGCCACGGTCATCCTCCTCGATACGGCACTGGACCCCCTCCATCGTACGGTCGTACGTAAGGGGACCCAGGGAAGAAGGACCTGTCACCGGGGAACCTGTTACGGGGCACTCACTCCAGACACTCACTCGAAGTACGCCGCCAGCAGGACGACGTCCTCCTCGCTGTCCGCCTCGTCCACCCCGTCCGGCAGCACGGTCCGCAGGACGTGGTCGACGATGGCCTCCGGATCGCGCCGCAGCGCCTTCGGTACGCCGGCCGCCGCCGCGTGCAGCCGGGCGAAGGCGCGGTCCGTGGGGTCGCCGGTGCGGTGCAGCAGCCCGTCGGTGTAGAGCAGAACCGTCTCCCCCGGCTCCGCCTGGAACTCCACGCTCGGCGCCTCCCAGCAGGCGAGCATCCCCAGGGGTGCCGACACGGAAGTCTCCACGAACTCCGTGCGCCGCTCGCCGATCAGCAGCGGGGGACTGTGCCCGGCCCCGGCGAGCGTGATCTTGCGCAGGGCGGGCTCGCAGTAGGCGAACAGGGCGGTGGCCGAGCGGGCGGGCTCGGTGAGCCTGAGCAGCAGCTCCAGGTCGGACAGGACGGCGACCGGGTCCTCGCCCTCCATCACGGTGTACGCCCGCAGCGACGCCCGCAGCCGTCCCATCGCGGCGATCGCGCTGGGCCCGGAGCCCGTCACCGACCCCACCGCCAGTCCTAGCGCCGCGTCCGGCAGGGGCAGCGCGTCGTACCAGTCGCCGCCGCCGTGAGGCCCTGTGCGGTGCCGGGCGGCGAGCCGCACCCCGGCCACGCGGGGGAGCCGGGACGGCAGCAGCTCCTCGGCGATCGTCGCCATGCACGCGCGCGTGCGCTCCACCTCGACGAGCCGGGCCAGATGCTCCCCGGCGTAACGGGCGTACAGGCCCACGAGGTGACGCTGACGCTCGGCCGGCTCGGCGGGCTCGTCGTAGAGCCACACGGCCGCGCCCAGACGGCCGGCGGCCTCGGTGGCCGCCTCGGCGGACAGGGGGAGCGCGTAGCTGGCGGCGTAGCCGAGGCGGGCGGCCACCTCGCGATGGCGGGGGTCGAGCCCGTCCTCGGCGAAGAGGTCGGGCTGGGCGATCCCGGCTTCGCCGCCCGGCAGACCGTCCAGGATGAGGCCGTACGACATGGAGCTGCGCGGCACGGTCTCGATGTGCCCGAGATCGGCGCGGGCCAGGCCCAGGCCGATCGTGGTGTCGGGGCCGAGTCCGTCGCCCGGCTCCAGCACGACGAGCCCGCGGCGGGCGCCCACCAGGGCGGCTCCGGCGCTCAGCACTTCCTGGAGGGCGTCGCAGAGTGCGTCCGTGCGGGCCAGGCGTTCGGTGAGTTCGTGGAGGGTCGTGAGGTCCGAGACCCAACCGGCGAGACGGTCCTGAAGCAGTGCGCCCGGTGCGTTCGGTGAGAGGACGGCGGAGGTGCCCGAGGCGGCCGGCGCGGGCGCGACAGTGTGTGCGGGCGAGGGAACCGTTGAATCGATTCCGGCCACTTTCGGAGGGTGAGGGGCGTTCATGGTGTCCGGCTTTCCGACCGGTGCGTACTGCTCAAAAGCATCGCAAACCCCCATGTCATTCTGCGCCGCTAGCAGTGTCTCCACATGTACACGCACTCGAGAGGGGATGTCCAGTATTGTCCTGCGGGGATTCCTGGTGTCCGTGGGTCATAAGTGAACGAAGTGCCGTATGGCAAAGTTGGCTTAAAACTGCCCCGGGGAACGGCGTATTGCGGTCGACTGGGCTTGCTCCACAGAGCGTCACAGCGGTCGTGATGGGTACGTACTCGGAGAAGGCCAGGGGTGGTCGAGAATCACCCGGAACCTGGCGACGGACCCGGGCGTCTTAGCCACCGACGACCGAGCCCCATCCTCCCGTGGCGGAGGCGAAGAGAAATACGCGCGACGGCAAACGCCAGACTTCGCCACCCCACGCCACGCTCATGCTTTTGATAGACGCAGTATGGGTGAGGCTGCCGCGGACGCAGCCAACGTTCGGCCCATAGGGGTTCCCCTTGTCTCCGACAGGGGTGTGATGCGCCAACAGGTACGCACAGTGAAGTGATCGACACATGGTGTGATGTGGTCCACGGTGTTGCCAGCGGTGCAACGGAAAGGAACGAGCGCTCATGCGCGAGATCCTCGGAAGGCGACGCAGGCTCCTGTCCCAGCGCAGCGACGGGGGGCCTGAGTTGATCAGCGCGGCCCTGACCTTCGCGACGGAATGGCAGTGGCCCGTACTCCCGGGTGTGGCGGCGGACCCGCAGGGGCGGGACCGTTGCGGGTGCCCGGACCCCGAGTGCACGGTGCCCGGTGCCCACCCCTTCGACCCCGGCCTCCTCGCGGCCACCACCGACGAGCGCATGGTGCGCTGGTGGTGGGCCAACCGGCCCGCCGCGCCGATCATCCTGGCCACCGGCGGCAAGGCTCCCTGCGCGGTCAGCCTGCCCGCCCTGCCGGCCGCCCGAGCCATCGACGCGCTCGACCGCAGGGGCATGCGCCTCGGCCCGGTCGTCGCCTCGCCCACGCGCTGGGCGCTGCTCGTGAAGCCGTACTCCATGGAACAGCTGGGCGAACTGCTGTACGCCCAGGACTTCGTCCCCGGCTCCCTCCGCTTCCACGGCGAGGGCGGCTATCTGGCCCTTCCCCCGTCCGACACCGCCCAGGGCGAGATCCACTGGGAGCGCGCACCACTGCCCGGCTCGGCCGCGCCGTGGGTGCCCGACGTCGAAGCCGTGGTGGACGCGGTGGTCGAGGCCCTCACTCGTACGGGTGTGAGCGCGCCCGAGTTGTAGGGGTGTCGGGCGCGGGCGGAACCGGACGCCCGTTCCCGCTCGTTATCTTCCGTCCATGAACCTTCGTCTGCTCGCCCTTGCGGGCGTCGCGGTGTGCGCGGTCGCGCTGCCGCTGGCCGTGGCGTCCGCAGGACAGGTGGGCGACGAGGATCGCACCGCCGCACGTACCGCCGCACGTACCGCCGCACGTACCGCCGCGCGCGACGCGGCGGGTGATTCCGTACGTCCGTCCGTACGTCCCTCGCCTCACGGAGACCCCAAGGCGCTCTCCGCCGTACCCACCCGCTCTCCGCTGCTCCTCGGCCTGGGCCTGGCCACCGCGGCCCGCTGCGGTCCCGACCTCACCTCCCCCGACGGCATCGAGGCGCAGACCTGTGTGCTGACGCAGGGTGAGGAAACCTGGGCGCGCACCTACTACCGCAATGCCACCGGCGACGCCCTGGACTCCGTACTGAGCCTCATGGGGCCCGGCGGCCGCACCGTCCAGATGCACTGCGCGGTGGGCGCCGAGGACGAGCCGGGGACCTGCGAGACACCGCGGGAACGCACCCGCGGGAATCTCGACGGGTACACGGCGGTCGCGGAGTTCGCGCGGGCCGGGGACGGGCCACTGCTGCTGCGGTCCGGAAGCAACTCCGGGGCGCCTACAGGGAGTTGACGGGCGACATCGTTCCGTAAAGGCGCCCGTACATGAAAAAGACCCGGTTGCTGGCGACGGGGGATGCACCAGCAACCGGGCTAATGGAACGGTAACAAGAGATCGGCCGTTCGCAAATTCGGTCTTGCTTCATCCTTGGCTATTCGGACACCGATCTGGCTTGTCCCGAAGGGGAGTTGCAAGGCGGAGCCGGCCGTTCCGCGGGGCGCCGTGCGACTGACCGGCCGGTCAGCCGCACGGTCTTCGTCAACTGAGCGTGACCTGCCGGTTGGTCAGGCCGCCGCGCGCGCGGCGCTCGTCGGCGGTCAGCGGCGCGTCCGTGGCCAGCGCCCCGGCGAGGCGCTCGGCGAACTCGGCGGCCGGCTTCTCCACGTCCTGCGCGCCGACCCCGCTCGGCAGGTCCCAGACCGGCACGGTGAGCCCGTGAGCGCGGAAGGATCCCACGAGACGCGTGCCCTCGCCGAGGCTGGAGCGGCCCTCCGCGTGCAGCCGCGCGAGGGCGTCCAGAAGCTGCTCCTCCGGGTGCGGCATGACCCAGCGCAGGTGGTTCTTCTCCGGGGTCTCGCACCAGTACGCGGCGTCCACGCCGGTCAGCCGCACGGTCGGGATGGCCGCGGCGTTGGCCCGCTCCAGGGAAGCGGTGACCTCCGGCGTGGCGTTCTCCGGGTCCGGGACCCAGAACTCGAAGCCCGGGTGCACAACTGGCTCGAACGCGCCTTCGGGGTCGAGCATTTCCTGCAGCCGCGGACCGTCGGCCGGGGCTCGGCGGCTCTGCACCGGCGTGCCGGGCTTCGCTTCCAGCGCGCGCTGGAGGGTGTCGGCGAGGTCGCGGCTGATGTCGCCCGACGCCGTGTCGTTCTGCAGGCCGAGCAGGACCGAGCCGTCGTCGCGGCGCAGGGCCGGCCAGGCCATCGGCAGGACCGTGGCCAGCGTGACCGACGGGACGCCCTCGGGGAGGCCCTTCTTCAGTGTCAGCTCGACCGTGGCGGCCGGCACCAGTTCGCGCAGCGCTACCCAGTCGCACTCGCCCGGCAGTCCTTCGAAGGGGCGGTGCACCAGCTCGGTGGCGGCGTGCGCGGCGGCCCGCCCGTGGCAGGCCTTGTAACGGCGGCCGCTGCCGCAGGGGCAGGGCTCGCGGGCGCCGACGACCGGGATCTCGCTGTCGCTGAGCTGCGGGCGCTTGGCCTTGGTCTGGGGTCGCTTCTTGGCCATCGTGGGTGTCTCCCGGTTACGGCTCGTCTCGTACGGGCGCGAGCCTAGCCGTTTGCGCCGGGAACGACCGGGCCTGTGGATAACGGCGGGTCTGCGTGGCGCGCTGTGGACGGTGCGGCGGAGCGGGGAAACGGGCCGCCGTGGCTACCGGCGTGTCAGTCCCGGCCGCATTGGTCCCGGCCGCTTCGTCCGGGCCGTTTCGTCCGCCGTTTCAGTCCAGGTCGTCGAAGGCGTCCGCGAAGTCCAGCCGGGGTATCGCCGAGACCGACGGGGCCGTGATGCGCGTGGCGAAGTCGTCGCGGCGGTGACCGGCGTCGGGGTCGTGTACGTCGGAGTGGACGACGACCCACACCGTGACCTCGCCGTGGGCGTCGTCGCGTACGCCCCAGTCGTCTGCCAGCGCGGTGATGATGTTCAGCCCGCGGCCGCCGTGTGCGGTGACCGAGGGCGTGGCCGGAGCCGGGCGGGTGGGCCCACCGCCGTCCGTCACCTCGACCGTGAGTCTGCCGCGGGCGTCCACGCGCCATGCGGCCCGGACATCGCCGTCCCCGGCCAGGGCGTCGCCCAGCGGCCGGCCGTGCTTGCACGCATTGCTCAAGAGTTCGGAAAGAATCAGTACGGCGTCATCGATGACCGATTCCGACACTCCGCCGCTGCGCAACTGATCGCGCATACGGCGTCTCGCATCCCCCACGCCCGCAGGGCCATGGGGTACGGCCATGCTCGACGACGTGGGCACCTCCTGTGCCACCACCAACGCCACCCCCGAGACCTCCTTTGCCCCACGCCACGGTGTGGATGCCCCATTGGCCTGTACCGGAAACCGGCCAATCCCCGTACGGTGACGCATTCGCAACGATCGAATACGGACCGAACGCGCCGGAGCACTCCCTGTAGCTGTATGGCTGGATTTCGACGGTGGACCGAGACCGGAGGATGGCGGCAGTCCGGCCGCCGGGTCAAGGGGGTGGACGCGTTCAGCGGCCGAGTCGGTCCAGCACCGCGCGCGGGCGGTTGGTGATGATGGCGTCGATGCCCAGGTCGATGCAGAGGTCGATGTCCTCCGGCTCGTTCACGGTCCACACGTGCACCTGGTGGCCGGCCCGCTTCAGGCGCTCGATGAACGCCGGGTGGTTGCGCACGATCCGGATCGAGGGGCCCGCGATCCGGACACCCGCGGGCAGCCGTCCGTCGCGCAGCCGGGGCGAGACGAACTGCATCAGATAGACCGTCGGCAGCGTCGACGAGGCCGCCCGCACCCGGTGCAGCGAGCGCGCCGAGAAACTCATCACACGCACCGGGGAGTCGTCGGCCGAGGCCGGGGCGTCGAGCCCGAACCGCTTCAGCAGCACCAGCAGCCGCTCCTCGACCTGTCCCGCCCAGCGCGTGGGATGCTTGGTCTCGATGGCCAGCTCCACCCGGCGCCCCGCGTCGGCGACGAGTTCGAGCAGCCGCTCCAGGGTGAGCACGGAGGTGTCCTCGCGGTCCTCGGGGCGGAACTCCCAGTCGGGCTCCTCGTCGCGCGTGCGCCAGATGTCCCGCGTCTTCCGGGAGCCGAAGTCCAGGGCGGCGAGGTCGGCGAGCTCCAGGGCCGAGACCGCGCCGCGGCCGTTGGACGTCCGGTTGACGCGTCGGTCGTGGACGCAGACGAGATGGCCGTCCGCGGTCAGTCGTACATCGCACTCGAGGGCGTCGGCGCCGTCCTCGATCGCCTTCTTGTACGCGGCCAGGGTGTGCTCGGGGGCCTCTTCCGAGGCTCCGCGGTGGGCGACGACTTGAATCCGGGGCTGCCGTGCGTGGGTCACCGCGTCATGGTGCCACCGCGTGCGGGTACGCGTGCGAACGGAGGTCTCTGGATTGCGCTCTGTTTGTCCTACATGCACCTATATAAAGAATGGCCGTGGACCCACAGGCACCGCTTATGGTGCTCTGACGGCCCGTGGGAAAAGCTGACGGCATACAAGCAGACATGCACAGCTGACTCGCGCAGAACCGTCGACGACCGTCGACCAGCGTGAACGGGCGTGACCGAGTGCGACCGACAACAACAGCCGTGGATCGAGGAGAAAAGCTGTGAGCACCGAGAACGAGGGCACCGCGGTACCCCCGGCCCCGTCCGCACCCCCCGTGCCGGTGGATGCTCCCGCTGCTTCGGCGCCCCAGGAGCACCCCGCTCCCGACCAGGGTGCCCCGACGACCCCGATCCCGCCGACGCCGCCGAGCGCCCCCGGCGCCCAGCAGCAGGATCTGGTGCACGCGGGCCAGACCCCTGCCTACGCCTCGGCGGGCCCTGACGGCACTCCTCAGGGGCATGGGTCTCCTCAGGGGCATGGGTCTCCTCAGGGGTACGGCGGCCCTCAGGGACACCAGGCCCCTCAGGGCGGCGGCACTCCTCAGGGCTTCGGTGCCCCGCAGGGCAGCGGCCCCGCAGGCTCCGCTCCGGAAGGCGCCTGGCCGCCCCCGGCGCCGCACACCCCGGCGTACGGCGACGGCGGCGCGGGCGCGGGCTCCGGCTGGGGCGCCTCCTACCAGCCCCCCGCCCCCAAGCCCGGCCGCGGACGCGGCGGCCTGGTCGCCGGGCTTCTGGCGGCCGCGCTGGTCGCGGGCGGTCTGGGCGGCGGGCTCGGCTACACCCTGGCCAAGAACGAGGACAGCACCTCGTCGACCACTGTCTCCGCCTCCGACAGCGGCGGCTCCGTCAAGCGCGACGCGGGCACGGTCGCGGGCGTGGCCGCCAAGGCGCTGCCGAGCACCGTCACGATCCAGGCCGAGAGCAGCGCCGGCGAGGGCGGCACCGGTACCGGCTTCGTCTTCGACACCCAGGGCCACATCGTCACCAACAACCACGTGGTGGCCGACGCGGTCGACGGCGGCAAGCTCACGGCGACCTTCCCGAACGGCAAGAAGTACGACGCGGAGGTCGTCGGCAACGCGCAGGGCTACGACGTCGCGGTCATCAAGCTCAAGAACGCCCCGAACGACCTCAAGCCGCTGACGCTCGGCGACTCGGACAAGGTGGCGGTCGGTGACTCCACGATCGCGATCGGCGCCCCCTTCGGCCTGTCCAACACGGTCACGACGGGCATCATCAGCGCCAAGAACCGCCCGGTGGCCTCCAGCGACGCCACCGGCAGCAGCGCGTCGTACATGAGCGCCCTGCAGACCGACGCGTCGATCAACCCGGGCAACTCCGGCGGCCCGCTCCTCGACGCCCAGGGCAACGTGATCGGCATCAACTCCGCGATCCAGTCCACCAGCAACGGCGGCCTGGGCGGCACCAGCCAGTCGGGCTCGATCGGCCTGGGCTTCGCCATCCCGATCAACCAGGCCAAGTACGTCGCCCAGCAGCTGATCAAGACCGGCAAGCCGGTCTACGCCAAGATCGGCGCGTCCGTCTCCCTGGACGATTCCACGAACGGCGCGCAGATCATCGAGAAGGGCGCGAGCGGCTCCGAGCCGGTCGAGGCCGGCGGCCCCGCCGCGAAGGCCGGCCTCAAGCCCGGCGACGTCATCACCAAGCTCGACGACAGGGTGATCGACTCCGGCCCCACCCTGATCGGCGAGATCTGGACCCACCAGCCCGGCGACAAGGTCACGATCACCTACGAGCGCGACGGCAAGACCCGCACGGTCGAACTCACCCTGGGCTCCCGAGTCGGCGACAGCTGACCCGACCCATCCCCCGACCGGCTCCCCGAGAACCCACCCCCGCGCGCCCGCCCCAACCCGTTACTCTTGTCCCCGCGCCGCCGGTGGAGGCGGCGCGGGGTGGGTTGCCCGAGCGGCCTAAGGGAACGGTCTTGAAAACCGTCGTGGCAGCGATGTCACCGTGGGTTCAAATCCCACACCCACCGCACCTGCGTGAAGGGGCGCCCCGATTCTGGGGCGCCCCTTCCGTGTGGCGGGTCTGCCGGGCATTCGGCTCAGGTCAGGCTGGAGGGCGGAACGTCACTTCGGCGGCTCGGGCGCCGGTGCCGACACCACCACCCGCAACAACCGCAACTGCCCAATCTCCGCCGCATTCTTCATCAGCTCGGCGTTCACCCAGGCCAGCATGTCGGCAACCGTGTACTCCGGATCGTCCGGCCAGGGGAACGGGGCCGTGGTGTCCAGGTCCGGGTCGGTGAGGTGGGCCAGGGCTGCCAGCCAGTCCGTGCGCAGGCTTCGTAGCCACTCCACGGTCGGCAGGCCGGCGCCGGGCCAGGTGACGTCGGTCCGCTCGCGGGGTGGGCGTCCGGCCACGTGGTCGAGGGTGACGCTCCACCACCAGCCGATGTGCCAGCTCAGCCAGGCGATGGTCGGGACGGGTACGGGGTCGGGCTCGGTGTCCGCCCAGTCCGGTGTCCATGTGCCGTCGGCGGCCTGGCGTACCGTCCAGCAGTAGGGCGTCGGCTCCCACAGGAAGTCCTCGGGTTCGAGCCGGCCTAAGTGGTATTCGAACAGCGACCAGGTCAGGTCGAATTGCCGGCGCAGCAGATCGGATCGGGAAACGGTCACCGTGCGACCCTGGCACACCGGTCCGCGTCCCGGAAACGGGATTTCCGGGGCTCCGGGTGAACGGGATCTCGCAGCTGCAGCAGGGGCTACAGCGGGGGCTACAGCTCGTAGTCCCGGGCCAGTTCCTCCCAGGGAAGCTCACGAAGGGCAGCCTCCGCGTCGCAACCCGAAGGCATTCGGGCCGTGGGCTGGAACCAGACGACGGTCAGAGCTGAGCGGTACAGCACCGGATCGTGGGCCGGGTCCAGTGCCGTGGAGCGGAAGACGCCGACGCACGCCACGGCCGGCAGCACCTCGACCGGGCCGAACCCGCCGGCGTACTGGTCGGGATACTCACGCGGGGGCGGGACGAGGTGCACCGGGGCGGAGAAGGCCCGTTCGGCGCTTCGCAGCAGGCTCTTGATCCTCACCTCGTTGACGGGCTTGCACGGATAGCCCTCCAGCGTCCCGCCGTACGTGGACGACAGCCGAAGTTCCCTGAGGTCGAGCGAACGGCCGGACGTGAGGACGACGCGGGTCAGGGACATGGTCGGCACTCTGGAGCGGTGGTGCATGGTCTTCCTCTGGGTTTTGCCGGCGGTGTCCCGGTGTCCCGGTGGCGCGTCTCGTGGCCGGTGTCGGCCGGGCTCTTCAGGGCTGATGCCCTGTCATCCGCGCCGCCGACGCGATCGTCGCGCGGGCCTCGCGCTCGCTGAGCCCGGTGTTCAGGGCCGCGTCGACCAGGGCGTCGACGAGGGCGGGGCCGATGCCGTCCTCGTAGGCGCGGCAGGCCGCCCAGAAGAGGCGGGTGTTTCGCTGGCCCTCGTGCGCGGCGAGGACGAACTGGACGAGGCCCTGGCCGTGTCCGCCTGCCGACGGGGGCGTGGGGTGGTGCGTGCGGGGCGGGGGCAGCAGGAGGCGGAGCAGGGCGGGCGGGCAGGCCGCGGGGGCCAGGTGGGCGGTGCCGGGAGCCGTGGCGTACACGCCGTGCTCCGTGCGGGAGCCGGGGCCGACGAGGTAGCCGCCGGCGCCTCGGATGTCGATGCCGGGGGCGAGGCGGCCGGCCGAGTTGGGGACGACGACGTCGGGTGGGCCGCTCAGCCAGAGGTGGCGGCCGCCGCTCGGGGTGAGCACGACGACCGTGTCGGGGATCGTGAACAGGTGACGCAGGGCGAGCTCGCGCAGGGCGGCCGAGGAGTCCGTGCCGGACTTCGTGTCGAGGTCGACGCCGATGAGGTGGTGGGGCGGGAGGCCGCACGCGATGCCGTAGCCCGTCGCCCAGGGCGCGGCGGCGAACAGTTCGCGGATGCGCGCGGAGTCGGTGGCGGCGTCGTAGATCCCGTGGCCGAAGCGCCCGCACTCGCCGTGGCAGGGCGGGGCGGAGGGGTCGTCGCGGTGCGGGGAGCGCAGGGCCGGGAGCTTCGTCCGGGACAGGGGGATGACGGCCAGTCCGCGTTCGGCGGCTGACAGGGCGTGTGCGAGGGCCAGCGTCGTGGCCTGCCGGTCGGTGGTGGCCATGCCTCCATGTTCGTACGTGTGTTCGAAAAAGGGAAGAGGGGTGGGCGCGACTCGCCGGGCGGGGTGTATTGGCTGGAAATGTGCCGGAACGATTCCTCTCTCGTGCCGCTTGGGGTGGAGGTGTCCGTACATGCTCTGAGCTGGGACTGGAGTAACGAAAGGGGTTTATCGACTTGTCATCACGCTTCAGTGCGAATCACGGCTTCCGGGGTGGTTCGCCGGGGATTCGGTGGGCAACTCTGGATTCGCGACGTCGTGCACCATCGCCGGGGCGGTCGGCCAACTTCCCTGGTAGCAGCCGTACTTACGTATTTCCGGCAGTACAGCCGGTGCGTACTTCGTTCTGGAGGAACAACATGGCAAGCATCCGTACCGCCCGTGTCATCGCCGCCGTATCCGCCCTTCCGCTGGCAGCCGCGCTGTTCACCGGCGTCGCGGCGGCGGACAGCGGCGCGATCGCGGACAACGGATCGAGCGCGTCGGCGACGGACGCCGCGGCCGCTGTCGTCGGCAGTGGTGTCGGCGGCGACAACTACGGCAACTCGTCCACCACACAGCAGCAGGCGACCGGCTCAGGTGCCTCGAACCAGAGCAACACCGCCCAGGTCAACGGCTCCGCGTTCACGTCCGTCCAGCAGGGGAACGACAACACGGCCGTCAACTTCACCCCGCTGTGGTGGTGATCTGAGGGGGCCGGTGCTCCGGTATCGGTCTTCTGGACTTCTGTGCATGGGGTGCTTTGTGGGGTGAGAACGCGCCTGCGCGGCGGTGCTACGGCATCGCCGCGCAGGCGTTTTCTCGTGCGGGTCGCCGACCTTGACACCTGGCTTTATCTGACGGACAGTCAGAAATCTTCGTGAGGACAGTGGGAACCGGGCCGGCGGCTGCGGTGTACCAGAAATGTCAAGACGATGTGGCACGGGATGACCAGGGGGCGACGGTGAGGGACGAGCTGGGGACGCGGCTGAAGGCCTTCGAGGGACGGTCCGCAACCGTCGCAGGCGTCGGCAAGGACCCCGTCAACGCGCCCATGATCCGGCACTGGTGCGAGGCGATGGGCGATACGAACGAGGCGTACACCGGCCCGGACGCCATCGCCCCGCCCACGATGCTCCAGGCGTGGACCATGGGCGGCCTCTCGGGCCACCGCGGCCCCACCGGCCGACCCGGCAGCTCCGGCCGGACGGAGGCGTACGACGATCTCCTCACCCTCCTCGACGAGGCGGGCTGCACCTCGGTCGTCGCCACCGACTGCGAGCAGGAGTATCTGAGACCGCTCCGGCCGGGCGACGAGATCACCTTCGACACGGTGATCGAGTCGGTGTCGGAGCGGAAGACCACCAAACTGGGCACGGGGTACTTCGTCACGACCCGCACGGACATCCGGGTGGGCCCGGACCTCGCCGGCACCCACCGCTTCCGCATCCTCAAGTACGCCCCCGCCCGCCGACGCGAGAAACCCCCGCGCCCCCGCCCGGTCGTCAACCGGGACAACGCCGGATTCTGGGAGGGCGTCCAGGAGCACCGGCTGCTGATTCAGCGCTGCACGGGCTGCGGGACCCTGCGCTTTCCTTGGCTGCCCGGCTGCAACTCCTGCGGCGGCCCGGAGTGGGACACGGTCGAGGCGAGCGGCGAGGGCACGGTCTATTCGTACGTCGTCATGCACCACCCGCCCTTCCCCGCCTTCGACCCTCCGTACGCGGTCGCCCTGATCGAGCTGGCCGAGGGCGTGCGGATGATCAGCAACGTGACCGGAGTGCCGTACGACAAGGTGCGGATCGGCCTGCCGGTCACTCTCGAATTCCAGGCACACGACAAGGAGTTGGTGCTGCCGGTCTTCCGCGCCGGAAGGGAGGCGGCCGTATGAAGGCGGACGGAGACCGGCTGAGGGCCGACGCGGACGGGCTGAGGGCCGGTGACGTGCTGCCCCCGCTGGAGATCCCGGTCACCCGCACGCTGATCGTCGCCGGGGCGATCGCCTCGCGCGACTACCAGGACGTGCACCACGACACGGAACTGGCCCGGGAGAAGGGCTCCCCCGACATCTTCATGAACATCCTGACGACGAACGGCCTGGTCGGCCGGTACGTCACGGACCACTTCGGCCCACGGGCCGTACTCCGCAAGGTGGCCATCAGACTGGGCGCGCCCAACTACCCCGGAGACACGATGGTGTTGACGGGCACGATCGAGGAGGCCGACGGCGACACCGCAACCGTCCGTGTGATCGGAGCCAACGCGATCGGCAGACATGTGACCGGCACGGTGACGGTCACCCTTCCGACGGGAGGCGCGGGATGAGCGTACGCACGCGGGACACCCTCGGCGGGCGGGCGGCGATCGCCGGCATCGGGGCCACGGAGTTCTCCAAGGACTCCGGCCGCAGTGAGCTGCGGCTGGCCGTGGAGGCCGTGCGGGCCGCACTCGACGACGCGGGTCTGACGCCGGCGGACGTGGACGGGATGGTGACGTTCACGATGGACACCAGCCCGGAGATCACGGTGGCCCAGGCCTGCGGGATGGGAGAGCTGTCCTTCTTCTCCCGCGTCCACTACGGCGGCGGGGCGGCCTGTGCCACCGTCCAGCAGGCCGCGCTCGCCGTAGCCACAGGGGTGGCCGAGGTGGTGGTCTGCTACCGCGCCTTCAACGAGCGGTCGGGGCGGAGATTCGGCTCGGGCGTGCAGCACCGGGGGCCGTCGGCCGAGGGGGTCGCGCTCGGCTGGTCCCTGCCGTTCGGACTGCTCACCCCGGCCTCCTGGGTGGCGATGGCGGCGCAGCGGTATCTGCACACGTACGGCCTGACCCCGGAGGCGTTCGGACATGTGGCGGTGATGGACCGCGGGTACGCGGCGACCAACCCGGCGGCGTACTTCCACGGCCGGCCCATCACCCTCGCCGACCACACCGCCTCCCGCTGGATCGTCGAGCCGCTGCGGCTGCTGGACTGCTGCCAGGAGACGGACGGAGGCCAGGCGCTGGTCGTCACCTCCGTGGAGCGGGCCCGCGACCTGCCCCACCCGCCCGCGGTCATCAGGGCCGCCGCCCAGGGCGCGGGCCGGGCGCAGGAGCAGATGACCAGCTTCTACCGCGACGACCTGACCGGCCTGCCGGAAATCGGCGTCGTGGCCCGGCAGCTGTGGCGCACCTCCGGGCTCACGGCCGCCGACATCGACGTAGGGATCCTGTACGACCACTTCACGCCGTTCGTGCTGATGCAGTTGGAGGAGTTCGGATTCTGCGGCAAGGGGGAGGCTGCGGACTTCGTACGCTGCGCCGAGCTCCCCCTCAACACGCACGGGGGACAGCTCGGGGAGGCCTATCTGCACGGTATGAACGGCATCGCGGAGGGGGTACGGCAGCTCAGGGGCACGGCGGTGAACCAGATACCGGGAGCCGATCGCGTTCTGGTGACGGCGGGGACGGGGGTGCCGACGTCAGGCCTGGTGCTGACGGCCGACGGATGAGCCCTCAGGGGTAAACCCGCAGTACGTGTCGTCCTCCAGTCCACCTTCAGGAGGTGCAGCCAGCCCCACCCCTACAACCTGAGGCGGATCCGTCTTCGGGACCTGCGGCCGATCCGCCGGAGGTACCCCCGCTCATAGCGTGGAGCCATGACCACACCCGTCTGCACCAGCGCTTCGAAGGCCGCCTCACTGGCGAAGCAGACCCTTCCGTACCCCTCGTTCTCGTCGTACGTGAAGGCCCGCCAGCCGGTGCTGCTGCGCACCGCCCGGTCGCTGACCGCGAACCCGTGCGACGCGGAGGACCTGCTGCAGACCGCGCTCGCCAAGACATACGTCGCCTGGGAGCGCATCGAGGACCACCGCGCGCTGGACGGCTATGTCCGCCGGGCGCTGGTGAACACGCGCACGTCGCAGTGGCGCAAGCGCAGGGTCGACGAGTTCTCCTGCGACGAGCTGCCCGAGCCGGAGCCCGTGCGCGGCCGCGACGACCCGGCGGAGCAGCAGGCGCTGCATGACGCCATGTGGCGGGCCATCATGAGGCTGCCCGCCCGACAGCGGGCAATGGTCGTCCTCAGGTACTACGAGGACCTCAGCGAGGTCCAGACGGCCGAGGTGCTCGGGGTGTCCGTCGGGACGGTGAAGTCGGCCGTCTCCCGGGCGCTGGGCAAGCTGAGGGAGGACCCTGAGCTGGAGCCGGTGCGGTAACCGTAAGCGGCGTGCGAACACAGCGCGCGCCGAGCCCTTCTGAGACGGAGCCGAACTCTCCACGGGGTCTCCCCAGTACCCGTCGGTAGGCGTTCTGGTATGGCTTGTCCCTCGTTGTACTGTGCAGATCCAAACACCCGGGCGCACCAAGTCTCTGTAAAACACCTGGATTTGGGCCTTGTCGTCGGCCGGCGCTTTTGATGCTGCCGCGACCGCCCCGCCCGGACCCCCACCGCGCACGTACTGGAGAGACCAACCATGCCCAGGCACAAATTCACCGTCATGAACAAGGGCGCCCTGGTGGCCGCCGCAGGTGTCCTCGCCGTCGCGACCGGTGCCGGTGTGATGGCGACCGCCGGAGCCGCCGAACCGCAGGAGGCGAAGGGACCGGTGCCGAAGATGGTCGTCGGGACGGTGTTCGCCCCGGTGAGCCTTGCGCCCTACGCGCAGGCGGTGACCTACAACACCGACCTGGTACCGGTGGCCGCCCGGGTCCAGGTCAAGGAGGAGCTGCGCCGCAGCGGCGGGACGCGTATCGAGCTGCGCGTGCGGGACCTCGGCGAGAACCGTGTCTACGGCGCCCATGTCCACACCAAGCCCTGCGGCAAGCTGCCCGCGGACGCCGGGCCGCACTACCAGGACAAGCAGGACCCCGTGCAGCCCTCGGTCGACCCCGAGTTCGCCAACCCGCGCAACGAGGTGTGGCTGGACCTGACCACCAACAAGGACGGCTCGGCCCGCTCGATAGCCACGGTGGACTGGCGCTTCCGTGAGGGAGGCGCCCGTTCCGTGGTGATCCACGAGATGGCCACCTCCACACATGAAGGCCACGCAGGAACGGCCGGTGCGCGGCTGGCCTGTGTGAACGTGCCGTTCATGTAGCCCGCCCGGGCCCGGGAGGCCGCGCCGGAGGGCCGACCGTGATCGCCGCAGCCCGGTAGGATCGGTCGGCCCGGACGTGCGAGGCGCGTCCGGGCCATGTCGCGACATCGGTGAACGAATCACCGTCAGCTAGTGACATACTGCCCGGTATGCCAGCACAATCGCGGGACACTACCTTCGCGTAGCGCTTCAATGAGGAGGCCCCCGGTGCTGAGCACGATGCAGGACGTACCGCTGCTGATCTCGAGGATCCTGACCCACGGGTCGACGATCCACGGGACGTCACAGGTGACCACTTGGACCGGTGAGGCCGAGCCGCACCGCCGTTCCTTCGCCGACGTCGGCGCCCGCGCCGCCCAGCTGGCGCACGCCCTGCGCGAGGACCTCGGGGTCGTCGACGACGACCGGGTGGCGACCCTGATGTGGAACAACGCCGAGCATGTCGAGGCCTACTTCGCGATCCCCTCCATGGGCGCGATCCTGCACACGCTCAACCTCCGCCTCCCGCCCGAGCAGTTGGCCTGGATCGTGGGCCACGCGGCGGACAAGGTGGTGCTTGTCAACGGTTCGCTGCTCCCCCTGCTCGCCCCCCTGCTCCCGCACTTCAAGACGGTCGAGCACGTCGTCGTGTCGGGCCCGGGCGACCGCTCCCTGCTCGCGAGCGCGGACGCCTCCGTCCAGGTGCACGAGTACGAGGACCTGATCGCCGCCAAGCCGACCACGTACGACTGGCCGGAGCTGGACGAACGCCAGGCCGCCGCCATGTGCTACACCTCCGGCACCACCGGCGACCCCAAGGGCGTGGTGTACAGCCACCGTTCGATCTACCTGCACTCGATGCAGGTCAACATGGCCCAGTCGATGGGTCTGACCGACCAGGACACCTCGCTGGCCGTGGTCCCCCAGTTCCACGTCAACGCCTGGGGCCTGCCGCACGCCACCTTCATGACCGGCGTGAACATGCTGATGCCGGACCGCTTTCTGCAGCCCGGCCCGCTCGCCGAGATGATCGAGCGGGAGAAGCCGACCCATGCGGCCGCCGTGCCCACCATCTGGCAGGGCCTGCTCGCCGAGCTGACCGCCAAGCCGCGCGACGTCTCCTCCCTCACCCAGGTCACGATCGGCGGCTCGGCCTGCCCGCCCTCCCTCATGGAGGCCTTCGACAAGCTCGGCATGCGGGTCTGCCACGCCTGGGGCATGACGGAGACCTCCCCGCTCGGCACGATCGCCCGTCCGCCGGCCCATGTGGTGGGTACGGAGGAGGAGTTCGCCTACCGCCTCACCCAGGGCCGCTTCCCGACGAGCGTCGAGGCCCGCCTCACCGGCCCCGGCGGCGAGCGCCTCCCCTGGGACGGCAAGTCGGCAGGCGAGCTTGAGGTGCGCGGCCCGTGGATCGCGGGCGCCTACTACAACGGCCTCGACGCCGAACCCCTGCGCCCCATCGACAAGTTCAGCGAGGACGGCTGGCTGAAGACCGGCGACGTGGGGACGATCTCCCCCGACGGCTACCTCACCCTCACCGACCGCGCCAAGGATGTCATCAAGTCCGGCGGCGAGTGGATCTCCTCGGTCGAGCTGGAGAACGCGCTCATGTCCCACCCCGACGTCGCCGAAGCGGCCGTGGTCGCCGTCCCCGACGAGAAGTGGGGCGAGCGCCCGCTGGCCACCGTCGTCCTCAAGGAGGGCGCCACCGCCGACTTCGAGTCGCTGCGCGCCTTCCTCGCCGACGAGGGCGGGATCGCCAAGTGGCAGCTCCCGGAGCGCTGGACGATCATCGAGGCGGTGCCGAAGACGAGCGTCGGCAAGTTCGACAAGAAGGTGCTGCGCAGGAAGTACGCGGAGGGGGAGCTGGCCGTCATCCAGCTCTGACCCAGGCCTGCACAAGACACAAGAAGGGCGCGCCGGGCGGGACATCAAGCATCCCGCCCGGCGCGCCCTCGGTTGCCCAGTGGTTGGCTAGTTGGTCCCGATCCGAGCGAGCAGGTCCACGATCCGCGACTGCACCTCACTGCTGGTGGACCGCTCCGCGAGGAACAGCACCGTCTCGCCGGAGGCCAGCCGCGGCAGGTCGGCCTGGTCGACCGCGGCGGTGTAGACGACGAGCGGGGTGCGGTTGAGCTGCCCGTTCGCGCGCAGCCAGTCGACGATGCCGGCCCGGCGCCGGTGCACCTGCATCAGGTCCATCACGACCAGGTTCGGCCGGAACTGCCCCGCCAGCGTCACCGCGTCGGCATCGCTCGCGGCCCGCGCCACCTGCATCCCGCGCCGCTCCAGCGTCGCGGTCAGCGCCAGCGCGATCTCGGCGTGCTCCTCGATGAGCAGCACGCGCGGCGGGTGCTGCTCGCTGTCGCGCGGCGCGAGCGCCTTCAGCAGTACAGCGGGGTCGGCGCCGTACGCCGCCTCGCGCGAGGCCTGCCCGAGCCCGGCCGTCACCATCACCGGTACCTCGGCCGCGACCGCCGCCTGCCGCAGCGACTGCAGCGCGGTACGCGTGATCGGCCCGGTCAGCGGGTCGACGAACAGCGCGGCGGGGAACGCCGCGATCTGCGCGTCGACCTCCTCGCGCGAGTGCACGATGACCGGCCGGTAGCCACGGTCGCTCAGCGCCTGCTGGGTCGTCACATCCGGCGCCGGCCACACCAGCAGCCGGCGCGGGTTGTCCAGCGGCTCCGGCGGCAGCTCGTCGTCCATCGGCTGCGGGCGCGGGGAGTCCGACACCTCGACGGCACCGCCCGGCCCGTCCAACGGCTCGGGCCCCTCGGCGGCGTTCTCGTCCGGCGCGCCTATGGCGTACGACCGCCCGCTCCCCTCGGTCGCCTGCGCCAGCCGGGACTGCCCGGCCAGCGAGGGCTGCGGCTGTGCGGGGGCCTGCTCGGTCGGCGGATGCGGACGGGCCGCCTGCTCGGCGGGCGCGGCGGCGGGATCGGGCCGGGTACCGAGCTTGCGGCGACGGCCGGAACCGCCCGGCTGATGCGGGGCGGGCGTGGCCGACGGAAGCGGGCCGTTCGCCGTCGCAGGCTGCTGCACCTGAGCAGCCTGCCGCGTGAACGGCACGCCCTGCCCCAGCGTTCGCACGCTGATCGCCCGACCCTGCGTGGAGTTGGGATCGACCGGCGCGGCGGCGGCCTCGGCGGGCAACGGCTGCGCGGCCCGGGGCTGCGCGGCGGCGGCCTCCGGGGGGAGGGGGGTGCCGGGCGGCGGGGTGCCCTGCGCGGCCTGTGGGGCTTGAGAGGCCTGTGGGGGCTGCGGTGCTTGGGCGGCCTGCGGGTTCTGCGGGGTGGCCGGGTCCTGCGGTACGGCGGTGGCGGCGCCGTTCGGCTGAGCGGGCGCCGTGGCCGTGTGCGGAGGTACGGGGGTTGCCGCACCGTTCGCCGATACGGCCGTACCGGCGCCGGGAGTGTCGTCGGCGACGGGCCACGGCTGCGGGGCGGGGGTGCCCGGTGCGGGCGTGCCTTGCGGCGGGGTGCCCTGGTCGGGGGCGGCCTCGGCCGGGAGCGGCTGACCGGCGCCGGCGGGGGTGGGGGCAGGGGCGGGCATGCCCTGGGGGTTCTGGTGGCCCTGGTGCGGCTGAGGGTGGCCCGGGACGGCCTGGGCGGGCAGGCCGGTCTGACCGGGCGCGTTCTGTGCCGGTGCGTTCTGCGCCGACCCGTTCCGCACAGCCGGGTTCGGCACGGGGACGGCGCCCTGGCCCGGCGCCGGAACCGGCTGGCCGGGCGCGGCCTGGACGCCAGGAGCGACGGCACCGTGGGCGGGTACGGGAGCACCCGGCTGTACCGGCTGCCCGGGCGGAACGGGCTGGCCCGAGGCATTGCCCTGGGCTTGAGGCACGCTCGCCTGAACCGGAGCCCTCTGTGCGGGAACCTCGTGCACCGGAGCACCCTGCGGAACCGAAGCCCCTTGAGCCGGGGCCCCCTGCACAGGCGCCCCACCGGCCTCCGCCTCCGCGCGCTGCCCCACCGCCCGCCGACGGCGGCCCGTCGGCGCGCTCGACGGGTGCGGCTGCGGCGGAGTGTGGTCGTCGGCCTGGCTGTGCGGTACGGCGTCGTGCCGACCGTCGTCGACGAGTCCGTCAGCGGGGACGCCCTGACCGGGAACCCCCTGGCCAGGCACCTGCCCCTGCCCCGCGGCAGCAGCCACGGGCCCCTGCCCCTGCTCGTCCGCGATCCCCTCCGCACCGTCGCCGGACGGCTGGTCCGCCGCGGCGGGCGGCAGGGCGAACACCGTACGGGGCGCCGCCTCCTGCGCGGCGGCGCGCTCCGACGCGGCGGCCAGGGCACGCCGACGCCGGCCGGTCGGCTGCTGCGGATTGTCGGCGGGGTCGGCACCCTGGGCCGATTCGGCGGAAGCCGCGGGCAGCGCGGGCGGCAACGCGTGCTGTTCGCCGGAGTCACGCCGGGCGCGCCGTCCGCCGGTGTCGGGCACGGGCACGCCCTGCGGCGGCACGGTCCCGCCCAGACCGGTCCCCGCGGCCGCGGTTCCGGCGCCATGCTCGCCGGCCATGACGACGGCACCCTCCGACACACCATCGCCCTCGGCAGCGTCGTCACCGACACCCTCGGCGGGCCGCCCACGGCGCCGCCCGGTACCCCCGGAGACCTCCGCGCCGTCGCTGGCCGCCTGCGCCGGTAGCGCGGCCTCCTGGCCGCCCGCCGCCCGTCGCCTGCGCCGCCCGGTGGGCGCGGCGGCCTCCGCTGCCTCCGGCTCCGAACCCTCGGCGCCTGCCGCCTCGCTCTCCAGGAAGGCGTCGGTGGTGGCCCTGCGGGCCCGTCGCCGCCCACCGCCGGAGGCGGCCTGCTCGGGCAGGGCGACCTCTTGAGGGGCGGCTTCCAGAGCGGCCGGTCCCGGAGCGGCGACGGCCCCCGCCCCGCCACCGATCGGCACTTCGAGGACGTACGCACTGCCGCTCATCCCCGGCACCTCGTGCGTCTGCAGCACGCCGCCGTGGGCGCGCACGATTCCGCGCACGATCGGCTCGTGCACCGGGTCTCCGCCGGCGTACGGCCCGCGCACCTCGATGCGTACGCCCTCGCCGCGCTGCGCCGCCGCCACGACGACGGTGTTGTCCATGTAACCGCCCGCCGAGACGGGCGAGTTGCCGGTCGCGTCGACACCGGCGACGTCCGCGACGAGGTGGGCGAGCGCGGTGGCGAGGAGCCGGGGGTCGACCTCGGCCTCGATGGGCGGCGCGTGCACGGCGAACTGCACGCGCCCGGGCCCGATGAGCTCCACGGCCCCGTCGACGCCCGCCGCCACGACGGCGTCGAGCATGACCTTCGTACGAGTGATGTCGTCGGCGCCCGTGTCGAGCCGCTGATATCCGAGGACGTTGTCGATGAGGGTCGTGATCCGCGAATAGCCGGCCGACAGGTGATGGAGCACCTGGTTGGCCTCGGGCCACAACTGCCCCGCGTCGTCGGCGGCCAGCGCGGCCAGCTCGCGGCGCAGTTCGTCGAGGGGCCCGCGCAGCGACCGCCCGAGCAGCGTCAGCAGCTGCTCGTGCCGCCCGGCGAGGGCCTCGTAGCGGTCCTTCTCCCGCTCCCCCAGGGCGGCGTACCGCTCCTCGCCCGCGGCGAGCTCCTCCTCGTGCCGCTCCTGGAGCTCCTCCAGTTCGGTCACGTGCTTCTGGCGCAGCGCGGTGAGTTCGGAGGCGTGGTCCTCGGAGAGCCGCTCCAGCTCCTCCTCGTGCCGCTGTTCGGCGGTGGTCTTCTCCTCGGTGAGCGCGTCGTACGGACGCCGGTCGGTGAAGGTCATCACGGCGCCGACGAGCTGGTCGCCGTCGCGCACGGGCGCGGTCGTCAGGTCGGCCGGAACCTTGTCGCCCTTCTTCGACCACAGCACCTGCCCGCGCACCCGGTGCTTGCGCCCGGAGCGCAGGGTGTCGGCGAGCGCCGACTCCTCGTACGGGAAGGGAGTGCCGTCGGCACGCGAGTGGAGGACGAGGTCGTGCAGCTCACGCCCGCCGAGGTCACTGGCCCGATAACCCAGTATCTGAGCGGCGGCCGGATTGACGAGCACGATCCGCCCGTCGGTGTCCGTCCCCACGACACCCTCCGACGCGGCCCGCAGGATCATCTCGGTCTGCCGCTGCGACCGGGCCAGCTCGGCCTCGGTGTCGACGGTCCCGGTCAAGTCCCGTACGACGAGCATCAGCAGCTCGTCGCCGCTGTAGCCGTAGCCGTCGTAGGCCTGCTGGCCGTTCTCCAGATTCGCGCTGGTGACCTCGACCGGGAACTCGCTCCCGTCGGTGCGCCGGGCCATCATCCGGGTCGGCTTGGTGCGCCCGCGCGGGTCCATGTGGTCGGGCCGCCGCATGGACCCGGGGATGAGCCTGGAGTCGAAGTGCGGCAGCAGGTCGAGAAGCCCCCGGCCCACCAGAGCGGTCCCCGGCGCCTCGAAGGCCTCCAGGGCGATGGTGTTGGCGTTGACGACGGTCCCATTGGCGTTGACCAGCACCAACGCATCGGGAAGCGCGTCGAGTATGGCTGCGAGGCGAGCAGCGCCTCGGGATGGCCTGCTGCTCACGAGACGCTTCCTCCCTGTTACCGCACCTTGCCGACCGCTCGGGCCATCTTGCCAACCTGCCCGCGACGTGTCACGCGAGGGAGTCTAAGGGCAGTGGTTGCGCTCGCGACGCCGGATGAGAGGGAGGTCGCACGAGGAAGTGAAGCAGAACGTGTGACCGGACATGCGACCACTTGCAAGGGTTCCTGCTCAGCCTTCCGATTCGGCTTCGCGAGACGTTCGCGACACCTTTACGGCACTCTCGCGGGGCTCTTGCGGAGTCGGGGCATCCGCCATGAAAGAACCGTGACGGCGGGCCGGGCGCGTCCATGGAACCCCGAAGGCCGCTCGCCTACCGAGCCTGAGCCTTGACCGGGGCCCTGAGGTCGGGCAGCAGCGGCACGAGCCGATCCCACCGCCCGATCTCACATCCGTTGCTGCGGTCGAACGTCGCGTCGACGGGCCGCCCGGCCCAGGTGCCGGTGACATGCGCGGTGGCCGGCCCGCCGTACTGCATGGTGCAGAGGGTGTTCCGCGGCACGGAGGCGAAGGCGTCCTTCCCCCAGCGCGTGTTCCGGTCGACGGCGCCACAGGCCCCGCTGACGTCGGGATGGCTCCCCCCACCGGGGTGACAGTCCACCTCGTACGTCCCGTCGGCACGGCCCGCGTTCCGCACGGTGACGGTGAGGTGATCGCCGCCCGCCCGGTCCTCGTCCCGGACGGGCGGGGGCGCGGCGAGGGAGGAGGAGGCGGCGGCGGGCGCGGCGGACACGGACACGACGGAGCCGGCGGCAACGATCAACTGAGCGAATCCTGCGAACCGGCCGAGCCGGAAGACCTGCGACATGCCCTGACTAACGCCTGGGCCCTGCGGACGTTGCGCGCCACCGGACAACGCCCCACCGGCGCCGACGGCGCAGCTAAGGGCTTTGCTCTGCGACCCGCCCGCCTAGTACCGTGGGAGGCGATTGGTGACACCACGCTCGACTGTGTCATCATCTGGACGCACCACTCGCGCTCGCGCGGGCGGCTGTGCTGGAGGCGTCGCCTAGTCCGGTCTATGGCGCCGCACTGCTAATGCGGTTTGGGACTTAAATCCCATCGAGGGTTCAAATCCCTCCGCCTCCGCGCCCGATCACGAAGCCCCGGTCCAACAGGCCGGGGCTTCGTCGTTCACGCACCTGTCCACGCACCCGCCCACAGGGCCGTTTCCGCAGGTCACAAGGGGTACGGCAAACGGATTTCACATGGCGGCGGCAGTCATGTAATGTTCTTCCTGTCGCCGCGAGCGGGCCAGAAGGACCGGGACCGGCAGGAAAAACAAGCACTCGTAGCTTAACGGATAGAGCATCTGACTACGGATCAGAAGGTTGCAGGTTCGAATCCTGCCGAGTGCGCACAGGTGAGAGGCCCCGGAGAGATCCGGGGCCTTTCGCGTCACCTGTTCGGGTGCAGTACGACCTTGGTGTAGCCCTCGACGCGCTTGTCGAACTTCTCGTACGCCGACGGTGCCTCGTCGAGTGACAGCTCGTGCGAGACGACGAAGCTGGGCCGTGCGCGGCCCTCGATGATCATCTCGCGCAGTTGCCGGTTGTAGCGCTTCACGTTGCACTGGCCGGTGCCCAGGCGCAGTCCCTTTTCGAAGAGCCTGCCGATGGCCACCAGCAGCATGCCCTGTTTGGCCTGCTCGTCCGGCCCGCCGGGGTCGGACGGAACGTACAGGCCCGGAATGCCGAGCGCTCCGGTCGGCCGTACCGTCTCGACGAGCGAGTTCAGAACGGTCGCCGGCTCCTCACGGTCCTCGCCGCGTGCCTGGGCCTGGTAGCCCACCGCGTCGATGCCCTTGTCGGTGCCCTCTCCCTCCGTCTGGTCCTTGATCTGCTCCACCGGATTGCCGTCGGCGAAGTTGACCGGGATCGCGCCGATCTCCTCGGCCTTCTGCAGCCGCTCGGCCACCCGGTCGACGACGAACACCTTCCTGGCGCCGCGCAGCAGCGCGGAGTAGGCGGCCATCAGGCCGACCGGCCCGCCGCCGTACACCGCGACGCTTTCGCCGGGACGGACGTCGGCCAGTTCGTTGCCGTGGTAGCCCGTCGGGAAGATGTCGGCGAGCAGAACGAAGTCGCTCTCGTTGGCATCGCCCTCCGGGAGCTTCAGACAGTTGAAGTCGGCGTACGGCACCCGTACGTACTCGGCCTGGCCTCCGCTGAACGGCCCCATCGCGACGTAGCCGTACGCACCGCCCGCGAACCCGGGGTTCACGGTCACGCAGAAGCCCGTGAAGCCGGCCGTGCAGTTCTTGCAGAACCCGCAGGCGACGTTGAAGGGCATGACCACCCGGTCGCCCCGCTTGAGCGACGAGACCCCGTCCCCGGTCTCCTCGATGATTCCGAGGTTCTCGTGGCCGAAGACGATGCCGGGCTCGGCTGCGGTGCGGCCCTCGTACATGTGCAGGTCGGAACCGCAGATCGCCGTGGACGTCACGCGGACGATCACGTCGTTCGGGTGCTGGAGCCCAGGGGCCTCCACTTGTTCGACCGCGACTTCGAACGGTCCCTTGTAGACGACGGCCTTCATGCCTACGCACCTCCGCACGGTAGTGCTGCTTTCGTGCCCTCGTGTTTTCGTGCTCTATCTCATGCTCCGCCCGTTGTGCGCCATCGGACAAGTTGGCTATTGTCATCACATATTTGCCGTGCGGAAGCGAGAGTAAGCGAACAGTGATGCGACGCCTCGGGACCCTGCTCGTCCCCGTGTCCGGGCTGTCCGGCACCACCTACCCGCCCGGCACCACCGTGTCGATCAGCGGCCGGGGGTCGGCGGTCGACGGTTTCGTCAACGGAGACTGGCTTCCCCTTGCCTGGTGGGAGTTCTCCGAGGGTCGTGGCGAGGACGCTCCCGAAGCCTGACCGGCCGGCCCTCCACCTCCGGGCGCCGGGCCCCGGCCCACCCGATCGGACCGCCTGCGGATGCCGCCCGCGTCCGCGCCGCCGACGATCTGAACATGCCGGAACCCACATCTAAGGCACGTCTCGTCGGTGAACTCTCGGCCGAGTTCGCCGGCACCATGATCCTCCTCCTCTTCGGATGCGGTGTCGTCGCGCAGGTCGTCGCGGGTGGTGCGCTCACCGACGGTGGCCTGGGCGACCACGACAGCATCGCGTGGGGCTGGGGCCTCGGCGTCGTCTTCGGCGTCTACGTGGCGGCGCGGGTCAGCGGCGCCCACATCAACCCCGCGGTCACCCTCGCGCTCGCGGCCTTCAAGGGCTTCGCGTGGAGCAAGGTCCTGCCGTACATGCTGGCCCAGACGGCGGGCGCGTTCGTGGCTGCCCTGCTGGTGCGCTGGAACTACAGCGAGGTGCTGGCGAGGGCCGACCCCGGGCACACCGACAAGACGGAGATCGTCTTCTCCACCCTGCCGGGCAACGGCACTCTCCCGATCAGCCAGCTGGGGGCCTTCCGCGACCAGATCATCGGCACCGCCCTGCTGGTGCTGCTGGTCTTCGCGGTCACCGACCTGCTGAACACGCCGCCGGGCGCGAACATGGCCCCGTTCGTCATCGGCCTGATCGTCGTCGTCATCGGCATGGCCTGGGGAACCAACGCCGGCTACGCGATCAACCCGGCCCGTGATTTCGGCCCCAGGCTGGCGGCGTTCCTCACGGGCTACGGAGGCGCTTGGCGTGATCAGTACGGCGACCTCTACTTCTGGGTGCCGATCGCCGGACCCCTGATCGGCGGCCTGGTCGGGGCGTTGGTCTACCGCCTGTTGATCAGCCCACACCTGCCGGTCACCGAGCAGGAACCCGGCCGGGTGCCCGCGCCGGACAAGTGAGAGGGACGGACGGCCATGCCCGAATTCGTCGGTGCGGTGGACCAAGGCACCACCAGCACCCGCTTCATGATCTTCGACCACGACGGCAACGAGGTGGCACGCCACCAGCTCGAACACGAGCAGATCTTCCCCCGCTCCGGCTGGGTCGAGCACGACCCCGTGGAGATCTGGGAACGTACGAACTCCACGATGCAGAACGCCATCCGCCAGGGCGACCTGTCCGCCGCCGACCTCGTGGCCATCGGGATCACCAACCAGCGGGAGACCACGGTCATCTGGGACCCCACCACCGGTCAGCCCCACTACAACGCGATCGTCTGGCAGGACACCCGCACCGACTCGATCGCCGCGGCGCTGGAGCGGGAGCACGGCGACCTCATCCGGCGCAAGACGGGGCTGCCACCGGCGACGTACTTCTCCGGCGGCAAGATCAAGTGGATCCTGGACAACGTAGACGGGGTCCGGGAGGCCGCCGAGGACGGCCGGGCCGTCTTCGGGAACACCGACGCCTGGGTGCTGTGGAACCTCACCGGCGGTCCTAACGGCGGCATCCACGCCACGGACGTCACCAACGCCAGCCGCACCATGCTGATGAACCTGGAGACCCTCGACTGGGACGACGAGCTGCTCGACATCTTCGGCATCCCGCGCGCCATGCTCCCGGCCGTCAACCCGTCCTCGCACCCGGAGGCGTTCGGGACCACCCGCACCACCCGTCCGCTGCGCACCGCCGTACCCATCACCGGCGTCCTCGGGGACCAGCAGGCGGCCACGGTCGGCCAGGTCTGCTTCCGCCCGGGCGAGGCGAAGAACACCTACGGCACCGGCAACTTCCTGGTCCTCAACACGGGCACGGAGATCGTCCGGTCCAGGACCGGCCTGCTGACCACGCTGGCCTACCAGTTCGGGGACGCCCCGGCGGTGTACGCGCTGGAGGGGTCCATGGCGGTCACCGGGTCCGCCGTGCAGTGGCTGCGCGACCAGATGCGGATCATCTCCTCCTCCGCCGAGGTCGAGACACTGGCCCGGCAGGTGGAGGACAGCGGCGGCATCTACTTCGTACCGGCGTTCTCCGGACTGTTCGCGCCCTACTGGCGCTCCGACGCCCGGGGCGCGATCGTCGGTCTCGCCAGGTTCCACACCAACGCGCATCTCGCCAGGGCGACCCTGGAGGCCATCTGCTACCAGAGCCGCGACGTGGCCGAGGCGATGGAGCAGGACTCCGGGGTGAGACTCGATGTGCTGCGGGTGGACGGCGGCGTCACCGCCAACGACCTGTGCATGCAGATCCAGGCCGACGTCCTCGGCGTACCGGTCAGCCGTCCGGTCGTCGCCGAGACCACCGCGCTCGGCGCCGCCTACGCGGCGGGGCTCGCCACCGGCTTCTGGGAGAGCACCGACGAGCTCCGGCTGCACTGGCACGAGTCGAAGCGGTGGGAGCCGCAGTGGAGCGACGAGCAGCGGGAGAAGGGCTACGCGGGCTGGAAGAAGGCCGTGCAACGCAGCCTCGACTGGGTCGAGGTCGAGTAGAGGTACGTACGCCGGGCGCCCGCGTGTTCCCGGTGCGCACAGGCCAGGGGCCCCGGGAGATCCGGGGCCCCTGGCGTGTCAGTCGGCGCTTGCGGGCCCTGTCAGGGCTTCCACCAGGCGGCCGACGCGTCGCGCAGGGTGTTGGTGCCGCAGTGCACCTCGCCCATGCCGAGGTGGTAGTACCAGCCGTCGATGTAGGAGACCTTCAGGCCGGCCCGCGTGTAGGCGGCGGTGACCGCGTTGGTGAAGATGTCCTTGCCGCCGATGACGGGGCCCCACTGCCGCGGGGCGAGGTAGCGGTCGCGGGTGAGCATGATGCCGTTGACGGCGCCGGGGATGTAGGCGGCGGTCTCGACGGTCGGCTCGGCCGGCGCGGCGGAGGCGTCGCGGTTCCGGGCGAGGAAGCTCTGCTGGCCGTACTCCTCGGCCGCCTGTGGTGCCACGGTGCCGCCGAGGCGGCTCAGCGTCGGCGTGCGGGTGCCGCTCCGCTCGTCCTCGGTGCCGCGGGTGTAGAGGGACGGGACCCGCACGATCTCGGCGTCGGTGATGCCTGTCTCCCGCTTGAGGAGCTCCACGTTGGCCGCGATGCGCTTGGCCGCCATGGTGTTGTCGGCCACCAGGTATCGCGAGGCGAGGGCCTGGTCGATGGTCTCCTTCGGAACCGCGCCCGCGGAGGCGGGGACGGAGAACACCTTGGTCTTGCCGTGGCCGTCCCGCTGGGCGTCGCGCAGCAGGTTCAGTCCGGCCTCGGGGTCGGCGACGCCGAGCCGCCAGCCGCGCGGGGTGTCGGCGGGCAGGAACTGCACGAACTCGTCGACGTGTCCGACGTACAGCCAGGAGGTGTCCAGCAGCAGCGGGTCCTGCAGGCCCTGGGACTTCAGCAGCGTGCGTATCTCCTGCGACGGGCGCACCTTGCTGTCCTTGCGCTCGCCCATGATGACGCGGCCGGCGGGGAACGACCGGCCGCCCAGCGCGTACGGCGGGATGGTCTCCAGGTTGCCCATGGAGTTCAGCGTCTCCCAGCCCTTCATGTCCGGGCCCTTCGCCTGTACGACGCCGATGTTCGGGCCGCGCAGCTTCTCGTACAGTTCCCGGCCCGCTTCCCGGTCCTGGGCGGAGCGCAGCATCACGCGCATCACCTGACGGTGACCGCCGGGGCCGGTCATGCTGACGTAGGCCGGCTCGACGAAGTCCTGGGCCCAGACGTCCTGGTACTTGGTGAGCGTCACCAGCGGCTTGGTGATGCCGGCCTGCCGGACCTCTTTCGCCAGGTCCTTGACGAAGGTCTGCTGCATCTTCGCGCCGGGGTCGTTGCCGGGCAGCTTGGTGACCATCAGCTGCTGCGCCTGCTGGAGGTGGTGGTGGGTCAGCAGCGGGGCGACGCGCAGGGTGAGGGAGTCGGAGGTGCTGCCGGCGGCGGAGGTCACCGTCAGCCGGATCACCGTACGGCCGTCCCACTTCCGGCTGTCCCGGATGACGTCCTTGGCCTCGACGCCGAACTCCACGCCGGAGCGCAGCTCCTTGGCCGTCAGCCGGGTGCCGGCGGTGACCGGCGTCCACGCGCCGGACCGCTTGAGGAAGACCCGGGTCTGCGCGGCTCCTGTGGTGACCTTGATGCTGCCCTTGGCGTCGGACGGCACGTTCTTCATCGGCACCGAGCGCACACGTGCCAGGTCGGCGGCGTCGGCGGTGCCGTTGACCTTCGTGTCGAGGGCGTCGTTGCAGGCGGCCAGTTTGGCGTCGGGGAGCGGTCTCCCGCCGGGCCCTGTGGCCTTGCAACGCCTGCTGTCGTCGTCGATGTTGGGCAGGAAGAGCGCGCCTCGCCCGATGGACCAGCTGTCCTCTCCGGACGTGTCGGAGTTACCGGTGACGTCGACCCGCCCGTCACGGTTGACGTCCGACCTCAGGTCGACGCGGAGCGGCTCCGCCGCCTGCGCCAGGGATGTGGGCGCCAGAACCGCCCCTGTGGCTGTGAGGGCGAGCACCAGCCGTCCAGCATGACTTGTTCGCACTGCAAGTCCTTTCCTCCCGCGGGGGTGTCGCTGTGAGAGAAGCGGAACGGGAGGGAGGAGTTGCCTGCGTGGACGAAAACTGTTCTCGAGGCCGAGACGGGCCTGAGGGAGGGGGCGAAGGCCGGCCGTTCGGTGGTTGAGAAGATGGTGAGGAAGTGGTAAGGGGGCGGAGTCCGGGGGAAGTTGGCGCATACCGAGGCGTGCTCGGTCCCTACTGGCTCGGTGTGCACGAAGCCGTTGTCACCGAGGCGATCGCTCCCGACCCTTCGGAGATCGCCTGGGGGCTGGGTCACTGAGCGCGAGCTGCACGAGCCTTTCGACGACGGACGTTCGTACCCGATGGCGTCGAAGCCCTGAAGCGTTACCTGGCTCGGCCGACTCCAGCGCCGACGCAGGGGACTCGCGTTCCGTAGAATGCCGCCCATGGGCGTTTCCTGAGCAGACCGGCACGACACGGTCCACCGTTCCCCGCCCGGCCGGCGCCGGGCGTTCGCGCGTGCGTGGTCGCACGTCCGCGTGCTCACTCAGGAGTCAGCCACCATCATGTCCTCTCGCTCCGCCTGCCCCGCCCTGGACGACCGCATCGCCCGGTTGCGGGAGCTCGCCCAGTCCGAATTTCGGCTCGAAGGCGTCCTGCTCTACGGTTCCTGGACGCTCGGCGAGGCCGACGCCCACTCCGACATCGAGGCGTACCTCTACGTCCAGGATGAGTACGTCGACGACTTCGACGGGCCGGCGTTCCTGGAACAACTGGCCCCGCTCGAGCTGGCGTACACCAACATGCACGGCATCCTCGCCGTCGTCTTCGACGACCTCATGCGGGGGGAGTTCCACATCACCGCAGCGGGGCCCGGCATCGACGAAGTCCCCGCCTGGGAAGGGATGGTGCACCTGCCCCGGCCCGAGAGCGCCGTCCTGCTGGACCGCACCGGCCGCCTGACCCGGGCCGCCCGTCACCTGGCCGCGTTCCGGCCGCCCGAGCCCGCCACCACCGCGCAGCAGCTCACCCACGAGCTGGCCAACTGGACCCTCATGCTCGCCCATGTCCTGGCCCGCGGCGAAGTGGCCCGTGCCCACGCCGTGCTGCACATCGTCATCGCGCCCCTGCAACTTCAGCTCTGCCGCCTGCTGCGGGACAGCACCGCCCACTGGCTGACCCCCAGCCGGGCGCTGGAACAGGATCTGCCCGCCGCCGATCGGGCGCGGTACACCGCGACCACCTCCGCCGCCCTGCCACAGGAGCTGCGGGCGGCGGCGCGCAGCAGTTGGCGTTGGAGCCGGGAGATGAGCACCGAGGCCGCCGAGCGGTGGGGCATTCGCGTGCCGCGCTCGCTGTATGAGCGGATCGGCGAACTGCTGGCGGCAAATCGCTGAGCAGGCGCGGTTACGGGCGTGTCCCGCCAGCACCGAATGGGCAACCCCTCATCCGGCAAACGCCCCAGCCCTCACAAACGGAGTGTTCCAGTCGCTCGTCGCCCGCTGCGGTGCGGGTGCCTCGGTACTGCGGCCGCCCGCGAAGACGAACAGACGCAGCACCAGGAAGCGGCCTGTGCCGGCCAGTCCGGACGCGGTGAGGTAGACCGCCTGCTCCCGGAGCAGGCCGGGCGACGACTGCACCGCGTGCAGGAGGAACATCGCGGCGCACGTCACCAGGTACGCGGCCGTTGCCGAGCCGGCGGACTGAAGGTGTCGGCGCAGGCCGGCCCGGCGGCCCGTGCCGAAGGTGAACAGGGCGTGCAGCTCGGTGCACAGGAGGGTGGAGACGACCGTGATCAGCGCGTTCGCCACCGGCCAGGGCATCGCCGTCGCCACCAGTGGTACGGCGGCGCTGGAGAGGACGCCGACACCGCCGCCGCAGACCACGAAACGGACGAAGGAGGAGAGGGGACCCGGAGCCGACTGAGGCTTCGACGGGAGCGGCGACTCCATGGCGGTTTCCTTCCGGACTGGGCGTGAACCTCTGGACCAACTGGGCCAGTTGAACCCTGCGGGGCTTCAACGGGGCTTCAGTGGAGCTTCATCCGGGATCAGTCGGGATCAGGCGGGATCAGCTGGCGTCAACGATGCCGTCGCCGGCCTGCGGGAACGATGGAGTGACCTACCGAACCTGTGGTAGGGCTGGCTCCACCATGCCGGGTGGGGTCGCGCCGGGGCCGGGTCGAATCAGCTGCCCTCGGCGTCCTTCGCGTCCTCGACGCGGAGTTCCTCGATGTAGCCGTGGGCCAGGGTGGTCGTGCGGGCGAACCAGTCGGCGAGGACGGCGATCTCATCGGGGGAGTAGTCGGCGAAGACGGCGTTCAGGCGCGCGTAGTACGGCTCGTAGAGGGCGTGGACGCGGGCCACCGCGGCCGGGACTGCGGCCACGCGGACACGGCGGCGGTCCTTGGGGTCGGGGACACGGGTGACGTAGCCCCCGCGTTCCAGCCGGTTGAGGATGCCCGTCACCGCGCCCGTCGTGACGTGCGCGTGCTCGGCGAGGTCGCCGGCCGTGAGCAGGTTCTCGCCGGCCTTGAGGACGCAGGCGAAGCAGAGGAGGTCGGTGACGGTCAGGCCCAGCCGCTGGGCCATCTCCTGCTGGCCGAGCAGGTGGGCCGCGACCAGGGAGTCCATCGCGGACAGCGCCTGGGCCGGAGTGGCGGCGGGGCGCGGCTTGGGGTGCATCCGGATTTCCGATTCCCTTAGTACGTGAGAGATTTATGAGCTAAATTTCTTAGGCTGTGAGATACCCGTACGAGAGGGAGGCGGGCACGTGAGCGCACACCAGTATGACGAGGGGCACACGGTCGCAGGATGGACCGGTTTCGGGATCACGACCGTCGGGACGGCGGTGCTGGGGCTGGGGGTGTGCATGGTGTCGGCACCTGTGGTGGTCGGCGGACTCGGGATCGTGGCGGTGAGCGTCCTCGTCACCTGGGCGCTGCACCTCACCGGCTGGGGCAAGCCGCCGGGGATCCGGCCCAGGGAGCAGTGGGGGATGCGGGTGCGCGACACGGCGGCCCGCGCGGGGCATCCCGGGTGTGTCGGGTGCCGGCTGGCGGGGCGGGGGGTGCGGCGTACGGCCGCTGCGGCCGAGGTCGTTCCCACGGCCGCCGCCGAACCGGCGCCCGCTGCCGCCACGCCTCGGAGCCGAACCGCGCAAAATTGGCTCTGACCTGCGCGGACCCGCCATTGTCAGTGCCGCCCCCTACTCTCAGGAGCGATGGCACAGGCATGGAAGTGCTCGGGGCTGCGGTGGGCGGCGGACGGTCCCGTGCTGACGTGGGACGGGGGTCGGCGCAGTGCGCTGACCTGGGGGAAGCAGGTGGCCTTCGGGGTCGCGGAAGGGGGCGTACGGACATGCGTGGGAGCGCGGGGACATGCGTGCCCGGTACGGGCGGCGGTGCCGGGGCGGAGTACGGGGGCGCGGTGCGAGGAGTGCGCGCGGCTGGACCGGGCGCACTCCGTGGCCGCCGACACGATCGCCGACGACCCCCGGCCGTACCGCGTCTACCTGGCGTGGTTCGGACCCGGGATGGTCAAGGCCGGCATCACCGCCGAAGAACGGGGCGCCGCACGGCTGCTTGAACAGGGCGCCGTCTGCTTCAGCTGGCTGGGCACCGGACCGCTGATGACGGCCCGGCGCACCGAGGAATTCCTGCGCGCCGCCCTCGGCGTACCGGATCGGATTCCGTACGGCGAGAAGCGGGCGGTGCGCAGCGCCTTGCCGGCGTCGGAGGCGGAACGGGCGGCTGAGATCGCGGAGTTGCACGCGCGGGCGGTGGCGCACGGGGGCCGGCCGGAGTCGCTCGCCCCCGCGCCCTTCCAACCGGTCGACCACGTCCGGGTGTTCGGGCTCGGGGACGTGCCCGACGCCGTCGGGGAGGTGAGCGAACTCGTCGCCGGTGGCGCGGTGAGCGGTCGGTTGGTGGCGGCCGCGGGGCCGGATCTGCATCTGGAGACGGGGGCCGGGGTGGTGGTGCTCGACTCGCGGTTGATGACGGGGTGGGAGCTGGTTCCCACCGGGGGTGACACTGGGAGCGGTGAAGTGACCGTTCCGGTGCGGGAGTTCAAGAAGACGATGACTGTGCAGGACGGTCTGTTCTGAGCGTGGGTGGGAGGAATGTGAAGGAACGCGGCCGGAGTTGCCTACTGATCAGTCGTGTTCTAGGCATGGCGATCTAGGGCGTTCACAGGGAACGCATCACCGAGAGGACGGCCTCCGCCTCATGAAACCCCCCACAACTTCCCGCGCCGGAAAGCGACTGCGCCCCGCGCTCGCCGTCGTCGCCGCCGCAGCAGGGCTCGCCTCGGTACTCCCGCTGGCCGGTACCGCGAGTGCCGCGCCGTCGTTCGGCGATCACCCGCAGTTCGGCGGCTACGCGCACCGCACGGTCACCACGGCCGACGGCCGGACGTTCGACCTGCGACTGGCCGCCGACAAGACCTTCCTGCCGGCCTCCGGCGGCACGATCAAGGTCAAGGGCGCTGGATACAACCGCGCGCAGGGCATCTTCCTCGCCTTCTGCGCGATACCCGAAGGTGTCCACGCCGGCGACCCCAAGACGTACAAGTCCCTGCCCGGCCCCTGTCTGCCCGGCCGGGAGACCAAGGACGGCTCGTCGCGCTGGATCACCGACACCGGCACGGGCACGCCCGAGATCACCTTCCCCTACAAGGAGGGCGGCAAGTTCCGCACGACGCTGGAGAACCTCCGGCCCGAGATCAAGGACGGGGTCGTCTGTGACGTGACCGTGCGCTGCGCGATCGTCACCCGCGCGGACTTCACGGCCACCAACGAGCGGCTGTACGACCAGTACATCCCGGTGCACTTCGCGCCCGCCGCCGACGGCGACAGGTAAGAAGCACCCAGAAGTACCCCAGGGGTTTCCTGAGAGCCCCCTGTGTGTTTCTCAGGAAAATCACAGAGACACGAAAGGGTGTTCTCAGGGGGCCCCGACAAGGTGTCCAGCATGACCACGACCTCGCCCCAAGGGCGCACCGAACTGCTGAGGCCGGACGGGAGCCCCGTCCGAGTGCTTGTGGTGGACGACGAGTTGTCGATCACCGAACTGCTGTCCATGGCCCTGCGCTATGAGGGATGGCAGATCCGGAGCGCGGGTGACGGACAGGGCGCTGTCCAGACCGCGCGTGAGTTCCGGCCCGACGCGGTCGTCCTGGACATGATGCTGCCCGACATGGACGGGCTGGCCGTGCTGGGACGGCTGCGGCGCGATCTGCCCGACGTGCCGGTGCTGTTCCTGACGGCCAAGGACGCCGTCGAGGACCGTATCGCCGGGCTCACCGCCGGTGGCGACGACTACGTCACCAAGCCGTTCAGCCTCGAGGAGGTCGTCGCCCGGCTGCGCGGACTCATCCGCCGCTCCGGTGCCGCCGACCGCCGCTCCGACTCCGTCCTCGTCGTCGGCGACCTCATGCTCGACGAGGACAGCCACGAGGTCTCGCGCGGCGGGGAGAACATCCACCTCACCGCCACCGAGTTCGAGCTGCTGCGCTTCCTGATGCGCAATCCGCGGCGCGTGCTCAGCAAGGCGCAGATCCTCGACCGTGTGTGGTCGTACGACTTCGGCGGTCAGGCCAATGTGGTCGAGCTCTACATCTCGTACCTGCGCCGGAAGATCGACGCGGGGCGGGAGCCGATGATCCACACCCGCCGCGGCGCCGGTTATCTGATCAAGCCCGCGGTGTCATGAGCGGACGACGACGGCCGCGTCCGCAGAAGAAGCGAGCGGGTCAGCCGCGCACCCTGCGGACACGGCTCGTCGTCGCGTCCGTGGTGCTGATCGCCGTGGTGTGTGCGGTGATCGGGACGGTGACGACGCTGGCGCTGCGGTCGCATCTGTACGAGCAGTTGGACGGCCAGGTCGACGATGCCGGCAAGCGGTTGTCGGCGCTGCCCTTCAAGCCCGGGGGCGGGAACAACTCCTCGGCGCCGGAGGAGGGCCGGCTCGAGGGCTTTGTCACCAAGGGGCCCACGCAGGTGGACTCCGTCGCCGCCGAGGTCGGCACCGGCGGCACGGTCACCAGGGCGGTCATCGCCGAGCAGCAGTCTGACGACAGCGGCGGCTTCCTCAACGGCATGCAGGCCACCGACCTCAGCGACGCCGTGAAGGACGTGCTCGCCGACGTACCCACCACCGGTACGCACACCATGACCCTCCCCGGTCTCGGCGAGTACCGCGTGACGTACGTCGCCGGGCCCGAGGGCAACTACTACGTCGCCCTGCCCACCGAGTCGGTCACCGGCACCATCAACACCCTCATCCTCGTGGAGCTCAGCGTCACCGCCGCCGGCCTCGTCGCCGCCGGTATCGCCGGGTACGTCCTCGTCGGCGTCGCCACCCGCCCCCTGCGCAAGGTCGCCGCCACCGCCACCCGCGTCTCCGAACTCCCCCTCCACACCGGCGAGGTCAACCTCAGCGAACGCGTCCCCGAGTCCGAGACCGACCCGCACACCGAGGTCGGCCAGGTCGGTGCCGCGCTCAACCGGATGCTGGACCACGTCCACGACGCCCTGCACGCCCGCCAGCAGAGCGAGACGCGGGTACGGCAGTTCGTCGCCGACGCCAGCCATGAGCTGCGTACTCCCCTGGCCTCCATCCGCGGGTACGCCGAGCTCACCAGACGCGGCAGAGAGCAGGTCGGGCCGGACACCCGGCACGCGCTCGGCCGGATCGAGTCCGAGGCCGGGCGGATGACCCTCCTCGTCGAGGACCTGCTGCTGCTCGCGCGCCTGGACGCCGGACGGCCGCTGCAGTTCGAGCAGACCGACCTCGTACCCCTCGTCGTGGACACCATCAGCGACGCGCGCGCGGCCGGACCCGACCACAACTGGCGCCTCGACCTGCCCGACGAACCGGCCCTGGTGTCGGCGGACGCCGCACGCCTGCAACAGGTGCTGGTCAACCTGCTGGCCAACGCCCGGACGCACACCCCACCGGGTACGACCGTCACCGCGCGCGTCGAGCGGCGCGGGCCGATGCTGTGCGTGGACGTCGAGGACGACGGCCAGGGCATCCCGGCCGAGCTGCTGCCGCGCGTCTTCGAACGGTTCGCGCGCGGCGACTCCTCGCGCTCCCGCGCCTCCGGATCGACCGGTCTGGGCCTCGCCATCGTGCAGGCCGTGGCGACCGCGCACAGCGGCGCGGTGACCGTGGACAGCGTTCCCGGGCGCACCGTGTTCACCGTTCACCTGCCCGCGCCGGCCCCGGTGACGCCCCGTCCGGCGCCCGAAACGAACTGGCAATCGCACTCACAGGCACAGCACAGCGCCACCATATGGGTGCGACAGGGGGCTTGAGTTGAGTCGGTTCCATGCGAACCGACTCTTCTCCCGGCACCCTGCCGGCGCGGGAGCACCTCCCGGCCGGAGACGCCGGTACGCCTGTCCTGGACGTAGTGATCCCCGTCTACAACGAGGAGAAGGACCTCCAGCCGTGTGTGCTGAGACTGCACGACCACCTCAAGCGCACCTTCCCGTACGCGTTCCGCATCACGATCGCGGACAACGCGTCGACGGACACCACCCCGCTGGTGTCCGCCGGGCTGGAGGCGGAGATCCCGGAGGTCAGGGCCTTCCGCCTCGACCAGAAGGGCCGCGGCCGGGCGCTGCGGACCGTCTGGTCCGCCTCGGACGCCCCGATCCTCGCCTACATGGACGTGGACCTGTCCACCGACCTCAACGCCCTGCTGCCGCTGGTGGCCCCGCTGATCTCGGGCCACTCCGACCTCGCGATCGGCTCCCGGCTCGCCCGTAGCTCCCGCGTCGTCCGCGGGCCCAAGCGGGAGTTCATCAGCCGCGCGTACAACCTCATCCTGCGCGGCTCCCTCCAGGCCCGCTTCTCCGACGCCCAGTGCGGCTTCAAGGCGATCCGCCGGGATGTTGCCCAGGTGCTGCTGCCGCTGGTGGAGGACACCGGCTGGTTCTTCGACACGGAGATGCTGGTGCTCGCCGAGCGCGCGGGCCTTCGTATCCACGAAGTGCCCGTCGACTGGGTCGACGACCCGGACTCGACGGTCCACATCGTGAAGACGGCGACCGAGGACCTCAAGGGCGTGTGGCGCGTGGGCAAGGCCCTGGCCACCGGTTCGCTGCCGCTGGACCGGATCACCCGCCCGTTCGGCGACGATCCGCGCGACCGCGACATCCAGGACGTCCCCAAGGGCCTGGCCCGCCAGCTCGTCGGCTTCTGTGTCGTCGGCGGTCTGTCCACCCTCTTCTACCTGCTGCTCTACACCGTCTTCCGGCAGTTCGGCGGCTCGCAGATCGCCAACGCGCTCGCCCTGCTGGTCTCGGCGGTCGCGAACACCGCCGCCAACCGGCGGCTGACCTTCGGGGTGCGCGGGCGGGGCGGCGCCGTCCGACACCAGGCGCAGGGACTGGTCGTCTTCGGCATCGGCCTCGCCCTGACCAGCGGCTCCCTCGCCGCCCTCAACGCGGCGACCTCCGACCCCGCGCACTCCACCGAACTGGCGGTCCTCATCGCCGCCAACCTGGCCGCGACGGTCCTGCGCTTCCTGCTCTTCCGGGCGTGGGTGTTCCCGGACAAGCGCGAGTCGACCGTCCTCGCCGCGCACACGCCGTCGCCCGCCCCGTCCGCGCCCACCTACACCACGCAGCCGCTCCAGCAGTACCCGCCGCTCCCGCAGCGGCCGACGGCACCCCGATACGCCACGGCGCCGCGATCCCCGTACGACACCACCCCCTTCCGCGCCGTTGAGGCCGCGGACCGCACCACCCGGGGGGACGCGACCCTGCACCCGCAGCCGGTGCGCCCGACCGACACCGACCCGAGGGACTCCCGATGACCACGCACACCGACCCGACGACGACCCCGCAGGATCACTCCGCCTGGGATCCACCAACAGCAGCTTCCCATGCGGCCGTTCAGGAGCCCGTGGCTCCCGAGGCCCCGCCCGCCGCCCCCGAGTCCGGCGAACCCGAGCGGCCCTTCGCACGGAGACTGTGGCGGGGCCGGCCCGAGGACCCCCGCTGGGCGCGCCCCGCGTTCCTCGGCCTGCTCCTCGCGACCGCCGTGCTCTACCTGTACAACCTGAGCGCCTCCGGATACGCCAACTCCTTCTATTCCGCGGCCGTCCAGGCCGGCAGCCAGAGCTGGAAGGCCTTCTTCTTCGGCTCGCTGGACGCGGGCAACGCCATCACCGTCGACAAGCCCCCGGCCTCGCTGTGGCCGATGGAACTGTCGGTCAGGATCTTCGGTCTCAACTCCTGGGCGATCCTCGTCCCCGAGGTCCTGATGGGCGTCGGCACGGTCGCCGTCGTCTACGCGTCCGTGCGCCGCCGGTTCAGTCCCGGTGCCGGTCTGCTGGCGGGCGCGGTGCTCGCGCTCACTCCCGTCGCGGCGCTGATGTTCCGGTTCAACAACCCGGACGCGATGCTGGCGCTGCTGATGGCGGTGGCCTGCTACCTCGTGGTCCGGGCCCTGGAGGACGGCCGTACCAAGTGGCTGGTGTGGGCCGGAGTCGCGATCGGCTTCGCGTTCCTCGCCAAGACCCTGCAGGCCTTCCTGATCCTGCCGGCGCTGGCCTTCGTGTACGCGGTCTGCGCGCCGGTCAACCTGAAGAAGCGCTTCGGGCAGCTGGCCCTCGCCACGGTCGCCCTGGTCGTCTCCGGCGGCTGGTGGGTCGCGATCGTCGAGCTGTGGCCCGCCTCCTCCCGCCCGTACATCGGCGGCTCGCAGAACAACAGCTTCCTCGAACTGACCTTCGGCTACAACGGCCTCGGCCGCCTGAACGGCGAGGAGACCGGCAGCGTCGGCGGCGGTGGGGGCGGCACGGGCCAGTGGGGCGAGACCGGCTGGGACCGGATGTTCAACTCCGAGATCGGCGGCCAGATCTCCTGGCTGCTGCCCGCCGCACTGATTCTGCTGGTGGCGGGCCTGGTGGCGACGCGGAAGCTCAAGCGGACGTCGGTGACCCGCAGTTCGTTCCTGGTGTGGGGCGGCTCGCTGCTGATGACCATGGTCGTCTTCAGCTACATGGCGGGCATCTTCCACCAGTACTACACGGTGGCCCTCGCCCCCTACATGGCAGCTGTGATCGGCATGGGCGGGGCGGCCCTGTGGGAGAAGCGCGCCAAGATGTGGGCGTCGCTGACCCTCGCGGCGGCGGTCGTGGCGAGCGCCGCCTGGGGCTACGTCCTGCTCAACCGCACCCCGGACCACCTGCCCTGGCTGAAGTGGCTGGTCCTGATCGGCGGCCTGGTCGCCGCGCTCGGCCTGATCTTCGTGGCCCGGCTCGGCCGACAGCTCGCGCTCGCCGCGGTGGGCCTGGGCATCGTGGCCTCGCTGGCCGGTCCTACGGCGTACACCCTCAGCACGCTTCAGGAGGGTCACACCGGGTCCATCGTGACGGCCGGACCGGCGGGGGCGAGCATGATGGGCGGCGGCGGCCGGGGTGGCGGTCCCGGCGGGGGCGGCGGCTTCGGCGGCGGGATGCCGGGCGGCGGTCAGAACCAACAGGGCCAGCAGAACGGCAACGGGAACGCGCGGGGCCAGCAGGGCAACGGCAACGGCTTCCCGGGCGGCGGCACCGGCGGATTCCCCGGCGGCGGCCAGAACCAGCCGGGCCAGCAGAACGGCAACGGCAACACCCAGGGCCAGAACCAGCAGGGCGGCATGCCCGGCGGACAGACCCGCGACGGCGGTGGCATGGGCGGCGGTGGCGGCATGGGCGGCCTGCTCAACGGCGCCAGCGTCACCTCCGAGGCCAAGAAGCTGCTGGAGGCCGACGCCGACCAGTACACCTGGGCCGCCGCGGCCATCGGCGCCCAGAACGCCGCGAGCTACCAGCTCGCCACCGGCGAAGCGGTGATGGCGATCGGCGGCTTCAACGGCACGGACCCGTCGCCGACGCCGGCCCAGTTCAAGCAGTACGTGGCGGACGGCAAGATCCACTACTTCGTCTCCGGCGGCACCGGCGGTGGCATGGGCGGCAGCGACAGCGGCACGTCCTCGCAGATCACCTCCTGGGTCGAGGCCAACTTCAAGAAGGTGACGGTCGGTTCGGCGACCTTCTACGACCTCACGCAGGAGGCGAGCGGCTGACGATCGGTCGGAGGCGGGGCGGTGGCTGAGGCCGTCGCCCCGCCTCCGTATCTCCGTTGTACAGCGTATGGGAGTTGCTCTACGGTGTACAGCATGACAACGTCCCCCAAGGAACAGGCCCCCGCGCAGCCCCTGACAGGCGGCCACCCGCAGCGCTGGCTGATCCTCGGCGTCATCTGTCTCGCGCAGCTCACCGTGCTGCTCGACAACACCGTTCTGAACGTGGCGATCCCCTCGCTCACCCGCGAGCTGGACGCGTCCACCTCCGACATCCAGTGGATGATCAACGCCTACTCGCTGGTGCAGTCGGGCCTGCTGCTCACCGCGGGCAGCGCCGCCGACCGCTACGGCCGCAAGAAGCTGCTGCTCGCGGGCCTGGCCCTGTTCGGCATCGGCTCGCTCGTGGCGGGTCTCGCGACCACCAGCGGGCAGCTGATCGCCGCCCGCGCCGGCATGGGCGTCGGCGGTGCGCTCCTGATCACCACCACGCTCGCCGTCGTGGTCCAGATCTTCGACGACAGCGAGCGCGTGAAGGCGATCGGCCTGTGGTCCACGGTCAACTCGCTCGGCTTCGCCGTCGGTCCGCTGCTCGGCGGCGTGATCCTCGACCACTTCTGGTGGGGCGCGATCTTCCTCATCAACACCCCGGTCGCGGCCATCGGCCTGATCGCCGTGTTCGCCCTGGTCCCCGAGTCCAGGAACCCGCAGGGCGACCGCCCCGACCTGCTCGGCGCGCTGCTCTCCACGATCGGCATGACGAGCATCGTCTACGCGATCATCACCGGGCCCGACGACGGCTGGACCTCCGCGCCCGTCCTGACCTCCGCCGCGATCGGCGTCGTCGTGATGGCCGGGTTCGCGGCGTGGGAGCTGCGCATCCCCTACCCGATGCTGGACATGCACTTCTTCCGCAACCAGCGGTTCACGGGCGCCGTCGCGGGCGCGATCCTGGTCGCCTTCGGGATGGCCGGCTCGCTCTTCCTGCTCACCCAGCACCTCCAGTTCGTCCTCGGGTACGGCCCGTTGGAGGCGGGTCTGCGGACGGCGCCGTTCGCGCTCACCATCGTCGCGCTCAACCTCACCGGGGTGAGTGCGCGGCTGCTGCCCAAGCTCGGTACGCCGCTGACCATCGCGGCCGGCATGACGTGCCTGGCGACGGGGCTCGCGGCGATCGCGCTGCTCGGCGGGGACGGCTACGGCGGCATGCTGCTCGGCCTGATCGTCATGGGCGCCGGCGTCGCCGTCGCCATGCCGGCCATGGCCAACGCCGTGATGAGCGCGATTCCGCCGGAGAAGGCGGGGGTGGGCGCGGGCGTCAACGGCACGTTGGCGGAGTTCGGGCAGGGGCTGGGGGTCGCGGTGCTGGGCGCTGTGCTGAACTCGCGGTTCGCGGCGGGGGTTTCTGTGGCGGCTTCTTCGTTGCCGGCGGCGTTGGCTTCGGCGGGGTCGGCGCAGGAGAGGCGGCGTATCACTGATGCGTTCTCCTCCGGGCTGGAGACCAGTCAGTTGGTGGGGGCGGTGGCTGTGCTGCTTGGGGGACTCGTCGCGGCTGCTTTGTTGCGGCGGGCTGAGCGGGGAGAATCCGCCTAGGAGCTCGGGTGGCTGGTTTTGTGGTGCGGCTGCGGGTCTGTTGTGGTTGATCGCGCAGTTCCTCGCGCCCCTAAATGGGCATGACCGGCGTTAGCAAGGCTAGGAAGGTGCGCCATGGTGGAAGCGGCCCGGCGGGCGGCGCGGACCAGTGTCTGGCTGGAGGGCAAGACGCGTCGCGGTGGGCGTGGCGGCGGGCAGCCGTCCGGGCTGGACCGGGACCGGATCACCGAGGTCACCGTACGGCTGCTGGACGCCGAGGGGCTGGCCAAGTTCTCCATGCGCCGGCTGGCCGCCGGGCTGAACGTCACGGCGATGTCCGTCTACTGGTACGTCGACACCAAGGACGACCTCCTCGAACTCGCCCTCGACGCGGTCATGGGCGAGCAGGAGCTGCCCGACCCGGAGGCCGACGAGGACTGGCGCGACCAGCTGCGCAGGCTGGCCCAGGGGTACCGGACCGTGCTGGTCCGCCACCCCTGGGTGTCGCCGCTCGTCGGCACCTACGTCAACATCGGCCCGAACAGCCTCGCCTTCTCGCGCGTCGTGCAGCGCGTCATCCGCAAGACCGGCCTGCCCACGCACGGTCTGGCGGCCGCCATCTCCGCCGTCTTCCAGTTCGTGTACGGCTTCGGCACGATGGAGGGCCACTTCCTCGCCCGCAGCGCGGACTTCGGCATGACCCCGGACGACTACTTCCAGCACGCCATGAGCACGGTGACACAGGCCCCGGAAGCCTCCGAGCTCATCCAGGAGTCAGCGGAGCTCATGGAGGCCCGCGGGGGCGACACGGTCGAGGAGATGTGGGAGCGGGACTTCGATTTCGCCCTGGACCTGCTGGTCGCGGGGATCGAGGCGATGGTGGCCCGCGGCTGACGGACTGTCCCGCCTGTCCTACCCCTCCTCGCCGACCAGCCGCGCCGGGAATCCACCCGTAGCCACCGGCCCCCACCGCTCCGGCGTGACCCGGATGATCGACTTGCCCTGCTTGACCATCGCCTCCCGGTACTCGTCCCAGTCCGGGTGCTCACCGGCGATGTTCCGGTAGTACTCCACCAGCGGCTCGACCGAGTCGGGCATGTCGATGACCTCGGCCGTGCCGTCGATCTGCACCCACGGCCCGTTCCAGTCGTCGCTCAGCACGAGGAGGCTGACCCGGGGATCCCGCTTGGCGTTACGGGTCTTGGCGCGCTCGGGGTAGGTCGAGACGACGATCCGCCCGGAGTCGTCGACGCCGCAGGTCAGCGGCGACCCCTGGGGGCTGCCGTCGGCCCGCCGGGTGAGCAGGATCGCCCGGTGCCGGGGCCGTACGAAGTCCAGCAGCTCGTCCAGGGACACGGAGGTGTTGGTCGCGATGTTCGGTGCCATGGGGTCAGCCTAGAACCCGGCGGTTCGCCTCGCGGCGTCAGTTCGGCCGGAGGCCTGCGCCGCCCCGCCCCGACCCCCTACCGTCGTCCGCATGAGCGCGGAAGACCTCAGCCCCGAGGAACAGTGGCCGCTGCCGCCCGGGTGGATGTGGGACTGCGCCGAGTGCGTCCGCCGCTACGAGGCGATGAAGCATGTGCAGGCCGTCATCGCCGGGTTGACCGCGGAGGACCCCGGCGTCGACTGGGACGTCACGGACAGCATCGTCGGGACGCAGATCAGCCTCAGCCGCCATCTCGCCGAAGCGCACCGGGAGGCGCTGCCCGACTGGGACCCGTCCTGCAAGACCTGCGCCGACCACCAGGACTCCCTGGCCAGGGCGCGAGAGCGGACCCCGGACAGGCTGCGGGGAGTCGTCATGGTGGCCGAGGAGCACCGCGCCCGCCACCTGTTCGCCCCGCCTCGCATCGTCGGCCTCATGTGACCCCGGCCCCACAGGGCTACGCCTGCGGCAGCGACTCCCCCTGCACCGCCTGGATGTCCAGCTCCACCTTCAGCGTCGTACCGATGGCCGCGATGCCCGCCTGGACGACCTGGTTGTAGTCCATCGCGAAGTCCTCGCGCCGCAGCTGGGCGGTCGCGCGGAACGCCGCCCGGGTGCCGCCCCACGGGTCCGCGCCGGTGCCGAGGTAGGCGAGGTCCAGGTCGACCGGTCGTACGACACCGTGCAGGGCCAGCTCGCCATGCACCGTCCAGCGGTCGGAACCGGCCTCCGTCAGGCCCGTCGAGCGGTACGTGATCTCCGGGTACCGCTCGACGTCCAGGAAGTCCGGCGACCTCAGGTGGTCGTCGCGCATCCCGTTCCCCGTGTCGATGGACGCGGCCCGGATGACCGCCTCCACCCGGGACTTGCTCACGTCGTCGGGCGCGATCTCGATCGAGGCCCTGAACTCCGTGAACCGGCCGTGCACGCTGGAGATCCCCAGATGCTGCGCGACGGCGGCCACGCTGGAGTGCGCCGGGTCGACGGTCCACGGCCCCGGCGGCGGCAGCTCGGTGCCGCCCTGCCGGGCCAGCGTCACCGTCCCGACCTCGGCCCGCCCGCTCGCGGTGACGAGCGCGCCGCACGCGGCGGGCGCGTACCCGACGGCGGTGACGATGACGGTGTACGCCCCGGGTTCCAGCGGGTTCGGGTCCCGTACGGCCCCCTCCGCGTCCGCCTCGGCCCGCAGCACCTGCGAGCCGGTCATGTCGGTCACCGTGACGACCGCGTGCGACACGGCCCATCCGTCCCGGGTACGGATCCTCGCGGTCAGTCCCATCTCACGTAACTCCTCAGCCTTGAGGGACCGGCCCGTGGCGGTGGGCGCACCTCCGCTCAGAGCGCGCCGCACCACCACGGGCCGGGGTCCGAATCACTCGCCCGGGTGGGCGAGTTCGATGTCGTGGTCGTCGACTCCGCGGCCGTTCACGGTCAGCGCCGTCGCCACCGGCGGGTAGCCGGTCGCGATGACGGTGTACTCGCCGCCGTCCAGGTCGGTGAAGGCGTACGCCCCGTCCGCCCCGGTCGTGGCCGTTCCGACCACGTTGCCCGCGGCGTCGACCAGCGTCACGCGGGCGTCGGCGAGGGGGCCGTACGGCGCTCGTACGACACCCTGGAGCCGGGCGCCGGAGTCGAGGTCGATCTCGATCCGGGTCACTCCGGTGCCGCTCACCTCGACGGGCAGGGCGCGCGGCCGGAACCCGGCGGCGTTCACCGCGACGGTCAGCGCCCCCGGCACCAGCTCGGCGAAGGAGAACTCGCCCTGCTCACCGGTGGTCCCGGTGGCCAGCAGATCCCCGCGCACATCGGTCACGATCACCATCGCGTCCTTGACGGGCCCGCCCGTCTCCACGGCCCGGACCAGCCCGCTCAGCCCGCTGGTGCCGCTGAGCAGGATGTCGTACGACACCGGCTCACCGTTCACGACGACGGTGGACGCCTGCGGCTGGAACCCGTCGGCGGAGGCGATCAGGACGTACGACCCCGTGCCCGGCGCGTCCACCGCGTAGGAGCCGTCGGCCTGCGCCACCGACCGGCCCAGCTGCCGGCCCGCGAGCGAGATCAGCGTGACGGCGGCCCGCGGCACGGGCGCGCTCTCGGCACCGCGGACGTAGCCGCGTACGGGGATGCCACCGGAGGACTCGCCGGAAGCCGCCACCGTGGCGACGGCCGCGAGCCGCTGCGTGCCGGTGCCCTCGGCGGCGGTCTCGGCGGACGCCACGGGCCGGCTCGGCACCCGCTCCTCGGCGGGAGCCGGGGCCTCGGTGACGGCCTGGGCGGCCTCCGCCGGAGCCGTGTCCCGCGCCTGCGCCTTCTGCTCGGCGGCCTGCGCCAGCGCGCCCTTCGTCCGCAACGGAACCTCCTTGATGAACAGGCAGATGAACAGGGCGACCAGCGCGACCGGGGCGACGTACAGGAACACGTCCGCGATGCCGTGCCCGTAGGCGCTCTCCACCACCGTGCGCAGCGGACCGGGCAGTGCGCTCACGTCCGGGATGCTGTCGGAGGAGCCGCCGGAACCGGACAGCCCGGCCGCGTACTTCGGGTCGAGGGTGGCGACGCCGTCCTTGAGGTGGTCGGTGATCCGGTGGCTGAGCACCGCGCCGAACGCGGAGACGCCGACCGCGCTGCCCAGTGTGCGGAAGAAGGCCACCGTGGAGCTGGCGGCGCCCAGGTCGCCCGGCTCCACCTGGTTCTGGGTGCACAGCACGAGGTTCTGCATCATCATGCCGACGCCGAGGCCCAGCAGCGCCATGAAGATCGCGACGTGCCAGTACTCCGTGTCGTACCGGATGGTGCCCAGCAGCCCGAGCCCCGCGGTGATCAGCAGACCGCCGGCCAGCAGCCAGCCCTTCCACCGCCCGGTCCGGGAGATGAACTGCCCCGAGACGGTCGAGGCGATGGCCAGACCGGCGATCATCGGAATGGTCAGGACGCCGGACATGGTCGGCGACTCGCCCCGGGCCAGCTGGAAGTACTGGCTGAAGAAGATCACGCCCACGTACATCGCGACGCCCACGAAGAGCGAGGCCGCGGAGGCCAGCGAGATGGTGCGGTTGCGGAACAGCCGCAGCGGGATGATCGGTTCGCTCGCCTTGGCCTCGACGAGCACGAAGACCGCGAACAGCACGAGCGACCCGCCGACCATGGCGTACGTCTGTGTGGACAGCCAGTCGTACTTGTCCCCGGCGAAGGTCACCCAGACCAGCAGCAGGCTGACCGCGGCGGTGATGAAGAAGGCACCGGCCCAGTCGACCTTCACGTTCCGCTTGAGCACCGGCAGGTGCAGCGTCTTCTGCAGCACGATCAGGGCGATGACGGCGAAGGGCACACCGACGTAGAAGCACCAGCGCCAGCCGAGCCAGCTGGTGTCGGTGATGACACCGCCGATCAGCGGGCCGCCGACCATCGCGGTGGCGAAGGTGGCGCCCAGGTAGCCGCTGTACCGGCCGCGCTCCCGAGGGGAGATCATCGCGGCCATGATGATCTGGGCGAGCGCCGTCAGACCGCCCATGCCGATGCCCTGGACCGCACGGAAGCCGATGAGCATGCCCGTGTTCTGGGACAGTCCGGCCGCGGCCGAGCCGGCCACGAATATGACGAGCGCCAGCTGAACGAGCAGCTTCTTGGAGAAGAGGTCGGCGAGCTTGCCCCACAGCGGGGTGGACGCCGTCATCGTCAGCAGCGACGCGGTCACGACCCAGGTGTAGGCGTTCTGGCCGCCGCCGAGGTCGTTGATGATGTCGGGCAGGGCGTTGGACACGATCGTCGACGACAGGATCGCGACGAACATGCCGAGCAGCAGCCCGGTGAGGGCTTCCAGGATCTGCCGGTGCGTCATCGGAGCGCCGTCGGAGGATCCCGGGGAGCCTCCCCCGTGCTTGGCGTGTGCCCGCACACCGGTTGGTGTGGTCGTTGCCATGGGCTTCCTTCTCTTACGTGGTGATCGCGGGTGTCGCGGGTGTAGCGGGTGTACGGGTGGACTGTTCGAGTGCGGGTTCGGTGGGCGGCCCGGCCGGCGTGGACCGGCAGTCGTCGAAGCTGGCCCGCAGCCGCGCCATCAGCCGGGTGAGCTCGGTGACCTCGTCATCACTCCAGTCGCTCAGCCGCTCGGCGAGCATCCGCGTGGTCCGCCGGGACAGCTCGTCCATCTGCTCCCGGCCCGCGGGCGTGAGGCGCAGGATGCGCGAGCGCTTGTCCGCCGGGTCGGGGGAGCGCTCGATCCAGCCGCGGTCGACGACGTGGGCGACCTGGCGGCTGGTGACCGACATGTCCACGGCGAGCAGCTCGGCGAGCTTGCTCATGCGCATGTCCCCGTGGCGGGCGAGGATCGTCAGCACGGTGGCGGAACCGCTGGGACAGTCGGACGGCAGAAGGCGCCCCATCTCCCTCTTCACGGCCCCGAAGGCGCTGAACTGACGGATCAGCTCCTCGTACTGCGCCTGCTCGGCCATCACACCTCCCGCATTCGTTGCTTAAGGCAACCGTAGAGGAGCTTGGTTGCTACAGGCAAATAAAAACGGTAAGCGCGCCATAAAAACTTGGCAAAGGCAAGTATTGCGACCGTAAACGCGCAGGTGACCTCAGGTGACCCGGAGCCCCGGCCCCCACTTGGGCCACACCACCGGATTCGCTAGTGTCTCGGGGCATGGCTAACACCCAGGGCCCCCAGGGCAACCATGACCCCGCAGGCAGCACCCAGATGTTCCGCGCGTTCGTCGACGAGGGCCCGCAGGGCCGACAGGGCCGGCAGCAGGCGGCCGCTTCCTCGGGTCCGCGCGTGGGCCTGATCATCGGCGTTGTTGTCGCCGTCGCGATCGTCGCGGCGGTGGCTTGGCTGGCGCTGAAGTAGGGCCTCTCAGGCCGCTACTCCCACTTGACGGACACGTCCCGCGTCTCCACACGCATGCCCAGCGGTACGCGCCAGGCCTCGACGCACACCGTCCAGGTCTTCGTCTTCCGCGCGCCGGCCTCGATCGGCGCCGGAAGCTTCGCGGTGGACTCGATCGTCGCCCAGTCGACGCCGAGTGCGCCGATGACGTGCGTCTCGAAGGTCACCGTGCCCGAACGCAGCGCCGATCCCCCGGTGTTGTGGAAGGCGACGGTCACGTCCTCGCACCATCGCTTGTCCGTGGGCTTCCGTGCGGGCGCGCTCACGGTCAGGTCGGCGGGGCCCCCGGGTCGTGCCGTGGGTCCGGCGGTGGGCGCCGTCGGCGAAGGTGAGGGCTTCGGCGTCGTACGACCGGACTTGGCGCCCTCGGCCGAAGGACGCGGTGAGCTGCTGAATGAGCCGGACGGGCCGGTTTCCCGAGCGCTCTCCGAAGTGCCGCCCTGAGTGGGCCCACTGGGAGCACGGGGCGCCGCGCTCGCAGTCGGCTCTGCCGGCTCCTCGTCGAGCGGCACCAGCGTGACCGCCCCCGTCGGCGTCACCGCCGTACCGGACGCCCTGGGCGGGCCGCCCGCCGCGCCCGTGGCCACGTAACCGCCGCCACCACCGCCTCCGCACGCCGCCAGCGCTCCGCCCAGGCAGACGACGGCCGCCGACGCGCCGATCAGGGCGCCCCGGCGGCCATGCGTCCATGTCGATCGAAGCATCGCGCCATGGTGGCTGACGCTCCGTCAAATAGGAAGCCTTACGCCGTGCTTCCGTCAGTCGGAGATGAGGCCCTCGCGCAGCTGCGCCAGTGTCCGGGTCAGCAGCCGGGAGACGTGCATCTGGGAGATGCCGACCTCCTCGCCGATCTGCGACTGGGTCATGTTGGCGAAGAAGCGCAGCATGATGATCCGCCGCTCGCGGGGCGGGAGCTTGGCGAGCAGGGGCTTGAGGGACTCGCGGTACTCGACGCCCTCCAGGGCGCTGTCCTCGTACCCGAGACGGTCCGCGAGGGAGCCCTCGCCGCCGTCGTCCTCGGGGGCCGGGGAGTCGAGGGACGAGGCCGTGTACGCGTTGCCGACCGCGAGGCCGTCGACGACGTCCTCCTCGGAGACGCCGAGCACGGCGGCGAGTTCGGTGACCGTAGGCGAGCGGTCCAGCTTCTGGGAGAGCTCGTCGCTGGCCTTGGTGAGGGCGAGCCGCAGCTCCTGCAGGCGGCGCGGGACGCGGACCGACCACGACGTGTCGCGGAAGAACCGCTTGATCTCGCCGACCACCGTCGGCATCGCGAACGTCGGGAACTCGACTCCCCGTTCGCAGTCGAAGCGGTCGATCGCCTTGATCAGGCCGATGGTGCCGACCTGGACGATGTCCTCCATCGGCTCGTTGCGGGAACGGAACCGGGCGGCTGCGTACCGCACCAGCGGGAGGTTGAGCTCGATGAGAGTGTCCCGGACGTACGCACGCTCGGGGCTGTTCTCGTCGAGTGCGGCGAGCCGCAGGAACAGGGAGCGGGACAGGGTGCGGGTGTCGATTGCTTCCGAGGCCGGAAGGGCCGGGGCCGGCGCGGCCTCCAGGGCCGGAACGTCGTCAAGCGCGGCGTCTGGCGCAGCCTCGCTCTTCGTGAGCGTGAGCACCTTCGAGCTGCCCTGATCTGCGGACATGCCACCCCCTTTGGGTCGCGAGGACGGTCACGGCGAACGCTCCCACTTCAGGAACGCAGCCTTCACCTGAATACCGGAGCCGAAGCCCCGGCAAACGCGCTTCCCGCAGAATGTCACATGTCGGCAACACGCTGTAGTGACATGTCGACATGCGAGACGCGAATACGCCCTGGAAGAAGGGGGTCTGACGGTATTTCAACGGAGAGATGTCGGGATCTGTACTGGTGAGTGATTCGCTCGCAACGGTGACCTGTCGATCGCGTATTCGGTTACTGCCCGACGGGCATCGTCCTTACGCAGTCCTTACACCCTTACGCGTCGATCCGGTTCGCCGATCGCAGCCGCTGGAAGCTACGCGCGAGTAGCCGCGAGACATGCATCTGGGAGACGCCGAGTTCCGCACTGATTTGCGACTGGGTGAGATTGCTGTAGTAGCGCAGCAGAAGGATTCTCTGTTCCCGCTCCGGCAGTTGCACCAGCAGATGCCGGACGAGATCCCGGTGCTCCACCCCGTCCAGCGCCGGGTCCTCGTAGCCCAGCCGGTCCAGCAGCCCCGGCATCCCGTCACCCTCCTGCGCGGCCTCCAGTGAGGTGGCGTGGTACGACCGCCCGGCCTCGATGCAGGACAGCACCTCCTCCTCGCTGATGCGCAGCCGCTCGGCGATCTCGGCGGTCGTCGGAGAGCGCCCGAAGGCGGTCGTCAGGTCCTCGGTCGCGCTGTTGACCTGCACCCACAGCTCGTGCAGCCGGCGCGGTACGTGGACCGTGCGGACGTTGTCGCGGAAGTACCGCTTGATCTCGCCGACCACCGTCGGCATCGCGAACGTCGGGAACTGCACGCCCCGGTCCGGGTCGAAGCGGTCGATGGCGTTGATCAGGCCGATGGTGCCGACCTGGACGACGTCCTCCATCGGCTCGTTGCGGGAGCGGAAGCGGGCGGCCGCGTAGCGCACGAGCGGGAGATTGGCCTCGATGAGCGCCCCGCGCACCCGATTGTGCTCCGGCGTGCCCGGCTGCATCTCCTTGAGCTGGGCGAAGAGCACCTGGGTCAGGGCGCGGGTGTCGGCGCCGCGGCTGCGCTGGGGCGCGGCGGGCGCGGGGGTTTCCGGGACCGGCTCGGCCGTCGGCTGGGGCGGCGCTTGAGGCGCAGTACTGGCCGGCACGGTCAACTCCACCTCGTGATCCATCAACTCATCCGTCAAAAGCGGTCATAGCATCACAAGACATGTGCACTGTGTGCAAGCACCGCATAACGCCGTGTTGAGGGCAAGTCGGTTCATAAGGTGCAGAAGAGCCCCACGCCCTTCGTGGCGTGGGGCTCCGAAGCTCCGAAGCGAGCGGGCTCAGTACTCGTAGTCAGCGATCACCCACGTGGCGAACTCGCGCCACAGCGCGACGCCCGCCTGGTGCTCCGGGTGCTCGACGTAGCGCCGCAGCGCGGCCGCGTCCTCGAACCCCGAGTTGATGGCGAAGTCGTAGGCGACGGGCCGGTCGCTGATGTTCCAGCCCAGCTCCCAGAAGCGGATCTCGGGGATCTTGCCGTCGAGGGCGCGGAAGGCCTCCTCGCCCTTCACCACGCGGGGGTCGTCACGCCGGACGCCCTCGTTGAGCTTGAAGAGGACCAGGTGGCGGATCATGAATCTCCTCCGTTGGCGACCCACGTCATGAAGTCGCCGATGGACTTCGCGGCGTCCGATATGCCCTCGAACCCTATCTGGACGTAGTCCGCGGCCTTGGCCGGATCCGTGATGATCACGTAGAGAAGGAAGACCACGAGTACATAGACGGCGACCTTCTTCGAGTTCACCGCCATCGCGGCCCCTCCTGTCATAGACGTGCCCTGTCGAGCGCACATGATCGCACGAAGGGCCCCGTCTGACGACGGGGCCCTTCTTCAGCGGTCGCGGAGGGATCTGAACCCTCGGTGACTTGCGCCACACTCGCTTTCGAGATCTGTTCCCCCCTGCGGGGGCGCCGTTCGGGGTCGCTCGCCCCCGCTCATTGTGCCGCCGTCCTGGGCCGGTTGAAGAGGTCGCCGATCAGTCCTCTTCATCTTCGGGTAGGCGATCCCAGACCTCGCCCTCACACCGCAGTTTGAAGCCTTCCTGGGCAGCGACGCTCCTGGCCTGCTTCTTGCTGCGGATTTCGACGTCCCAGTATGTCTTCGGGCCGGTGTACGTGTCGAAGCGGTCGTCCTGCACAGTGCGCCAGACCCGGTAGCCGACGCGCCCATGGCTGTCCGCGACAAGAGCCATGATCTGATCGATGTTGGGATGAACCTCATCCATAACAAGACGATATGTCCCGTTCTTTATCACCGGCAACCGTAACGGTCCGCGATGGCCGCGAGTCGTGGGAGTCTTGTGCGCCCGTTTTGGTGATCCGGGGAAGCGCGAAGGGTCCGGCTCGATGAGCCGGACCCTTCGTCCACCTGCGGTAGCGGAGGGATTTGAACCCTCGGTGACTTGCGCCACACTCGCTTTCGAGGCGAGCTCCTTCGGCCGCTCGGACACGCTACCGAGGGAGACCTTACAGCAAGGCCGGGCGTGGTTTGAAATCGGTATTCAGCGGGACCGACGGCCACACGATCAGTCAGCCGGACCGGAAGAAGTCCGTGAGAAGCCGGGCACACTCCTCCGCGAGCACGCCCTCGATCACCTCGGGGCGGTGGTTGAGCCGTCGGTCGCGGACGACGTCCCAGAGGGAGCCGGCCGCGCCCGCCTTCTCGTCCCGGGCGCCGTAGACCACGCGGTCCACCCGGGACTGCACGAGGGCGCCCGCGCACATCGTGCACGGCTCCAGCGTCACGACCAGCGTGCAGCCGGTCAGCCGCCACTGCCCGACCCGCGCGGCGGCCCGGCGGATCGCCAGGACCTCCGCGTGCGCGGTCGGGTCGCCGGTGGCCTCGCGCTCGTTGTGGCCGGCCGCGAGCACGGTCGTACCGTCCGGGGACAGTACGACGGCGCCGACGGGCACGTCCGCGCCGGCCCGCCCGGCCTCGTCCAGGGCGAGCCGCATCGCGGCCCGCCAGCGGTCACGTACAGGGTCCGGTGTCCGTCCTGCGGCGGGCGAGGTCAGCGGACGGTCTCCAGAACCTCCGAGGCGCCCAGGGACTCGGCGATCTCGGTGAGCGCGTCCGCGGACAGCGACTTCAGTTCCTTCTCGCCGACGCCGAGGTCGTCGAGGATCTCGACGTCGCCGACGGGACCGTGCGGCACGGCCTCGGCGGAGCCGCCGTCCTCGGCGTCGTCGTCGTCCTCGTCCTCACCGTCCTCGGTGCCGTCGAGGTCGAGGGAGTCCAGGTCGGTGGCGTCGTCGTCGCCGGGCTCCCTTCCGAGCAGCTCGTCGGTGAGCAGGATCTCGCCGTAGCTGCTGCGGGCAGCGGCGGCGGCGTCCGACACGTAGATACGAGGGTCCTCCTCGCCGTCGATGCGGACGACGCCGAACCAGGCGTCCTCCTGCTCGATCAGCACGAGCACCGTGTCCTCGTCGGGAGAGGCTTCCCGGGCCAGGTCGGCCAGATCCGACAGGGTTTCCACATCGTCGAGCTCTGTGTCGCTCGCTTCCCACCCGTCTTCGGTGCGCGCGAGCAGTGCGGCGAAGTACACCGTGACTCTCCCACTGGTCATAGGCGTGCCGGTTGGGGGTCCCCCCGGCGGAGGTAGCGGGCGGAGAGAGCTGGGCTCCGAGCCCCACCCACTCGGAATCGTGGCAGAAACAAGGCGCTCAGGGGACGTCTTCGGCTCCCTGTGTGTCCGGCTGCCGCCGATCGCGTGTGCGTCGAGAGTCCGCGGAGGGTCCATGGAGGGCTCACCAGCGCACTCGTCGCCGCCAACAGCGGATCGTACGCGGCTTTTCCAGACACCCGCGCACGACCACCGGACTAACGCCCGCGCGCCCTGTGATCTTCCCCCGGCCGTAGCTTTGCCGTAGCCCTTTCGGCGTGTCCCCGCCCTCACCCGGGTCTTACCAGCGGAACGTCCGCATGCGCATCGCATGCCTCAGCCGGGCCGTCTTGGCGCGTCGCGGCTGGACCCGGTCCCGCAGTTCGCGGGCCTCGGCGAGATCACGCAGGAACTGGGCCCGGCGCCGCCGGCGCTCGGCGTCGGCCTCCTGCGACGACGAGTCCTGTCGGGTTTCGCGGTCAGGCATAGGCACACCACCCCGGTACGCACCACCCCGGTACGTCCCTCCCACTTTCCCTCTGACGGGCGGTTTGATGCCAGCACAAGGGCTAACGGAGCCCAGCTACTGTTAGGGCCATGCGTCTCCACGTCGTCGACCACCCTCTGGTCGCCCACAAGCTCACCACGCTGCGCGACCAGCGCACCGACTCCGCGACCTTCCGCCGTCTCGCCGACGAGCTGGTCACCCTGCTCGCCTACGAGGCCACGCGCGACGTGCGCACCGAACAGGTCGACATCAAGACGCCGGTCGCCTCGACCACGGGCGTCAAGCTCTCCCACCCGCGCCCGCTGGTCGTGCCGATCCTGCGGGCCGGCCTCGGCATGCTGGACGGCATGATGCGGCTGCTGCCGACCGCCGAGGTGGGCTTCCTGGGCATGATCCGCAACGAGGAGACGCTCCAGGCCTCCACGTACGCCACGCGCCTGCCGGAGGACCTCTCCGGCCGCCAGGTGTACGTCCTGGACCCGATGCTGGCCACCGGCGGCACGCTGGTCGCGGCGATCCGCGAGCTGATCAAGCGGGGCGCGGACGATGTGACCGCGGTGGTGCTCCTCGCCGCCCCGGAGGGTGTGGAGATCATGGAGCGCGAACTCGCGGGCACCCCGGTCACGGTGGTCACGGCCGCGGTCGACGACCACCTCAACGAGCACGGCTACATCGTCCCGGGCCTGGGCGACGCGGGTGACCGGTTGTACGGGGCCGCTGAGTAGGTCGTACGACCGCTCAGCAGGCCTTGTTCGAAGGCGTGGACGTCGGCTGAGGTGCGGCCAGCTCGGCCAGGGCCTTGTCGGCGTCCGCCCTGCTCGTCAGGTCCTTGAAGCCGGTGCCGATGATCAGGTCGAGCGCGTCGCCCTTGCGGGCGGCGTCGGTGCGGCGCTCGGCCGTGGTGAGCTGGGTGGCCAGGACGGGCAGCGAGGTCTTCAGGGAGGACGCGGGGCCGAGCAGTATCCCGGTGCCGTCGACCTTCTTGTCGTACTCCTTGGTCGCGTTGCCCACGTCGCCGATCTTGAAGCCGCGCTTCTTCAGCTCGTCCGCGGTCTTCTTGGCCAGGCCGCTGCGGGGCGTGGCGTTGAAGACGTTGACGGTGATCCGGCCCGGCTCGACCACGGGGGCGGCACTGCTGGACGCGGACGGGGTCGCCCGCGTGGCGCAGTCCGCCTTGGGGCCGACCGCCGTGGCCTTGTCGCCGCCGCCCGTGAAGACGTCGATGAGCTGCAGCGTGCCCCAGCCGATCAGCCCGAGGACCGCGACGGAGGCCACCAGCCCGACCGCGAGCCTGCCGCGCCGCCGGGACCTGCGCATCCGGGGGTACTTGTTCCCCTTGATCCGGTACTGGCGGCCCATGCCTTGGGGAGTCAGCATGCTCATGAGCGCAGCGTAGTGCGCCTGGGCGGCGATGCCTACTAGATGATCATTGGATGCCGCGCAGGAGAACCCAAAAGGGCCAAGCCTTTACCGGACGGTCACATCAGTCCGTGCGAGCAGCTCAGTCCAGTTCGAGTACGCGCGCGTGCAGCACCTGGCGCTGTTGCAGCGCCGCCCGCACCGCGCGGTGGAGGCCGTCCTCGAGGTACAGGTCGCCCTGCCACTTCACCACGTGCGCGAACAGGTCGCCGTAGAAGGTGGAGTCCTCGGCGAGCAGGGTTTCCAGGTCGAGCTGGCCCTTGGTCGTCACGAGCTGATCGAGGCGGACCGGGCGCGGCGCGACGTCCGCCCACTGCCGGGTGCTTTCCCGGCCGTGGTCGGGGTACGGCCGGCCGTTTCCGATGCGCTTGAAGATCACACGGAAAGCCTACCGGTCAAGCCTCGCCGGGCGCAGCCTCCCGGCCCGGCCCGCGCGAGCAAGTACGCACAGATGGTGGCGCATATCAGCCAAATGGGTCGGCGCGGCGGAGGCGGTGGGCCCACCCCCGCCGCCGTGTCAGCGGTCCCGTTTCTCCGGGGGCCGCTGCGATTTCGGTTCCTTCACCTGCGGTTTCGGCGTGTTGCGCGCGGCTTCCGCGCGCAGCAGGGCGCGCAGGACCGCGTAAGGGTCGATCGGCATGGCTGTGTTCCTTGCGTCGTACTGATGAACCGGGGAGGGGGCCGGTTCCGTCAGCAGCGCAGGACCACCGAGCGCAGGGCGTGCAGGGCGTGCGGGGTGCGCGGCGGCACGGGCAGGGGGTGGGCGGCCGGGGGCTCCGGCTCCGGGAGGGGCGCGGGCCGCAGCGGTACGACGGGGCGGGCCGTGCCCCGAGGCGCCGGCCGCAGCACGGTGTCGAGGGCGTCGTACTCGAAGCCGGCCGCACCGCTCTCGCCCGCCACCGCTCCGGCGGGCACCGCCTGCGCCCCCACGTGCGCGCCCGGCACGAGCAGGGCCAGCAGCAGCACGAGCACCCGCGGCCAGGCATGCCGACGAACCACACGGGGGGCCTGCGGTGCGGTGCTCACAGGGGGTCCTCTCCCCGTGGCACCCATGTCGTTCATCGCACTAGTGGTGAGATCCGCCCGATCGGCGGACCGCTACTTGGCCCAGTGGCCGCTGTTCGGCCTAAGGCTTGGCGGCCTTCGCCGCCGCCTTCATCTCCTGCTTGTGCGCCCGGACCTTGACCAGCGACTCGGGCCCGGTGATGTCGGCGACCGACCGGAAGGACTTCGGTTCGCCGTAGGCGCCCGCGGCCTCGCGCCAGCCCTCGGGGCGCACGCCGAGCTGCTTGCCCAGCAGGGCGAGGAAGATCTGCGCCTTCTGCTTGCCGAACCCGGGCAGCTCCTGCAGCCGCCTCAGCAGCTCGCGCCCGTCGTCGACGCCCTTCCAGACGAGCTCGGCGTTTCCGTCGTAGTGCTCGACGAGGTACTGGCACAGCTGCTGGATGCGCTTGGCCATCGACCCCGGGTAGCGGTGCACGGCGGGCTTGTCCGACAGGAGTGCCGCGAAGGCCTCCGGGTCCTGTGCGGCGATCTCGTGCGCGTCCAGGTCGTCGGCGCCCATCCGCCGGGCGATGGTCGAGGGCCCCTTGAACGCCCACTCCATCGGAATCTGCTGGTCCAGCAGCATCCCGACCAGCGCGGCGAGCGGGGAGCGCCCGAGGAGTTCGTCGGCCTCGGGGTCCTGGGCGAGGTGAAGAGTGACGTCCATGCCCCGATCATCGCGCGGACGGGGGCGGGCCGCCCACTTCGGCGTCACGGCCGCCAGTAGCCCAGTGCGTGCATGCGCTGCTTGGGAACGCCCAGCTCCTTGCGGACGTACGACGACAGGGTCCGGGTCGTCGCCGTGTCACAGGCGATCCACACGTACGGCTCCGGGCAGGCCCTGAGCAGCTCGGGCAGTGATGCCTTCACCTCGGTGATCAGGTGGGCGCCGGACTCCCGTCGGGGCACCTGCCGCAGGTCGTGCCGGGTGGCGTCGGCGCGGCACGGCAGGCCGTCGACCGCGCCCTCGAACCAGATGGTCGCCGGGGCGGTGTCCAGCGCGTCGAGCAGGGAGTTGAGCGCGGGCAGCGAAGCCGGGTCGCCGATCGCGAAGACGTGCGTGGGATCGGGCTGGGGCCGCTGGAAGCCCGTCCCGTGCACGGTCGCCTCGATGGTGTCGCCGGGCTTCGCCGCCCGCGCCCAGTCACTGGCGCGCCCCTCGTGGAGCGCGAACTCCAGGGTGAAGGTGCCGGCCGCCGGGTCCGGGTCGACGAGGGTGTACGCGCGCTGATGGGGCTTGCCGGCGTTGTCGAACCAGAGCCGTACCCACATCGTGGGGTGGATTCCGGTGACGGCCAGCATGCCGCCGTCGGTGAGGTGGACGCGCCGGTAGTGCTCGGTGACGTCCTCGGCGCCCGTCACGGTGAAGACGAAGTCCTTCGCACGCAGCAGTTTGAGGACCGCGCCCTCCCAGCCGTGCCCCTGCCCCATCGCGTCTTCACCCTTCGCGTACGATTCCCCACCAGTTACTTAGGCAAGGCTAACCTAAAGGAAGCGAGGGCACAGGGTGATCACCGGGATTTACCGCGACGCCTGGGGGATACCCCACCTGCGCGCGGACAGCGCGCGTGCACTCGCCCGTGCCCAGGGCCGCGTGACCGCCCTCGACCGGGCCTGGCAGCTGGAGGTGGAGCGCCACCGCGCGCAGGGCACCTCGGCCGCCTTCCTCGGCACCGAGGCCCTCGCCTGGGACAGCTTCGCGAGACGGGCCCGCCTCGACGACACGGCCAGACGCTGCTTCCGCTCCCTGGAGAGACGGGACCCGGAGACGGCGGACTGGGTGCGGGCGTACGTCGACGGTGTGAACGAGGGGCTGGCCAAGGCGACGGCACCGGAGTTCGCCCGGGCCGGCCTCACCCCCGGCCGCTGGGAGCCCTGGACCCCGCTCGGCGTCTGGCTCGGCACCCACATCCTCTTCGCCGGTTTCCCGGCCAAGCTCTGGCGGGAGCAGGTCGTCCAGCACCTCGGCGCGGACGCCGTCGCGCTCTTCGCCACCGACGGACCCGGCACCTCCGGCAGCAACGGCTGGCTGGTGAGCGGGGAGCGGACCACCACCGGCCACGCCGTCATCGCCGGCGACCCGCACCGCTTCATCGAGGACCCCGGCGTCTACCAGCAGATCCACCTCTCCTGCCCCGAGTTCGACGTCGTCGGCCTCGTCGTCCCGGGCGTCCCCGGCATCGCCCACTTCGGCCACGCCGGCACGGTCGCCTGGGCGATCACCAACGCCATGGCCGACTACCAGGATCTCTACCGCGAGCGGCTGCGGCGCACCGGCGCAGGTGTCGAGGCCCTCGGCCCCGACGGGGTCTGGCGGCGTGCCGCCCGGCACACCGAGACCGTCGAGGTGGCGGGCGAGGAGCCGGCCGAGGTCGAGGTGATCGAGACGGACCGGGGGCCGGTGATCATCGGCGGGCCCGAGGGTCTGGACGACCGAGTACCGGACTCCGGCACCCCGGTCGCCGTCAGCCTCCGCTACCCGCCCCGCGTCACCGAGGACCTGGGCTTCAGTGCCCTGCTCCCCCTCCTGCGGGCGCGCCGGGTCGCCGACGTGGACCGCGCCTTCGACGCCTGGGCCGAACCCGTCAACGTCGTCCAGGCCGCCGACACCGAGGGCGGCCTGCTGCACCGGGTCGCCGGCCGGGTACCGCTGCGCGCCGAGGCCAACCGCACCCGGCTGGTGCCCGCCTGGGAGCCTGGCCACGACTGGGAGGGCTGGCACGAGACGCCGTACGCCGGCCTCACCGACGGCATCGCCGTGATGGCCAACCAGCGCGGCCCTGCCACCCCGCTCGGCGTCGAGTTCGCCCCGCCGCACCGCGCCGACCGCATCACCGCCCTGCTGACGGAGAAGGACCGCTGGTCGCCCGCGGACATGCCGGTGATCCACATGGACACCCGGCTCGCCTCCGCCGTACCCCTGTTGGACCACCTGGAGGCCCTGGAGGACCTGACGCCCGAAGCCGCCCGGCTGCGGGACCGGCTCCTGCGCTGGGACCGCCACATGGACGCGAGCAGCACGGAGGCCGCCGGGTACGCGGCGGTGCGCGGTGCGGTCGTACGACGTCTCGCGGCGCACCCGGCGTTCGCCGCACTGACCTCCCCGCCCGCCTACCCGGAGGTCTTCCTCCCCTGGCTCAACCTCGTCCCGCGCGTCGGCTTCGCCCTCGAGCACCTGCTGCGGGCCGAGGAGTTGTACGGGATCGACCGTGCGGAGACCGTGCGCGCGGCCGTCGAGGAGGTGGCCGCTTCCGGCGACCTGCCCGCGACCTGGGGCGACACCCACCGCCTGTCCCCCTGGCGGGCCCTCACCGACACGCCCCCCGAGGAGCCCGGCCTGTCCGGTGACCACGACTGCGTGCTGTGCACCTCCGCCGTGCCCGGCTGGACCGACCTGAGCGCGCGCGGCCCCGCCGCCCGTTACGTGTGGGACCTCGCCCGCCGTGCGGACAGCCTCTGGGTGGTGCCGTTCGGCGCCTCGGGCGTCCCCGGCTCGCCCCACCAGCGCGACCAACTCCCCTTGTGGATCGAGGGAGATCTCGTCCCGGTCGTCACCGACTGGCAGCAGCTGAAGAGGGAGAACGAGGATGTCTGACGTGTACGCCCCCACCCGCGAGCCCGTCCACGAGCAGACCGTCGACGGCTTCGGCACCGTCCGGGTCCTGCCCCTCGACGCGCACGCCGACGCGGAGGTCGTCCACGCGTGGGTGAGCGAGGAGCGGGCCGTCTTCTGGGGCATGAACGGCCTCACCAAGGACCAGGTCGCCGAGATCTACGCGCACCTGGACACGCTCGACACCCACCACGCCTACCTGGTCGTGAAGGACGGCGAACCGGCCGCGCTCCTGCAGACCTACGAGCCCGGGGCCGACCGCGTCAGCGAGTGCTACCAGGTGCGGGACGGCGACATCGGCGTCCACCTGCTGCTGGCGCCCGCCGGACCGGGCGGCGGGCGGTCCGGCTGGTCGTCGGCGCTGCTGGTCGCCGTCACCTCGTACGTGCTGCTGGGCCTGGGCCGCGAGCGGGTCGTCGTCGACCCCGACGTGCGCAACGAGAAGGCGATCGCCCGCTTCCTGAAGCAGGGCTTCACGACGGGTCCGGCCGTCGTCCTGCCGGAAATCGACATCCCGGACGTGCACCTGCCGGAGAAGCACGCCCAACTGGCGTTTCTCGATCGCGAGGTAGCCTTTCCCGGTGACGCCTGACCAGCTCATCGCCCACTACGGACTGGAACCGATCCCCCGCGAGGGCGGGCTGTTCCGGCAGACCTGGGCGGGACCCGAGCGCGCCGACGGCCGACCGCAGGGCACGGCCATCGTCGCCCTGCTCACCTCGGACGACTTCTCGGCCCTGCACCGCCTGCCCCACGACGAGATCTGGCACTTCTACCGGGGCGACCCGCTGGAACTGCTGCTCCTCGCCCCGGACGGCACGTCGAGCACGGCCGTCCTGGGGCCGGACATCCTCGCCGGCCAGCAGCCGCAGTTCACCGTTCCCGCCGGCACCTGGATGGGCGGACGGGTCGTGGCGGGCGGGGAGTGGACCTTCTTCGGCTGCACGATGGCGCCCGGTTTCACCTACGAGGACTACGAGCACGGGGATGTGGGGGAGTTGACGGCACGTTACCCGGCGGAGGCCGAGCGGATCGCGGGACTGTGCCGGCCATGAGATCCACGGGGTTGCTGGAGGGGCAGGTCGCCCTGGTCACCGGTGCCGGCGGCGGCATCGGGCGGGGCATCGCGCTGCGGTTCGCCGAGGAGGGCGCGGCGGTCGCCGTGCACTGCCGTACGGCGATGGAGGCGGCGCGCGAAGTGGCGGACCGCGTCCGGGACCTGGGCCGGAAGGCCGTCGTACTGCGGGCGGATCTCACCGACGAGGACGGGTGCCGTCGCCTGGTCCGGGAGGCGGCCGAGTGGGCCGGCGGGCGGCTGTCGGCGCTGGTCAACAACGCGGGCGTACAGCCGACCCGGGCCCTGCCCGGGATGACGGCGGCCGAGTGGCGGGCGGTCGTGGACGCGAACCTGACGAGCGTCTTCGCCTGCACGCAGGCGGCCGCGGAGGTCATGCGGGAGCAGGGCGAGGGCCGGGTCGGCGGTTCGGTGACGCACATCGCGTCGATCGAGGCCGGCCACCCGGCCGTCGACCACGCCCACTACTCCGCGTCCAAGGCGGCCGTGGTGGCGCACGCGCGGGCGGCGGCCCTGGAGTACGGCCCGTACGGCATCCGCGTCAACACGGTCTCGCCCGGCCTGATCGCCCGGGAGGGGCTGGCGCGGGACTGGCCGGAGGGGGTGCGGCGGTGGCAGGGGGCGGCACCGCTGGGCCGGTTGGGGCGACCGGAGGACGTGGGCGACGCCTGCGTGTTCCTGGCCTCGCCGCTCGCGTCCTGGATCACCGGGCACGACCTGGTCGTGGACGGCGGGGTGTCGGCGCGGCCCACGTGGTGAGCGTTCCCGCGTCCTCGTCCGTACCTATGCGGAAGGCGGCGAGTCCCAAGGCGGAGAGAACTGACGTGGGGTGTGATGTTGAGCGCAGCGCAGGTCGACGACGCGGACACCGGCGACTTCAAGGGCTGGTGCTGCTGGGCACCCTGCTGGTCCTGCTCCTCGGCGGCGCGGGACCGGCGTCGGCCCACGCCGCCCTTCGCTCCACCGACCCTGAGGACGGAACCGTCCTCAAGTCGGCCCCCCGCCACGTCACCCTGACCTTCACCGAGTCCGTCAGCCTGGTCAAGGACTCCTTCCGGATCCTGGACCCCGACAACCGGCGGCTGGACCTCGGCAAGGCGCAGCACGGCCCGGACGGTTCCGACACGGCCCGGGTGACCCTGCCCGACGAGCTCGCCGAGGGCACCTACGTGGTGGCCTGGCGGGTGGTGTCGGCCGACAGCCACCCCGTCGGGGGCGCCTTCACCTTCTCCGTCGGCAAACCCTCCCCGACGCCGCCGGCCGTCGACACCGGCCCGGTCGAGGACCCGGCGACCGCCAGCCTCTACAACATCGCCCGCTACCTCGCCTACCTCGCCGCCGCCCTGCTCATCGGCACGGCCGTCTTCGTGACCGTCTGCCGCCCGCCGGACACCGGCCCGCTGCGCAGGTCCCTGTGGGCGGGCTGGTGGACGCTGCTCGGATCGACGCTGCTGCTGTTGTTGCTGCGCGCCCCCTACGAGACGGGCACCGGCCCGGCGACCGCCTTCGACGCCTCGGCCCTCGGCGACACCCTGACCGGCCGCCCGGGCCTGGTGCTGCTGGTCCGGCTGGCGCTGCTGCCGGTGGCGGCCGTCCTCCTCGTACGACTGCTGGGGCGGGGGGCGTGGTCGCGCACCTGGTCCGCGGCGGGCGGTGCGCTCGCCGTCGGCCTGGCGCTGACCTGGGCCGCCGGAGAGCACGCGTCCGCCGGGATCCAGGTGCCGGTGGCGATGACCTCCTCCGTGCTGCACGTCCTGGCGATGGCGGCGTGGCTCGGCGGCCTCATGGCCCTGCTCACCACGCTGTACCGGTCGTCCGCGGTCATGCCCGCCGACGTGGTCGCCCGCTTCTCCCGGCTCGCCTTCGCCTGCGTGAGCGTCCTCGTCGTCACCGGCGTCTACCAGTCCTGGCGCGGCCTCGGCTCCTGGACCGCGTTCACCGACACCTCGTACGGCAAGCTCCTGCTCGCCAAGCTGGCCGCGGTGGTGGTGGTGCTGGCGGCGGCGTGGCTCTCGCGGGCGTGGACGGCACGGCTGGTGACGGAGGACACCGTGAACGCCGAGGCGGTCGTACGGGAACGGGTGCCGGAGCCGGTGGGTGGCCCGCCGCTGCCGCCGGAGGAGCCGACCGCCCCCTCCGTGAACGACCCCTACCGCCGCGGCCTGCGCCGTTCCGTGCTGGCCGAAGTCGGCGTCGGTGTCGTGGTGTTGGTGATCACGACGGTGCTCACCGGCACGCTCCCCGGCCGCGCTGCGGCCGAGGCGGCGACATCGACCCCGGCGACGGGGCTGCCCGCCGCGTCCGTCACCACCGTCCCCTTCGACGTCGGCACGCCCGGCGGCCACGGCAAGGTGCAGATCACCCTCGACCCCGGCCGCACCGGCGACAACTCGGTCCAGGCCGTGGTCTTCGACTCCGAGGGCCTGCTGTCCACCGTCCCCGAAATCCGCCTCTCCTTCACGCTCCCGGCCCAGGACATCGGCCCGATCGACGCCGAACTGACCGACCAGGGCGGCTACTGGGGGACGAGCGCGCTCAACCTGCCCATCGCCGGCGAGTGGACGATGAAGGTGACGGTCCGGGTGTCGGAGATCGACCAGGTGAGCGAGTCGCGGAAGGTGCGGATCGGCTAGGGCGGGGGCTGGGTGTCCGGCGCTCAGGTGCCAGCGGCACGGGACGTCCCCCTGCTTCAGATCGATGACGAACGCGTCCACCGTGACCTCTCCGAGGGCCACGCCGCCCCATCCGACCTCCTCGGGGACCGGCTCGACATCCGGCGGGGGGTACCCGATGACGCGCGGGGCAACGACGTAGCGCATGCGCAGCCCCACCTCGAGGATCTTCGCGAGGCGACTGGGACCCAACTGTCGCCGCGCATGGCCATCCATCGCTGCGCGTCACAGCCCGGCCGCCGGGTAACTCATGCCCGCTGCGCCCCGGTTGACCAACTGTGACGTTCCAGCCCCCCAGTGCGCTGGGATCCACGTGGACCTCAAATTCGAACTCACGCCCGATTTTGCCCGCCGTCTCGCCCTCGTCCTCACGGTCGCCGCCGTACCGGTCATCGCGGTACCCCCGGTCGCCCATGCCGCGGACACCGCCTCGGCGGAGCTCGTGCTGACGGCCCCGGCCGGATTCGAGCCGGTGGAGGACGTACTGTATGCGGCCGGAGACAACGGCTACCTGCACAGACGGGAAACGACCGACGGCTCCACGCCGTCGTATCAGTGGCGCGGTTACGACGGCACCGAGCGGACCGTCGAGAACTTCACCGGCACACTGCCGGACCAGCAGGGCTACTACGGCGCCGGCACGGACATCCTGCCCGTGCCCATCGGCGTGAGCGGGGTCGTGCGGCTGCGGGACCCGGCGACCGGGGAGTCGACGTCGCTCACCGTGCCGGAAGGGCAGTCCACCGTCGGCTCGTTCGGGACGACCGTGCTGACGATCTCCTTCAACGAGGTGTGGCAGGCGGACAAGCTGCACATCCTGCGCGTCCAGGACGGCGTGACCGTCGACACGCCGGTCGACCCGCCGGAGGGGGAGCGGTTCGACCGGTACCCGGTCGTGGCCGGCGACGGGCAGGTGGCCGCCGTGCGGTTCATCCACGGGCGCACGCTCGGGATCCTCGACCTGGCCACGGGCGCACTCACCCCCGTCTCCTCCCGCGTCGCCGTCGACGAGTCCTGGAACATCCAGGCGGCCGTCTCCCCCACCCACATCGCCTGGTACCAGGCGGGCATGAGCCAGGCCCGGGTGGTCCGCCGCGACGACCCCACCGGGGCGCAGACCTCCGTGGCCGTACCGACCTCCGACGAGGGCACCACCGTCGTCGGACTGGCCGGCGACTGGCTGCTCACGAGCGAGCGGCTCAAGCCCTCCACCGTGCAGAACCCTCCGCTGCGTCAGGGCAGCCCGCTCAAGGCCACCCCGTTCGGCGGCGGATCGCCGGTCACCCTGCTCGCCGCCGCCCAGGGCGACCTGGCCCAGATTCCCGGCGGCGGGGCGATCACGGTCGGCGGCGCGGGCGCCGGTGACTGGGCGGTGCGCCGGATCGAGGTCGCGGCGGACGGCGGTCTGACGCTGCGCACGCTCTCCGAGGTGCCCGGCACAAAGGCCGTGGTGCGCGGGATCGCGCTCTCCGGCGGCCAGTTGGTCACCAAGGAGGAGGACAGCGCGCCGCGCCCCGCCTACCAGACGCGGAAGGTGACGCTCACCGGGACGCCGTCGGCGGGCGAGCGCTCCCAGGTCACCACCGCTCCCGCCGGTGACAGTTACGGCCGGCCGCTGGGCGGCGGGGACGGGTCCGTCGTGCATGTCCGGTACGACGAGGCGACCCAGCGGAACGTCCTCGTCCGTGCCACCGCGGCCGGCGCCCGCACCGAGGTCGTGCCCTTCGACCGCGCCACCCCGTCGACCTCCGGCCGCGGTCTGCGCGACGCCGCCGGGCGGTACGCGGTGTACGGCAGCGGCGACGAGCGGGCGGTCGTCGACTTCGAGGCGTCCGGCGGCGGGGCGGTGGTGCAGCGGCTCAGCACCCCGGCGGCGGCGCTGTGGGGCTCCAAGCTGTGGACCACGGACGGTACGGGGGGACAGATCGAGGCACGCGACCTGGCGTCCGGCACGGTCACCTCGTACTCCGTGGGCGCCTCCTGCGTGATCCGGGACATCCGGACCGTCGGACGCTGGGTGTACTGGGACTGCCTGGGCCGGGACGTCGTCGGCGGCGACGAGTCCACCCCGTTCGGCGTGTACGACCTGAAGACCGGCGCGCACATCACCCTGCCCGAGCGCGGCGAGCTCGGCGACGGCTTCGTCGTCAACCACGACACGACCGCGGCCAAGCTGCGGCTCACCGACTTCCACACGGGTACGGCGGTCGCGCCCCGGACGCTGACGGACCTGCCCGCGGTCTCCAACTGGAAGAACTACGACGTGGACAAGTTCGGCGGCGGCGTGGCCTGGCTGGACGCGTCCGGGACGGCGCACGTCGTCCCCACCGGCGTCCCCACCGAGCCCCTCACCGCGACCGCCACCTCGGTGGACACCGTCTACGCCCGGACGGCCGACGCCACCTGGAACCCGGTGTGGCAGCTGTCCAAGCCGGCGGCCGACGCCCAGCTGGTGATCAAGGACAAGAAGAAGATCGTGCGCACGCTCGACGTCACCGCCCTCGGCGCCGCCCTGACGGCCCGCTGGGACGGCACGCTCGCCGACGGCACGCGCGTGGTCGCCGGCACGTACACCTGGCAGCTCACGGCGGCGCCGGAGGACGGCACCGGCGCGGCGTTCGCCGAGACCGGGACCTTCACGGTCACCGACGGCTCCTGACGGCGGTCACTGATCCCCAGCCCGGCGGATTTCTCCGCCGGGCTGGGGATCGTTCGTCCTCGGGCCGGCCGCTCAGAACCGTGCCCCGACGTCCGCGCCATTGCTCGGACGCAGGAAGGTGGAGGCCGGGATGGAGCCGTCGGCCGCCCGCGGACCGGTGATCGTGCCCGCGTTGGTGCTGACGAACGACCAGGTGCCCCCGAGGTTCCAGGAGTTGCCGCTGCCGGTGGAGGTCGAGCCCAGCGAGACGTTGGTGCCGTTGGCCACCGCGAGGTTCTTCGTCAGCGTGCTGGAGGACCGGTTGAAGTTGAACCCGGTCTTCGGGTTGTCCCACGCGGTGCAGCGTTCGATCTTCATCTTGCCGGGGTTGTTGTTGTCGACGAAGCCGCCGGCGGAGTTGTCCCACGCCATGCTGCCCCGCACGGTGTGGTTCGCCGCCACACCGTTGCCGCCCATCTTGAACCCGTTGCCGTCGCCCTGGTAGTCGGGCAGGTTCCACCGGTTGAACCCATTGCCCCAGGCGAGGGTGTTCTCCACGAGGATCGGCGAGTTGTCGAACATCCAGAAGTCCAGGCCGTCGTCGGCGTTGTTCCACAGCCGGGCGCCGCGTAGCACGTTGCCGCTGCCGGAGCCCTCCTTGATGGCCAGGCCGTCGGCGCTCTCGCCGTTCTTGCGCGGGTCGCGGTTGCCGTAACTGTCCAGGTTCAGGATCTGGTTGTTGCTCGAGGCGCCCTGGAGGTGGAACCCGGACTCGTAGTTGTCCCGGGTGACGAGGCGGTCGAAGAGATTGTGGCTGGTGTCCAGGCCGAACACGCCGTAGGGACCGTGCACGATCTCCAGGCCGACGAGCCGCCAGTACTCCCCCTCGATGTGGACGGCACCGCGCTCGGGACGGGGGATGCTCGAGCCCACCGCCCCCGGGGTGTACGGCATGTTCTCGCCGTCGATGACCACGCGCTCGCCGTTGTGGTTGCGCAGGGTGATGGGCTGGCTCGCCGTGCCGCTCTTGAGCAGCTGAAGGTTCTTGCTCGGTGCGTACGTCCCGCCCCGGACCTGGATGGTGGTCCCCGCCTGCGCCAGGTCCACGGCCCGCTGGATCGTCTTCAACGGGGCCGCGAGCGTCCCCGCGTTGCTGTCATTGCCGTTGGTCGCCACGTATAGGTCGGTGGCCTGTAACTGACTGCCGGCCTCCGCGGCGCCTGCGGATGACAGGACGAGGAATCCGGCCAGGAGGGCGGAGAGGCCGGTGGACAGGGTGACGGGTTTGGGGCGCATGGTTCGTCTCCAGAGTGCGTGCGGGTCGTGCACGGGGTGACGGGAAAGCGCTTTCTGGAGGAAGCTAGAGCTCTTGCTATGAGCACGTCAATAGACGTGTACGTGATTCTTGTTCGTATGTGTGAACCCCGCGTGACGCACCGTTGGAGGAGCAAGCCTCCGCTTGATCAGGTCGAGGCCGCTGTCGGTCTGCAATCGGCGGGGTGGCCGACCTCGCGTCACGGCCTCCGACGCCGGCCGGCATCGCGCAGGTGCCGGCGGAATTCCTGGCGCAGTCGGGGCAGCGGGGCGTTGCCGCCGAGCCGTCGGAGGAACTCGTCCGCCCTCCACGTGACCAGGCCGCCCTGGCGGGACAGGTACAGGCCGACGTGGTCGATGCCGAAGGCGTCGTCGTAGTCGAGGAGCAGGTAGCCGGCGAGCTGGTAGATCTCCTCGCGTCCCAGGCGGCGAGGCTCTTTGGTGGCTTTGCAGTCCAGCAGGAGGCCGTCGAGGATGTAGTCGGCGTCGGCTCCGCCGATGTCGGTGCTGCCGGTGAACACCGGTCCGCAGACGCGGTGTCGGGGCGCGAGGGCGCGGAGCGGGGCGAAGGGGACCTCGGCGAGAGCCATCTGCTGGTGGATGTCGTCGAGGACGTACGCCGGGACCGCGGCGGTCAGATCGTCGAGGGTGGTGGCAGGGGTCGCGGGCGCCAGCATGCTGAAGCGGCGGATCTGGCCGGTGCGGGCGATGTCCTCGAAGAAGCCGGCGACGAAGCACAGGCGGGTGAGTGCGTGCCCGCCCAGGCTTCCGGGGGCCGCGAGGCAGGCGTCGACCGTGGCCAGGAGCTGCCGGCCGGCCGCGTGGAGGGCCTTGCGGCTCTCCGGCCCGGGTGCCCCGGGGAGGGGATGGGTGCCGTCGAGGGCCTGGACACCGGCGGTCACGGCCGGCCCGAGTCGCCCGCCGAGCGACAGGCGCAGCCGGTAGTCGACGGCGTGGCCGAGCGCCGACCAGTTCGGATGCTGCACCTCGATGGGCTGGACGGGGCGCGGGAGGCGAGCGATGCGGGTCAGATAGTCGCGCACCAGGTTCTGGTGGTGGGGGAGACGGTGCGTCATGAACTGCGTGACGGGTGAGGATTCGTACTTCAGTTGTCCGGTCAGACTGAGCTCGATCATCGGCCGCCCGGCGACGGTGCCGTCGCGGCCCGCGCCGGCCATCGCGGTCTCGTACGCGTCGATCCAGGCGATGCCCTCGGTGTCCAGCTGGTGGCGGGCTCGGGTGACGGCGACGTAGATCAGGCGGGCCTCGCTCGGGATCAGCGGACGCTGCAGGCCGTCGTCATCGACGATCGGGGCCTGGAACCCCTTGCTGATCCGGACGGTGGCCCACTCCCGGCCCTTGGCCTTGTGCGCCGTCGACACGGTGACCCGTGCGTCCTCCTCGGAGGAGAGCCGGTCCACCGCGGCGATGATCTGGTCGGGACCGTAGGTGTCGACCAGCTTCACGATGGCCCGGAGGTCCTGGGCTGCCTTGTCGTGCTCGGCGTAGTCCTGCACCTCGCCCCAGGAGTTGAACAGGAACAGCTCGGGATGGCTGGTGCGCCGGCCCGCCTTCAGCTCCATCGCGGCCTGCGCGATGCGGTGCAGCGCGCTGCCTCCGCCGGTCAGCGCCACCGGGACGCCCGACTCCAGGAACGCCAGGACCTCTTGCATGGCGTCGGAATTGCCCCGGCACAGCACCGCGTCCGGGTGCGCCACCGCGCCGATGCGGGAGGTGCCGGTGCCGTGGCCGGTCAACTGCATCTCGGACTCGGCGTGCTTGAGCCATCGGTTGGCCACCTTGGCGATGGCCGCGCCGAAGCGGAACGACTGCGTGAGGTGGAGGTGTTCGGCGGGGAAGCCGGTCATGACGTCCCGGGCGTTGCGCCAGCCGTAGATCTGCTGGGCGGGGTCGCCGACACATATGCGTTGGGCCTGCTGGGCGAGGAAGATCTCCTCCAGTACGGGGTTGGTGTCCTGGGCCTCGTCGAGCAGGATGAAGTCGGCCGGCAGCACGGGTTCGGTCATCGCCCACAGCTTCATGTAGTGGTCGTGTTCGAACCGCAGCTTGCCGTTGCTGGAGCAGATGTCGTCCCAGGCCCGGTGCGCGTACGGCAGCAGGGTGCGGGCGACGTACTCCTGAGCCTGGTCGTCGAGACCGTTGAGCCACTCCATGTGGCGGGCCATGACCTGCCGGTCGGTGGAGTAGCAGAACTTGCGGATCATGCCCATCACCAGGCGGGCCTGGTGTCCGACCTTGATCCGGCGGGAGTTGACCACCAGGTCGCGGGCGATGCCCAGCATCTGCGCGGTGTGCTTGGCGGGGATGCGTGCGGAGGCGTTCAGGCGGGCCCGGTAGCGGTGGCCCACCGCCCTGAACGCGAGGGAGTGCGCGGTGCGGCATTCCACGTTCGGCCCGAAACGTCTGCGGGCGTCGTCGGCGATGGATCGGTTGAACGCCACGTACAGCCCGCGCTTGCGGGTGGCGGAACCCATCAGGATCAGCGTGGAGGTCTTGCCCGTCCCGGCTCCGGCGACCAGGGCCAGGTCCTGGCCGGAGACGAACAACTCGCGGGCGGCCTGCTGCTCTTGGGTCGGCTCAAGGGCCACAGAAGTCCTCTCTGGGCAATGCGGCTTCATGTACCGCAGCCGCAGAGTGCCCTTTCGTGTGACCAGACGTCAATACGTCCTTACGTTCGGTAGCCAGGGGAGTCGTACGAGGCCAAGGCCGGCCCGCACCACCGGTGGCGGGGCCCGGTCCGTGCAGTTGGCCGGGTGGAACTCCGACGATGCGGCGGAGCGTCGCGCGCCGGGGGAGCGACCATCAGGCTTGCTCCCGGTGCACCAGCAGATACCGCCAGAACACCAGGCGGCGCAAGGCGGAGCCGGGCAGCCGCCGCCCGGCTCCGGCGCGGGTTTCGGCGTACGACAGCGGGGGCGGCCACACGATCGGCACCTGGACGCCCGGTGCGGGGCGGCGCCTGCTCAGCAGCGAGGGCCTTCCGCAGAGTCAGCACCGTATCGAACGGCATGTGGTGGAGGCCGGCGATGCACGAGATGAAGTCGTAGTGCGAGTCGGGCAGTTGCTCCTCCCGCACGTCGGCCCGGCGGAACCGGGGGCCGCCGCCGGCCGCTCGCGCCGCATCGACGACGTCCGCATTGGCGTCCACCCCCTCCACGTCCAGCCCCTGCCCCGCGAGCAGCCGCGCGAACCGGCCCGTCCCGCACCCGACGTCCAGCGCCGTCCGCGCCCCCTGTGGCACCTGCCTCGGCAGAAGCGGGTGGTAGTGGTCATTGAAGTTGAAGGTCGTGCGGGCGGACCCTGCCCAGGCGCGGCAGACCTGGCAGACCTGGCAGACCTGTTCGACATGAGGGCCGGCTGCCGATGACGTCACTCGCTCGGCGGCGTGACCACCGTTCGGACGAGGCCGGGCCATCGGGCAGCCATGTGACCCGATCGGCCGCCAGGAGCGGGACGTCCGATTGCGAGTGAGCCAGCACCGACTTAGCGTCACGAATGTCGGATTACACGACAAGACCGACATCCTTCTGATGCCGGTCTCCCCTTTGGTGGCAGCGAAATGGAGCATTCATGTCGGTGATGACCGGTACCCAACCCCAGCAGCAGGTCGGCCAGCAGGCCGGCCCGCAGCAGATCGCCCAGGTGGTCCAGCAGGCCGTCCAGCAGGCGTGCCAGCAGACGGCCCAGCAGGTCGCCCAGCAGGTGCAGCAGACGGCCCAGCAGATCCAGCAGGTCCGTCAGCAGGTCCAGCAGCAGGGCATCTCCCCGCAGCAGGCGGACCCGTACCTCGCTATCGCGCTGCACCGCGCGCTGCACTCCGGCATCCGGCACGCCGTGGAGCAGTCCGTGCAGCAGGCGCTGCCGACGGCGATCGTGACGCTGCTCCAGCAGAGCCAGCAGGGCCAGCAGGGCCAGCAGGGCCAGCAGGGCCAGCAGGGTCAGCAGGGCCAGCAGGGCCAGCAGCCGTGGGGCGGCGGGTTCGGCCAGCAGTCGTACGGCCAGCAGCCGTTCGGCCAGCAGCCGTTCGGCCAGCAGTCCCAGCAGCCTGGCGGCTTCGGTCAGATGGGTCAGCCCTTCGGTATCGGCTGACCTGAGGGCGGCGCGATGCGGTGTGCCCGGAGCAGTCGGCCGGGCACACCGCATCACCGTGAAAGCGTGAGCCGCCCCGTCGCCGGATCAGATGCACATTCGACGTAGGCGTGGTGAAGGTGGACGTGATGGTCAAGGAAAGGCCCGGAAACAGCCGCGCGAGCGGGGCGGAGGGCGGGGGCGCGGGCGGGCCCGAACCCGAGGGCAGGCAAGCGAAGCCGCAGGAGAAAGGCGCGAAGTCACCCCACTCGGTGCAACCGCGCCGCGAGCGGTACATGGTGACACCGCTGCCACAGCATCTGCTCCCACCGGGAGTGCCCGCACTCGGCATGGACGCGGTGTGTGACCGGCTGGACCGGATGCCCGAGGTCAAGGTGACCCGCAGGCTCCAGCCGTCGGAGAAGCTCCAATCGGCCGGGCTGCACCCCTCCTGCCCGGAAATCGCGGTCGTCGAAGCGGCCGAGTCGCAGGTACCGGCGATGCGATCGCTGCACGTACACATCGAACCGGACCTGCCCCTGTCCGGAACCGGCCCCACCCCCACGGCGGGCGCGGGGGTCCTGCCGCTGCGCGATCCGGGGCTGGTCGTGCCGCTGGACGAACCTGTTGAGATCTCGCTGCGGGTGTGCGGTCCGGACGGCGAACCGCTGGCCGGCGCGGGCGTTTTCCTGATCGGTTCGTCATGGCCGGGCCAGGGCATCACCGCGAACGACGGGACGGTCACCGTCTCCCTGGCCACGGAGACCGTCGAGTCCGTTCAGTCCCTGTACGTCCGGCCCGTGGGCCGCTACCTGGACCGCTGGATCCATCGCCCGGACCTGTCGGTGACCAGGCAGAACCTGGTCACCCTCACACCGCTGGCCAAGGTGTCCCCGGGACTGGACGAGAGGCAGCAGTACGGGTGGGGGCAGCAGGCCATGCGCCTCGACCGGCTGCCCCCCACGTTCCGTGCCTTCGGGGTCAAGATCGCGGTCATCGGTTCGGGTGTCTCCGCCGAACACCCCGATCTGAAGGAACGGGTGCGCTCCGGGACGGGTCTCGGCCGTGGCGCGGAACTGGGCTGGGACCAGGACAAGGTGGGCACCGGCACCCATGCGGCGGGCATCATCGCCGGGGCGGACACCGGCATGGGTCTCATCGGCATCGCGGTCGACGCCGAGATGGAGGTCTGTCAGGTACTGCCGAACGGCTGCTTCAGCGACCTGATCGCCGCGCTGGATCACTGCATCGAGCACGACGTCGACGTCACCCACATCGCCGTAGCGGTCCCGTACTCGTCGGCCCTGGTCTCCCGCAAGCTGGCCGATGCCAGTGCGGTGGGCATCGCCTGCTTCGCCCCCGCGGGTGACACGAACGGCCCGGTCGCCTTCCCCGGCTCGCTGCCCACCGTGTTCACCGTGGGCGCGCTGGGAGTCTTCGGCTCCTACCCGCCGGACACGTCCCAGGCCACCCATCTGGGCGTGCAGCTGACGCCGGAAGGGCTGTTCGCCGCGCCGTTCAGTTGCTACGGCCCCGGGGTGGACGCGGCCGCTCCCGGTGTGGCGGTGCTGTCGTGCGCCCCACGAGGCGGATACGCGGCCCTCGACGGCACCGGCACGGCCTCGGCCCATGTCGCCGGCCTCGCCGCCCTCGTTCTCGCCCACCACGAGGACTTCCACGGCCAGTTGCTGCCGCGTGGACCGGGTCGGGTGGAGCGCCTGTTCAACATCATCGCCGCCAGCTGCCGCCCGTTGGCCGTTCCGGGTACCGCGGAGGCGGCACGGGTCGGTCGCGGCCTGCCCGACGCTCTGGTCGCCCTGGGCCTGGCCCCCGGAGTGCAGCTGGCTCCGGCCCTCTCGCCCCACGCTCCGTCCATGGCCGGTTAGGTACAGCAAGCTCACCGAGCGGCGCACGTCCCTGAAGGGACGGGCGCCGCTCGCTGCGCACGTCTATATGAATCCATGTGAAAACGACAACCATTAAGGCTAGCCTGTCGGTATGCACGCCTGGGCCCACTCACCCTCAGGAGGAACCCATGGCCGTACCGAAGCGGAAGCCGTCGGGCTCCGTACACCTGGGCACCGTCCAGGAGACGCTCCTGATCCCGCTCTACGGCCGCGCCGTGGAGAGCCGTAAGCCCGAGCCTGTACTGCGCGATCCGGCGGCCGAGGCGATGGTGGCCGCGATCGACTACGACTTCGCCCGCTTCGACGGCGGGCCGAGCCTGGCCGGCTCGGTGCTGCGCACGAACCTCTTCGACCACTGGGTGCGCGCCTTCCTGGCCGAGCACCCGGACGCCACGGTGGTGGAGATCGGCACCGGGCTCAACACCCGTTACGAGCGCGTCGACAACGGCCGCGCCCACTGGTTCGAGCTCGACCTGCCCGACGTCATTGCGCTGCGGCGGACCTTCTTCGCCGACACCCCGCGCCGCCACATGCTCGCCGCGTCGGTCCTGGACGACGCCTGGACCGCCGCGCCGCTGACCACGGGCGGCCCGTACTTCCTGGCCGCCGAGGCGGTGCTGCCCTACCTCCCCGAGCAGGACGTGCGCCGCGCCGTCGATCTGCTCGCCGAGCGCTTCCCCGGCGCCTTGCTCGCCCTCGACACGACGGGTCCCGGCATGGTCGACACCCAGGACAGCCACGACGCGCTCAGCAAGGTGGAGGCACGGATCCGCTGGAACTGCCCGGACCCGCGGCTCCTGGAGGACTGGCGCCCGGGCAACCGCCTGCTCGCCTCGCACACCTTCACGACCCTGCCCGCCGAGGTGCACGACGGTTTGCCGGCGGAGCACCGGGAGATGATCGCGAGGATGGTGGAGCTGCGGCTGCCGCAGGTTGAGGATTACCGGCTGAACTTGGTTCGGTTGGCTTGAGCCGTTGCCGGGCTCGGGGGTGACGAGGCCGACCCGGGGCCCGGGCAGGTCGAATCAGGCCGTCAGTACCAGCTCCCGCAGCGGACGTCGGCTACCCGGGCATGACTCCCTGAATGCGGGAGAGGGTGAAGACGCGTTCGTCGTCGCGCAGGTGGCACCAGGCATACAGGTGGGGCGGGTCGAGATCGAGCTCGCTGAGGGTGCGTACGGTGCGGCTGCCCGAGGCGGCGACGTATTCGATGGTGACCGGCCGGCCTTCGTTGATGGCATGGGCCAGCTGACGGACATCGGCGAGGGAGAGCAGGCGCGCGTGCCCGGCGACGATCTCCTCGGTGTCGCTGTCGAAGGGGATTCCGTTGCCCGGATCGGGTTCCGGTGTGGTGGGCGGGGCAGCCCGCAGCCTGGTGGCCAGGCTGCTCAGGTCGACGGTCGCCGACGCCTCCGTCTTGCGGGCGCTCGGATTCCGACGGTCCGGCGTGTCACCGGGCAGACGTGGGGCCGGGACCGGGGCGGCAGCGCGGTGACGCCGGGTCGGTTCGACGCGTACGGTCCCGTCCGCGGTCTCGGCGACGGGGGCATAGCCCGCGGCCCGGAGTGCGGCGAGGGTTTTGTCCAGCGGGGTCCGGCTGACCAGCACCGTCGGTGCCAGTTGTCGTAGGCCGAGGCCGGCGAGCTTGCGGTGGGCGGCGAGTTCGGCGAGAAGGGCGGGTTCTGCGCCGTGGATCACGCAGGCCGCGGGGGCGATACGCATACGGCCGTGGCTGCGCGCGGTGTCGTGGATCAGGTACGCCAGCGGCTGCGGGAGAGCGCCGACGGCGACGGTGGTCAGGTCGGCCGTGATCGCGTCGGGTGTGCGGCCGCTGTCCAGGGCGCGGCGGATGGTGCCCGGACCGAACCGCCACACCGATGCCGCACCGCCGACTTCCCTGTCCGCGACGGCGTCCAGGAGCGCGGCGAGGTGGGCCGAGGGCGTGCCGGTGACGACGGCGGTGAGGTCGGCGCCGAAGCGGGCTGTCCTGGTGGCCGTTGGCAGCAGCCCCTGACAGGCCGCGGCGAGTGCTTCGGCGTCGTCGGTCCGGAGCGCGGCACCGATGCGGGACAGGGCGCCACGGGCGATGACGCCGAGCAGTTCTGCTTCGCGGACAACGGTGGCGAAGGGCGTGGCGTCCTGGGGGAGCTGATGGGCGAGCGGACGGAACCAGGCGGCCGACGGCCCCAGTTCCGTAGGCCTCTTCACGCCCTGGCCCGCCGGGAGTTGAGCTGCGGCGGCGAGGAGCCCGTCCCGGGCCTGCACACAGCCACCGCAGGGCGGTGTTCCGGCGAGTGCGGGCAGCACCTTGCCGTCCTCGTCGCGGGACTGGGTCGGCGTGAGCGGCAGCATCCGCCACGCCTGGAGCAGCACGGTGAGCTGCTCCGCCGGCTCTCGTTCCGCCCAGGCGTCGTAGCCTTCCGTCGCCGCGACCTGGCTGCCGTCCCGGGCGAGCAGCCCAGCGGCGTACGCCGTTTGCAGAGCGAGGCGTACGACGATGTCGTCGCACTGCGCCGCCTTGCCGATCCGGGACAGCTCACGTGCTCCGACCCCGCCGGACTTCAGCAGGCTCGGCGGAGAGGCGGAGCACGCCGCCAGCACCGCTGCGGCACGGGCGGCGAACGCCGTGGCCGCTGCCGCCGCCTCCCGGTCCACGTCCGCCGAGGTGACGGGCGTCGTACGCACGTCGGGCGGGACGGGCTCGAACGGGGCGTGCCAGTCGGCTCCGCGCAGTGCGAGCGCCACCTCGGCCGGCATACGGGCGGGTCCGTACCGGTGCCGGTCCCGCACCAGCAGTCCCCTCTCCAGCGCCCAGTGCGCACCCGGCTCGGAATCGGCCTGTGGGACCCCGAGGACGAACTCCGTTTGAGACTCCGGTCGTCCGGCCTCGTTGTTCGCTCGCCGCTCAAGCAGTTCCCGGGTGGCCGCAGGCGCCCGTGCCACCACCTCGGCGACCCGCTCCGGATCGCTGTGGTGATCCACCAGGGCCGTCAACCGCTGCTGCTTGGCATTACCGGGCGACTGGACACCCAGCGCCACCAGCATGCGGCGCAGTTCCTCAGAGGTCGCGTCCGCCAGCAGCCGGGCGAGCGGTGCGTCCAGCCCCAGCGGCGAGTCCCACGCCTGCCGCAACGGCGCCGCCATGCGCAGCAGCCCTTCACCGTCCGGCCACACCAACGCGTGATCGGCCAGAACCCCGAGGGCCGCGTCCAGCCCGCGAGCGCTCTCCGCTCCACCCACGCCCAGCAGTTCCGCCAGAGCAGCACGCTGCGCCGGCCCCAGCACCGCCAACGCCTCGGCCACCTGCAGGTGAGGCAGCGCGAGCCCGGGCAGCACCAGCGCCACCGACGCAGGGCGCTGAAGCCGGTCCGCCAGTTCGCCGAACGACCGCGGCTCGGGCGGCGACACGGCGTCCGAGCGAGCCGCGAGGACCCGCTCCAGCCGAGAGGCCTCGAGACCACTCAGCCACGCGACGAGCGTTGATCCGCTGGGCATACCGATGGGAGCACCTCACGAGAACGAGCACCGTTGGTTTCCGGACCGGAACCGGTCCTGCGCAGGACACCAGAATGGCGCATGCCGCGGGAGGCTTGCGTCCTGGGGCAACAGATACATGCGTCTCGAACCCGTGAAGAAAGTTGTAACTCAGGCTTCGATGGAGCCTTTGTCCGGTCCCGGGAGATGCTTGACACTTCGGTCCCAGCTGATGGTTGACAGTGGTCGTGATCGGCTTTTCTGTGCGCGTCGTTGCGGCGTGTGTGGGGAGGCCGGGGTTGGCGCTGGTGGAGTTGTCGGTTGTCGAGCAGAGATACCGGGCTGTGCTTGCGGTGCTGGCGGGTGCGACGGTGACGGTGGTCGCCGCTCAGCTGGCTGTGTCCCGGCAGACGGTCAGTGGGCGGAAGTCCCGGTATGAGGCCTCTGGTCTGGCGGGGTTGGCGGACCGGTCGCATCGTCCGAGGGCGCGTCTGTGGTAGCTGCCGCCTGAGATTGAGGTGGCGGTTCTGGAAGTGCGACGGCTGCATCCGTGGTGAGGCGCGTCTGCAGTCCAGCATTTGGAACGGGTGGAGACGGTGTACGGGCTCGGCCTACCCCAGGTAGGGCGCCGGACGGTTTTCCAGGAAGTGGCGGAGCCTCAGGCGCTGGGTGTGGTGCATGGGCAGTGCGTCCAGTTCCGACGGGTCGATGAACCGCACCTCCGTGGACTCGTCGGAGATGGTCAGCTCGCCACCGATGACGCGGGCGCGGAAGCAGATGTTGAACTGGCGGCGTACCTCACCGTCGCTGTAGGCGATCACGTGCCGGGGATCGGTGTAGGTCCCGACGAGTCCCGTGATCTGGATGTCGTAGCCCGTTTCCTCCCTGACTTCGCGGACCGCGCAGCCGGGGAGGGAGTCGCTCATGTCCATTCCGCCGCCCGGCAGGGCCCACAGGTCGTTGTCCCTGCGGCGTTGGAGCAGGATGCGGCCCTGGTCGTCGGCGACCACTGCCGAGGCCGCCACGACGAGGCTGTTCGGCTCCGGGGCGTCGGGGTCGTCGTAGTACTCGGTGCGGGCCACTAGGTCCCCTCCACTGGCCAGTCACCTCGCTGACGTCATCGACCGCGCTCGCCGGGAGGACACCCCGACGATCATCACCCGACGCGGCAAGCAGGAAGCCGTCGTGATCGACATCCAGGAGTACCAGCGCCTGCGCGAGATCGCGGAGAACGCCGAGGAGGCCTGGCTCAACCGCCTGGCCGACGAAGCAGAGTCCGAGGGCACGGAGGGGTCGGTCTCGCTCGAAGAGATGGCCGCCTTGCTGCGCGCTCAGCAGGGCTGACCCTGTGGGGTACGTCACGCGCTTTACGCCACACGCCCAGCGGGACATGCTCAAGATCCCGCGCCCGGACGCCCTGCGCATCCTGTACCGCCTCGCCGACCTCCAGAAGGCGATGGACGCGGGGGACACCACGGCGTTCGACATCAAGGCCCTCCAGGGCCACAGTGCCCGCTGGCGGCTCAGGGTCGGCGACTGCCGCGTCGTCTGCACCGTCGAGGACGGCCAGGTGATCGTGTGGGTCCTGGCCGTCGGCAACCACCGCGACATCTACCGCCAAGTTCCGTAGGCCCTCCGCACACACCGAAGAGCCGAGCCGCAGGTGCGGCCCGGCTCTTCGTTTCGCCTGTTCAGGCGGCTGCATCGGGTTGCCTGCGGAGTTTCCGGTGAGCCAGGCAGTCGCTCTCAAGATCGGAAAGGCGGCAGCTCCTTACCACGCACAGCTGAGGTTCAGCTGTGCGGACGGCCCATCATTCGTTAATTCCCGGAGAACTCTTATACAACCTTCCGCCGCATGAGTCTGTCTGGCTAAGGCAGGGATTTTTGAGGTTGATGAAGAGGAGCTCAGAACGTGACCGTGCGTTCCTTTGCCCGGCGGATGCGACCGCGAGTCGAGCGGAAGGCCGCCGAAAGGGTGTGGCAGCTGCGTACCATGCGGCGGCGCCGCAGGGCAGCGGTCACGGACCCGGTGCTCCGCCCGGTGGCGGTGCGTGGCCAGCAGCTCTACGGACGGGTCGTGACCCGGTTCACCGCTGCCGATGCGGCCGCAGCCAACCTCGGCCTGGTCGTCGCCGCGCTGGAGCAGGAAGGTATCCCCTACTTCCTGGTACCGGCCTTGCGTACGCGCCACACGGTCGGCGTGAACGCCGTCGACCGGGAGCGCTTCCTCACCACCCTCGAGGCGCAGAACGCGGGGAAGGCGGTGTTCATCGGCAGACCGGTGACTGGCGGAAAGCTCAAGAATCCCGCGCTGTTCATGGACGGTGTACTGCCGGCCCCGCTGCGTACGGCCCCCATCCTGCGGATCGGGGAGAACCACCTCGGGCCCTCGGGCCAGCTGCTCGCCGGGCCGGAGCTCGCCTGCGACGTCGAGTTCTGGGAAGACGGGGCACAGCTCCTCGCCTCCGAAGACGGGCCTCGCCGACTGGCCAAGGTGCAGCCGCAGGCGTCCGAGGACATCTTCGCCGAGTCCCTCATCGCGCCGCGGAACAACGGCATCACGGACGTACTGCCGGCGTCCGAGCAGAAGCCGGCCGCGGTGCGGGTCGGCGACCGGGAGCTGCCGAGCTTCGTCCCGCTCACCCTGCCGACCGTGAACGACGTGACCTTCCCCGTCGATGTCGTCTACACCTGGGTGGACGGCGAGGAGCCGGAGATGCGCGCCAAACGGGCGCGGTACCAGGAGCGCGGCACCGCCGAGATCCTGGACAAGGAGACCAACGCCTCTCGCTACACCAGCCATGACGAGCTGAAGTACTCGCTGCGCTCGCTCGCGATGTACGCCGACTTCGTCCGGCACATCTACATCGTGACCGACGGCCAGAAGCCGCACTGGCTCGACGACCGGGCCCCGGGGATCACGGTCGTCGACCACCGCGACATCTTCCCGCAGGGTGTCCTGCCGGTGTTCAACTCCCACGCGATCGAGACTCGGCTGCACCACATCCCGGGCCTGTCGGAGCACTATCTGTACTTCAACGACGACGTGTTCGTCGGTCGCCGGGTCACCGCGGAGCACTTCTTCCACGGCAGCGGTCTGATGAAGATCCCGGTGTCCCCGCTCAAGATAGGCGTCGGCAAGCCGCACGCCGAGGAGACGGCCACCAACTCCGCGAGCAAGAACGTCCGCCGGCTGCTGCTCGAGAAGCTCGGGCGGATGACGACGAACAACTTCATGCACACCCCGCTGCCGCAGCAGCGTAAGACACTGCAGGCGCTCGAGGAGCTCTTCGCGGAGGACATCCGCCGCACCACGGCGTCCCGCTTCCGCTCGCCGCAGGACATCGCCATGACGTCCCCGCTGCTCTACCAGTACGCGCTGATGACCGGCCGCGGCGTGCCGGGGAAGTACAGCTTCCGGTACGTGAACATCAGCCGCCCGGACGCCGAAAGACGCCTGGCCGACCTGCGCCGCAACCGCCGCTTCGACTTCTTCTGCCTCAACGACGTCGATGTGCCGCCCGAGGAGCGGGAGCAGGTCGGCGTCCGGATGAGTGAGTTCCTGGAGGACTACTTCCCCTTCGCGAGCCCCTTCGAGAAGCAGAAGTAACGGGGGCTGGGGGCATGGACATGGGGGGCATGGACATCCGTCACCGCTTCGGAATGCCGGGAGGCATCCGGGCGGCCCGGGACTTTCTCGTACGCCTGAGACTCTGGCTGGCGGCCCGGCTCTGGGCGCTGCGTGCGGCCCGGGCCCGACGGCGCCTGCGGGCCGCCGTCCCCGGACTGCGCCGGGTCACTTTCGGACCGACGCGGCTGTACGGCCGTACGGTCGCCGGCTACACCGCCGCGAACGCCGTCGAAGCCGATCTCGAGCGGGTGTGCGCCCTGCTGGAGGGGCTCGGCGTCCCGTACTTCCTGGTCCCCTCCGACCACGGGCACGGTGCGCCGCGGCAGATCATCGGCGTCGAGGAGACGTACCGCGGCGCGGTTCTCTCCCGGGCCGCTCAGCGCTTCGCCGGCACCGTCGGGTACGTCGGCGCCGTCGGACCGGACGGCGCCGTGACGAACGCGGCACTGTGGGCCGACGGAAAGCTGCCGCGGGCGCTGAGGCGGGCCGCGGTGGTCCGTACCGGTGTGGTGCGCCTCGGCCCTGGGGGGCAGGTGCTCACCGGCCTCGAGACGGGGTGCGACATCGAGTTCTGGCGTCGCGGCCGGGACCTCGGCACCATCCCGGGCACGGATCCCTCCTGGCTCACCGTGCCCGGCGGCCGGTTGCCGGACGTCTTCGGCCCGGCGCTCGTCGCCCCGCGCCACAACCCCGTGTCGGAAGTGCTCCCGGTGGCGGCGCAGCAGCCGGCCGCGGTGGCGTGCCGCCGCCGCAGCGTGCCGACGTTCGCCCCGTTCGCCGAGCCGGGCATCGACGAGGTGCGCTTCCCCGTCGACGCCGTGTACACCTGGGTCGACGGGGACGACCCGGCGATGACCGCGAAGCGCCGCGCCTATCAGGAGCTCTCCGACAACGTCATCGCTCCGCGCGAGACCGGCGCCTCCCGCTACACCAGCCATGACGAACTGAAGTACGCCCTGCGCTCGCTGGAGATGTACGCCGGGTTCGTCCGGCACGTCTACCTCGTGACCGACTCCCAGATCCCCGCCTGGCTGGACCCGGACGCGGAGGGCCTGACCGTCGTCGACCACCGGGAGCTCCTCCCGGCCGACGCGCTCCCCGTCTTCAACTCGCACGCGATAGAGAGCCGACTGCACCACATCCCCGGCCTGTCGGAGCACTACCTCTACTTCAACGACGACGTCTTCATCAATCGCCCGGTACAGGCCGAGCACTTCTTCCACGGCAACGGCATCGCCCGGATCCCACTGTCCCCGCTGAAACTCGGCGTCGGTGCCCCGCACCCGCTGGAGCCGGCCCCGAACTCCGCCGGCAAGAACGCCCGCGAGGTGATCAGGCGCTTCCACGGCAGACACATCACCAACAAGTCGCTGCACACCCCGCACCCCCAACTGCTGTCGGTCATGCGGGAGATGGAGAGCCTCGGAATCGAGGAACTCGAGCAGACCTCCTACTCGCGCTTCCGCTCCACCTCCGACGTAGCTCCGGCGTCCACCCTCCACCACCACTGGGCGATCGCCACCGGCCGGGCCGTCCCGGCCGACTACCGCTTCCGCTACGTCCAACTGGGCACACCGGACATGCGCCGCCGCCTGGCCCGCCTGGCGACCGGCGAGGACATCGACTTCTTCTGCCTCAACGACGTGGACACCGCCCCGGCGGCCAGGTCGGCGGCCCAGGCCGCCATCCGTGCCTTCCTGGAGCGGAAGTACCCGTTCCCGAGCCGCTTCGAAGGGACGGGTCGGGCTGCCTCGCGCCCGGCCGCGCCGCTTACGGCGAGAGTCCCGTCGCAGCCGACGCGGGAGGGAGCGCAGGTTCGCGATTGATGGTGCCCGCCTTGGGGTCATGGGGAAGTGGCTGTCTACGCGGGCATGTGAATTTGTGAACTGTGGTCACCTGGCGGCAGTGGAACGGTTCGGTGTCCGCCTGCGTCGTCCCTCTCCGGGGCACGGTGGCCGTGTTCCGGAAAGGGGAGACCGGGTGCATTCGGGCGGCTTCGCCAAGTGGACAAGGCGGTTCGAGGACGAGCGCGAGCGCAGGTGCGCCCACGGTGATCCGGACTGGGGGAAAGGCGCGACGCTGCATCCGGCGGTGTGGGCCGGCATCCAGCGCTTCCAGGTCGGCGAGGACGGTGACGGCGCCAACCTCGTCGCCAAGGCGGACCAGGCCGGCGACGCCGACTACGGGCAGGCGGTCCGGCTCTTCATCGCCGAGGAGCAGAACCACGCCCGTCTACTTGCTCGGCTGCTGGCCGCGGGGGGCATACCGACGTTGACCGGGCACTGGAGCGACGCGGTCTTCGTACGGCTGCGGCGTCTCATGGGCCTACGCATGGAACTGCTGGTGCTGATGATCGCGGAAGTGGTGGCGCTGCGTTACTACCGGGCCCTGCGCGATGGCACCGACGACTCGCTCACCGCGGATGTGGCGGGGCGGATCCTGTCCGACGAGCAGCGTCACGTCCCGTTCCACTGCGAGCGACTGCACGCCTCCCTGGCGGAGCTGCCCCGCGCAATGCGCCGCCCGGTGATGGCCCTGTGGCGACTTCTCCTGCTCGCGGTCTCTCTCGTCGTCGCCGCCGACCACGGTCCGGCACTGCGCCGACTCGACGTCGGGCGCCTGCGATTCGTGGTTGATGTCATGACCTCGTCCCACACGGTGGTCTCCGCGGTGCTCGTGCCCCGCCCAGATACATGGACGAGCGCGGGCTGACAACAGACAGCCCAACGCTTCCTGCGGCAGACTGCCGTTATGCGGATAGCAACGGCAGTGATGATGCTGGTCTTCGTGCTCGGGTTGACTTCCGCTGTTGGGAAAGCGCGTAAGGGCCAGTGGTGGGCGGCCGGCGCGGTCTTCCTTCCCTGCCTTGGCGTGGTCGTGATGCTGCTTGGCGGCGTGGAACGGCGGAACGCGTCGCTCTTCTGGCTGGGATGTCTGTTCGTGGCGGCCGGCTTCGGTGCGGAGGCCCTGGCTTGTCGGAGAATTCGAACTCTTGGGAGGGCGCAGGCGGGCCAGTGAGAGAGCGACGCGTCGAGGTTGGTGCCTGTGCTGCTTCACCGGCGCCGGCGAGTGCGTGCGCGAGGCAGGCTTGGTACCAGGTTCCTGCGCACCGGTACTCCTCCGGCAAGGCGCCGAGTCCGAAGCGAGGTCACGCGACGCCTGCCGCGTTCGATGTCTGAGACCTCGGGTTGGACCAGGCCGACGAGCTCACCGAGTTTGGGCTCAGGCTGTTGAGTCTCCGGTAGGTGCGGATGACGAGGACGACGCATGACCGCACCCGCAAGCAAGGCTGCGGGACTGGACCTCGAAGACGCGCGGAGGCGGCCGCCCGTGCTCACCGGCCCGCTTGCACCCGTGCTCGACGCCCAGATCCTCCAATCCGCCCCGGGACTCACCCCTCCTGCCCGGCCTTCGGCTGAATATCCGCGGGGCATCCTGGCCGGACTCCTCGCGTTGGGCTGATGAACCGGGCCCGTACACGAGGACCGCGGCTCGTGCCCGCCGACGGCGAGTTCCTGAAAGTTTCGGTTTGAGGCGGAGCCTTCCCTTCCGCTCTGTTCCGCACATATCGTCCAGCCACTCGGAAAACGGTTACTACGCATGCTCCTGGCGGCCGGCGTCCCGGGGCTGGAGAGGGACAGCGATGTCAACGGCACACGGCAGGGCCGCGGACGGGCCGCGCCGAAGACGGCACCCCGGCTCGGGGGCGTTCACGCGAAGGGTGGTGGCGCTGTTGTGCGCGGTGCCCTTGGTCATGGGGCTGAGCCCCGCGACGAGCGCGGCGGGCGCGGGAGTCGATGCCCCGCGTGACCGGCTCGACGTGGTGACATTCGGCGACCCCGCCTCGGAGAAGGCGCACGACTTCACCGGGCAGTCCACGACCGTCGTGGACGGCGCGGGCGGGCAGCAGGCGCGAGTGGCGCAGCCGCTGACGCCGCCCGGCAGCCACCTGGGCGACCTGGTCTTCACGGCCGCGGTCGATCCCGCCCGGCAGAACTACCTCAGCCTGAAGTTCTGGGGCGAGGACGCGTCACCGTACTCGACCGTCGTGTACGTGGGCGGCGAGCAGGCCAACTACCGCGGCAGCGGCGACTACGAGCCCATCAACGCCGGCACCGGCAAGGGGCTGGAAGGCCGGTTCTTCTTCGCCACCATGATGCTGCCGCTCGCCTCGACCCAGGGGCACGACAAGGTCGAGATCATCGTCCGCACCTTCGGCGGCCTGACGGGCACCGCGAAAGAGCCGTCCCGCGGCTACTACCAGGCGATCACCCATACCAGCCCGAAGATCTCCCCCGCCGACGGTGACGACACCGGCTACGAGATCGGCACCAAGGCGGCCCCCGCGCTCTCCAAGGCGGAGGAGCAGGAGCGGATCGACGGCTTCCGCACCACCCAGGTCGAGCTGTTCGACAAGCTGTCCGCGCAGTCCGACGCGAGCGACACCTCCGCCATGTCCATCGTCCGTTACAAGGACGACCTGCGCTTCTACGCCGAGACCCTGCTGACGGACTGGTCACCGGCGCAGACCGATGCGGAGAAGACAGCCGCGCTGGAGCGGATCTTCAAGTCCATCGACAACCACACCAGGAACTACTTCGGCAACGTCAAGAGCCTGGGCAACGGCGGCCACCAGTCCGACTGGGGCGGCTACTACGGCGCTCTCGGCGAGGCCCTCTACATCGTCGAGAACCTGATCGCCGACGACGACGTCTACGGCAGCGAGAAGTTCGCCGCCCTCCTCGACGAGCCCTTCAGCACCGGCACCACCGACGGCGAGAACACCATCGCCGGCGTGGACTTCAAGGGCGGCGAACTGACCCGCGGCGAAGCCTGGGAGCGCGTGCTCAAGGCCAACTTCGACTTCGCCCGCTCGCGGCTCTCGTACATCTACAACCAGGTCATGTACACCTACGAGGGCGCCTGGAAGGCCCACGAGGGCCTGCGCGTCATCGGCTCCGGGTTCTACGAGGGCAAGGAGCGCAGCCACGCCATCGCGGGCGAGGCGCTGGGCTCCCGCCCGTTCCTCGGCGAGGAGGTCGTCGTCGGCCCGGACGGCAAGGACCTGGACCTCTACCACTCGCTCTTCCGGCACGACCGCAACGCCGTCTACACCGACGACTACCTCCAGATCGTCATGAAGGGTCTGGCCAAGAGCAAGCTCGACGCCGAGGGCAACGTGGTGCGTCGACTGCCGTACGGCAAGCACTACACCGGTGTCACCGCCGCCGGTCTGACCCGAGAAAACGGTTACGTCGGCTCGTACGGCGAATCCACCAACTACCTGGTCTCCTGGTTCTTCCGCACCCTCGACCACAAGGGTGACCAGAAGCTCAACGACGAGATCCTGAAGCTCGCCCTGCTGAACCTCCACGCCCGGGGCCAGACCCGCTACCAGGGCACGGACGCCGACGGCAACCGCGTGATGTACATGCAGCAGGTGGTCGACGACCGCAACACCGGCTACCCCGGCAAGATCGCGTACGGCACGGACATCGGCACCGGCCGCGGCCTGCTGTACGCCTCGCTGGAGCAGTACATGGCCGACAACGCGGCTGCGTACGCGGGCGAGGAGTGGTCCCCTTACTGGCGCTACGCCCGTGAGGCCGTCGGATACAGCCAGCAGCAACTGGCCGACAACCAGTACTTCCCGTACTTCAACTCCGTGCTGGCGAACCACCGGTACGACCTGCGGCTGCCGCGCACCTACGCCTACCTCACCGAGGGCCGCGGCTCCTACGAGCGGTTCAAGCAGACCGCCGCGGGTGTCGTCCTGCCGCACACCGACCTCGACCGGTACACCGACGAGGAACTGACGAAGCTCGGCATCGACCGCACCAAGCAGAACCGGACGTTCGCCTGGGTGGACATCGACAACCTCCTGGTGTCGGTCCGCGACGGGGACACCCACCTGTTCGGCAACCTCATCGAGCGCAACAAGGGGTACATGGGCAACGGGCGGCTGCACGCGCAGTACGACGACCACGAGCAGCTCGCCCAGCTCCAGACCCAGGGCATCTTCCGGTCCGAGGAGTACTACCCCCGCGCGGCCTCGGGGGAGAACCCGATGCTCTTCGACCGCTTCACCGAACCGGACCGTCCGCTGGCCATGGCCGGCGAGCTGCTCCCGGTCACCCACCAGCCGGGCGTCGGCACGGTCGAGCGCGACAACTGGCGCTACGACACCTCGTACTCGGGCTACCCGGACCTGCTCACCAGCCGGTACGGCCAGTACTTCGTGGCGGTCAACACCACCCGCGCGGCGTACGGCAACGAGCGCCTGTTCAAGGTGAAGCTGCCGGCGGGCTTCTCCGGAAGCAACGTCCCGGACCTGGTCTCCGGCAAGCGGCTGCCCGTCTCTGCCGAACGCACGGTGACGGTGTCCGCGTTCGGCGCCGTGGTGCTCGACCTCGGTACCGACGAGGTCGTGCCGGAGGTGCCCTCGGCGGTCAACGTCGCGGTGGCCACGCCCGGTTCGCAGGCGGTAGGCCTGACCTGGGCACGGGCCGCGGGGGCGACCTCGTACACCATTGAGCGGGCGACCTCCGGGAGCGGCCCGTACATCACGGTGAAGAAGGGAGTGAAGGGCGTCAGCCTCATCGACGAGGTTCCCTTGTCGAGCGGGGAGAAGGGCACCTTCTACTACCGGGTCGTCCCGGTCAACGGCCAGGGCGAGGGCCGGGCGTCCAACCCGGCGAAGGCCGAGGTCACCCCGGGTGCCACGGCGGCACTGCGGGACGGCGCCTGGCGGGACGACGTCATCGGCGACGCCGACGGCGGAACGGTCTCGGTGAGCGGTGACACGATCACTGTGAAGGGCGCGGCCGGGGACGGCTTCGGCGGCGGCGACGACACCGTGCACACCGACCGGTTCCACCCGGACGCCTACACCCAGGTGACCAGGCTGGTCCAGGGAGGCACAGCCATCTCGGCGAAGCTCTCCGACACCGCCGAGGGCGACGGCGCGGTGCGGGGCGTGACCCTGCGCGACAGCACCGACAAGGTCGGCCGCTACGTCTACCTGGGCGCGGACGCCAAGGGCGCGCTGTCGCTGCGCCACCGCAGCCTGGACACCCGCTCGGACATCGGCACCGGCAACCCGGGCAGCACCGGCGCCGGGGGCATGACCCGCAGCCCGTTCACCGAGGAGCTGACGGGCTACACCGTCGCGGAGTACCCGTACGTCAAGCTGGTCCGGCTGCCCCAGTCGGACCGGGTGCTGGCGATGCTCTCCCCGGACGGGGTGCACTGGAAGAAGGCCGGTGAGGCGTCGGTGCCGATGGTGGACGTGGTCCACGCCGGTGTCGCCGCGGACCGGGCCGGTACGTTCACCCAGGTCGCCACCGAGGCGCTGGCCGACGACACGGTCATCGCCGACGGCCGCTTCGGCAAGCGGGCGGGCACGGTCACCTGGACCAAGCCGAAGGCGGCCGTCGCCTTCGACCTGTACCGCACCTCCGACCCGCGGACCGCGGCCACCGACCCGCGCGAGGGCGGCGAAGGCTGGCGGAAGCTGCTGGACGACGAGTACGCCCAGTCCTTCAAGGACAACGTCTACGGCGGTCAGGTGTACTACAAGGTCGTCGCACGCACGGTCGACGGCACCACCTCGGTCACCGCCGAACCGGCAGTGATCACGGCGGACTCGCTCGCCTCGGTCCTTCAGCAGACCCGCGCGCTGTCCGCCGAGGACTACACGGTGCGCAGCTTCGCCCGGTTCATGGGTGTCGTCGACGCCGTCGAGGAGGCGAGCAAGCAACCGGACGCCGACGAGTCCGCGCTGATCAAGCGGGTGTACGACGCCTACGACCTGCTGGTGGCCGTCCACCACAACAGCTTCGAGGCGTCCGAGCCGGACATCTGGCAGCAGGCGGGCAGCGGCCCGTACACCCTCGCCATCGAGGAGGACTACGGCCGCACCGGCGACCGCTCCCTCTCCTTCACCAGCACCGACACCACCGGCAACGCGGCCTACAACCAGCAGTTCAACAGCCTCAAGCAGGGCACCTCGCCGTTCACCGCCCAGCCGGGCCAGGCGTACACGGTGTCCTTCTGGTACCAGCTGAAGGACTACGTGCCGGGCCCCACCGTGGGGGCGTACTACTTCGTCTCCTCGCGCAGCGCGGGCAACCGGGTGGGCACCGAGCAGCGCACCTGGCTGCCCAAGGGCGACACCCCGGACGGGGAGTGGAAGTACTTCGAGCGCACCTACATGACCGTGGACGACCCCTCGGTCGACAGCATCGCGATCGAGCTCGGCTTCCGTGGTTCGTCCGGCCGGTTCCGGGTGGACGACGTCCAGGTGACCCCGATCGAGACCTGCGAGGTGGAGCTGCCCTTCACGGACAGCTTCGAGGCCGCCGACTGCGACATCTGGCAGCAGGCGGGCAGCGGCCCGTACACACTGGCCATCGAGGAGGACTACGGCCGCACGGGCGACCGCTCCCTCTCCTTCACCAGCACGGACACCACCGGCAACGCGTCCTACAACCAGCAGTTCAACAGCCGCAAGCAGGGCGCCTCGCCCATCACCGCGGAGCCCGGAAAGACGTACAAGGTGTCCTTCCGGTACCAGCTGAAGGACTACGTGCCGGGCTTCCGGGTGGGCGCGTACTACTTCATCAGCTCCCGTGACGGAGGCACTCAGATCGGGGCCGAGCAGCGCAGCTGGCTGCCGGCGGGTGACACCCCGGACGGGGAGTGGAAGCTCTTCGAGCGCATGTACACCACCGGGGACGACAGCCGCGTGGACAACGTGGCCATCGAAGTCGGCTTCCGCGGCTCGTCCGGCCGGTTCCGCGTCGACGACGTAAGAGTGGAGGCGGTCCACTGACGCTCCCCGCATACCGAGCCGAGCCCCGGGCCGTACGACGGCCTGGGGCTCGGCCCATTCCGGGCGCTTCGCCGGGCGACGCGCTGCGCGGCCTGGGGCCTGGGGCCTGGGGCCGAAGTCCACGAAGCAACTGGCAGACGGGCTTCCGGACGCTCCCGGACGCTCCCGGACGAGGGTGAATGAGACCAGAACTGAGACCACGAGGTGACGGGTGGGCGGCTCGCGTCGTTCGGCGGGTACTGCACCCAGGCCGAATTCCTACTTGTTTGATAATGTCGGCCCATGAGCGAGATTCCTTACGGCGTCGGCGAAGGGCCAGCCACCAGGGTCAGCCTCTCCCTCCCCGAGGGGACGGCGGAGGCGATCCGCCGACGGGTCGGCAAGCGTGAGTTCTCCGCGTTCATCACCGAAGCGGTGGAGCGCGAGCTGCGCGGTCAGATCTTGGATGAGTACCTCGCCGACTACGAACGCCGTCAGGGGCCGATCTCCGAGCACGAGCAGGAGCGGGCACGCCGGGTCTTCGACGAGGTGTTCGCCGAGGAGGGGCAGTGGCCCGCCGCAAGCTGAGCCACGAAGGCACTCTCGTTCTCGACTGCGAGGGCCTGTCGAAGTTCGTCAGTGATCACGAGTCCGTCGTCGCCCTCATCGCCGAAGCCCGCAAGCGCGGCATGGAGGTCGTCATCAGCGCACTCACCATCATCGAAGCGGTGCATCGCCGGACCGACAAGGCGCGGCTCGCCTGGGTCCTGTCCGGCGTGCGGATCGTGCACATCGGCGACGAGGAGGCCAAGGCCGCCTCAGCCATGCTGATCAACGCTGGGCTGCATGGTCACAAATACGCCATCGACGCTGCCGTGGCCGAGACGGCGCTGCGTCAGCGCCGCCCGGTCGTCATGCTCACCTCGGACATCGACGACATGACGAAGCTCTGCGGCGACAGAGTGCGCCTCGTCGCCGTGTAGTCGACGTCCAAGACCCGAATGCCGGGTGCGGAAGGTCGGCCCGTACGTCCTTGTCCGAGTGCGGCGGGGCCCGTGGACCAGTCGGTGGCACCCAGGGCCGTGAACGGCTGCGTGGCCGGACGCCTCGTCTTTCATGGTGCCGTGGGGTGCAGCAGCCGCGTGTTGGCCTCGTCCGGCGCGAAACGGCCAGGGGCGAATTCCGTGGCGGACCGAAGTCCGAGCCACACCAGCATGGCGTGGTGTTCCTCATGCGCCGGGTCGGCGAGAATCACTTTGAGATCGCTGTAGCCGGGGGCGCCGCCGCAGTCCTCGGGTGGGCACGCCCCGGCACCGTCCACGCAGTGCGGACAGTGAAGCAGCGTGAGGTGGTACAGCTCCTCGCTGGACTTCGTCTTGAACGTACGGTCCCCGATCACCGGGTCCATCCGGTCGCCGGTGTCCAGAACCTCCACCAGTGCTCGCGCGTCGGCAAGCGTCACACGGCCGGTCTGGGTCAGCTTGCGTCCCGCGCCGACCCAACCGACCAGCGCTCGCACCTGCTCGACAGTCCTGCCCACTGTCTCACCCATGCTGACCTGCCTGTTCCGGTTCCTGTCCCGTATCACCCGAACCCAGGATGGCAGCACCGCCGGCGCACTCTGTGCTTCACATGGGGCAACACGGAAGTGGCAGACTGTGACGGTGACCACGCACGACGAGGAATTGCTGGCCCGGGTCCGGGAGATGAGGGAGCGCGGCAGCGCGCCGAAGCAGATCGCGAAGGCGCTGGGGCTGCGCCCGGCCCAGGCCACCGCGCTGGTCAGACGGGTCGCCGAGGCGGCACTGGCGAACGTCGCGCCGGATGAGCGTCCGGTGGTGGGCTGCTGGGTCAACGCGGGCTGGAGCGCGGGACTGGACATGGCCAAAGCCCCGGACTGGGCGGCGGCCGACCCCCTCGGCCAGGACCCGGACCCGGACCCGGACCCGGGCGGCTTCGCCCAGATTCTCCTGGCCCGCCAGGAACGTGCCAGCAGGGTGACCGTCACCGGGTTCCTGGTGGACGTGTACTGCCTGGGAGTCAAGAACGTCACCGACCCCGAGGTGATGGGGTCCGGAACCCTGACAACTTACGTACCGATGTACTACTCGGCCTTCGACGATCGGCCGCTGCCGATCGCCGTAGAGCAGGCGCAGACGATCGTGCACGATGCGGTCGCCTACGCCCGCGGTCTTGGCTTCGAGCCCGCGGGTGGCTTCACCGAAGCCGCAGTGCACCTGGGTGCCCCGCCCGGCGACCGGCCCGTCATCGGCTTCGGCCGGGACGGCAAGCCGTCCTACTTCTCCGGCCCCTACGACAACCCGCGCGAGGTGGTCCAGATCCTCGAGCGCACCTGCGGTCCGGGCAACTACGACTACGTTGCCCATCTGTAGGAACGGGACGCGAGCGGCACGAGGCGGGGAACACGAGCAGTGATACCGGTCGAACAGCAACAGGAGCCCACCGGCACTCCACGGGTCCGGCACACTGAGCACGAGGCGCAGACCAACCTGCTGACGGTGCTGCGCCTGTGTATGACGGGGAAACTGCGGTGCAGCGAAAAGACCCGCCGCCCCAGCACCGCCACCGTCTCGGCGGTCGCCGACGTCCTGGACGGCGGCGACTTCTATCCGCACGAGGCCATCGCCGCCTTCGCCTGGCCGATGCTGCTCCAGGCAGGCGGCCTCGCCCAGCTCACCGGCGGTCGGCTGATGCTGACCACACGCGGACGGGCCGCGCTGACCCGGCCACCGCACCTGACCATTCCTCAGCTGTGGCAACGCTGGCTGAACAACAGCCTCCTGGACGAGTTCTCCCGCGTCGAGGAGATCAAGGGCCAGCGCTCGGCGAACGTCCTGACCGCTGCCAAACCGCGCCGCAAGCTCGTCGGCCAAGCGCTGGCCGGCCTCACCCCGGGTGAGTGGATGTCCATCGACGGCCTGTTCACAGAGATGCGCGCGGCCGGTCTGGATCCAGTCGTCCACCGCAGTGAACGCGCCCTGTGGAAGCTGTACCTGGAGGATCCGCAATACGGCAGCCTCGGCTACGACGGCTACCACGGCTGGTCCCTCCTCCAAGGTCGGTACACCTTGGCGGTGCTCTTCGAGTACGCCGCCACGCTCGGTCTCATCGACATCGAGTACGTCCCCCCGTCGGGCGCGCGCGATGACTACCGGGACAACTGGGGTGGCGACTACCTCGACCAGCTCAGCCGCTACGACGGCCTGTCCGCACTCCGCCTCAATCCCCTGGGCGCCCACGCCGTCGGCCTCACGGGCGACTACGCGCCTGCCGGGGTCCCTGCCTCGGCCGTCCCGACGGGCAGGGTCACCGTCCTGGCGAACTTTGACATCGTCGCCCTCGACGGGCTGCCCTCCGCCGACGCACTCCTCCTGGACGCCTTCTCCGACCGGAAAACCGACCGGGTCTGGACGCTCACCACCGCTTCTCTTCTGCACGCCCTCGACCGCGGGCACACTCTCGACGAACTCCGTGGCTACCTGAACCAGGCCGCCTCGCACCCCGTGCCCCAGACCGTCACCACCCTGCTCGACGACACCGGCCGCCGCACCGGCCGGCTCCGCGATACAGGGCAGGCCCATCTCATCGAGTGCGCGGACGAGGCACTGGCAGCCCTCATCATCAGCGACCGCCGCCTGCGCGCGCTGTGTACCCGAATCGGCGAGCGCCATCTCGCGGTCTCCCTCGACCGTCTGCCTGCGTTCCGTACGGCCGCCCTGGCCCTGGGCTACCCGCTGGCCTGACGACACGAGGGAGAGCCGCTTCGGAGCACCTCGGGCCGGGACCGGGGCGCACATCGATGCGCGACCGCTGGTCATCGACAGAGGGTGCGTTCGCGCATGGGTGAAATACCTTGAATGCTAGAAACAAATAAGACCAAAACTGAGACCAGAGCATGCCAGAGCGTCGGACCGCGAGCTGCGGTCCGACGCTCTGTTTCGCCTGTTCAGGCGGCTGCGGAGGATACGAGATTCGAACTCGTGAGGGGTTGCCCCCAACACTCTTTCCAACTGTGTTGGTGGGGTCTTGGGCTGTGTGCAGGGGCGTTCACCTGGGTTCATGGGCGGTCGGGTCATCGGGGCGGGACGGCTCTGGGCCTCGTCTGAACGGCCGTGAACGGCGCTGAATGAGACGGGAACTGAGACGGAGCGGGGGCCGACCCTCAGGCCCTGGTGGTGTCGGTCCCTCGTGCCATGATCCTCGCGTGTTGAAGATCCCCGGATATGAAGGCGGCCCTCTGGTCGAGGGTGGCGCCTACCTTGATGATCCGTTGTTCTGGCCCGTGCACCTCGGCACCTGTTTGCGCGGCGAGGACGCGCAACGAGCCGCGTTCGGAGCTGACTGGGACGCGGCCATGGAGCTCTACCGCGTGCTCTCCGCCGAGCAGGAGTGGCCGATGTTCAGCGTGCCCCTCCGCTCCGGCCACACCATCTACGTCATCTATCGTAACTTCGACGGAGACCGAGGGGTGGACTATCTGATCCATCACCCGACTTGGCCAGCAGCGGAAACCCTCGCTGTGGATGACGGGCACTTCATGGGGCCCGGCATGGCCTGGCCGGAGTTGCTATCCGCTGCTCGACAGTCGTCAACAAGGGGTGTTGACGATCCCGACGCCCGTCTCTTGCTGCTCTTTCCCACACTCGGCGACGCGCGACTTCCCGACGACGCAACCGTTGCCCTCACCACCGCGCTCAGCGCTCTTACCTTGATCGAGCAGCCCGCCGACGTGGCGAGCATGCTCCTTGAGAACCAGGGCCAATGGGCTCCCGCTTGCTGGAAGCTGGCAGACGGCGTCTGGATCAACGACGGTGGACACTCCTACCGGAACCCCAGAAACGCTTTCGCTCTGCCTGAGGGGCGCCTTCTGGAGATCAGTAGCGCACTGCACGACGGGAGCTGAGCACCGCTTTAGGAGAGAGGCTGGGGTGTATTGCCGGTGACCTGCGGCTTTGCTGCCGGGGCTAGCGGGCAGGGGGTGCACCCGCTAAGCACCCGTGTTGACCGTGGCTGACCCTTGCATCTGGCACGGCTGTGGCACGACGACCTCTTAGTCCCGAACTCTCGGCCGGGTGGTCATTGAGGTCTGATGGGCTGGTCAATCGGCCGTAGGCGGCTGCTGAGGGTCAGTTGTGGTCGTTGGGGTTGCTGTACTTCTCTGCTGTACAGCTTGGGCGGCTCGGTAGGCGCCCGCGAGGTTTCTGCGGCTTAGCAGGGTGTCTGGGTGTGTGTCACCGAGGATCTGCTCGCGCTGTCTGAGGGTGGCCTCAAACAGAGGGATGGCCCGCGCCAAATCCCCCGCCTCCTGGTAGGCACCCGCGAGGTTGTTGCGGCTGGCGAGGGTCTGGGGGTGGATGTCGCCGAGAGTTTGCTCGCTCTGGCTAAGGGTGGCCTCGTACAGCGGGATGGCCCGCTCTAGGTCACCCGCATCCAGGTAGACATACGCGAGGTTGTTGCGGCTCGCTAGGGCGTGGGGGTGGGTGTCGCCGAGGATCTGCTCGCATTGGGTGAGGGTGGCCTCGTACAACGGGATGGCCCGTTCCAGGTCACCAGCCTTCTGGTAGGCGCCTGCGAGGTTGTTGCGGCTGGCGAGTGTGCTGGGGTGGGTGTCGCCGAGGATCTGCTCGCATTGGGTGAGGGTGGCCTCGTACAGCGGGATGGCCCGTTCCAGGTCACCAGCCTTCTGGTAGGCGCCTGCGAGGTGAATGCGGCTGGCGAGTGTCCGGGGGTGGATGTCGCCGAGAATTTGCTCGCTCTGGCTAAGGGTGGCCTCGTACAGGTTGATGGCCCGTGTCAGGTCACCCGCATCCAGGTAGACATACGCGAGGTTGTTGCGGCTCGCGAGGGTGTCAGGATGGGTGTCGCCGAGCATCTGCTCGCGCTGGGCCAGGGTGGTCTCCAGCAGGTTGATGGCCGATGTCAGATCACCCGCCTTCTGGTAGGCGCCTGCGAGGTGGTTGCGGCTGGCGAGGGTCTGGGGGTGGGCGTCGCCGAGGATCTGCTCGTACTGGTTGAGGGTGGTCTGTAGCAACTTGATGGCCCGTGTCAGATCACCCGCCTCCTGGTAGGCGCAGGCGAGGTTGTGGCGGCCATTCAGGGTTTCGGGGTGGGTTTCGCCGAGGATTCGCTCGCGCTGTCTGAGGGTGGCCTCGTACAGAGGGATGGCCCGCTCTAGGTCCCCCGCCTCCTGGTAGGCGCCCGCGAGGTGGCTGTGGCTGGCCAGGGTGTGAGGGTGGGTGTCGCCGAGGATCTGCTCGCATTGGGTGAGGGTGGCCTCGTACAGACTGATGGCGCGTCGCAGGTTGCCCGACTCCCGATAGGCGTAGGCGAGGTGAATGCGGCTGGCGAGGGTGTGGGGGTGGGTGTCGCCGAGGATCCGCTCGTACTGGATGAGGGTCGTCTCGTACAGACTGATGGCCCGTTCCAGGTCACCAGCCTTCTGGTAGGCACCTGCGAGGTGAATGCGGCTGGCCAGAGTCTGGGGGTGGGTTTCGCCGAGGATCCGCTCGTACTGGGGGAGGGTCGCCTCGAATAGGGGGACGGCCCGAGCCAGATTCCCCGCCTCCAGGTAGGCGTAGGCGAGGTTGCCGCGGCTGGTCAGGGTGTCGCGGTGAGTGTCGCCGATGAGCTGCTCGCGCTGGGTAAGGGTGGCCTTCAGCAGGGGGATGGTGCGGGCGGTGTGGCCTTGCTGGTGGAGACGGTTGGCAGCTGTGGTGTACGCGTCGGTGAGGGGAGCGTTGTGGCGTCCTGGCGGGGTGGTAGCCGCGAGGGTAACCAGATGGGGGATGAGGGTGTCCCACTGGTTGTCGGCGGTGGTGTCCTGGCCCGAAGACAGGGGCAAACTGCGGAGGACTGCTTGTTCGGCGCGGTCCCGTCCTTGCAGGTGCCGGGGTGGTTGGGTGTCGTCGGCAGGCCGGGGGGCGCGCAGAATGGCTTGGACCAGGCGGTGGACGGTGACGTTGGTGCCGGTGTCGCTGACCATGCTGTAGGCGGCCAGGGTGCCGATGGCTTCTGCGATGTCGTCCGGGTCGGTGCCGGGCGGGGTGAGCAGGGTGTGGGGGATGTCGTCGGGGGCGAGCCAGGCGGCGGTGTGCAGCACCTGAACGGCCAGCGGATTCGCTCGCTCCAGGTCGTGGAGAGTGACGTCCCAGATGCGGGCGATGGTGCGTTCGGCGGCGAGGCCGTGGGCGGTCTTGGTGAGGTTGGTACCCAGGCGTCGGCGGTAGGCGTCAAGGCTGATGCCACGGTTCTGGGCCAGGTAGGCGCCGGCCTGCTTGATCGCCAGAGGGTGGTGCCCCATCTCAGCGGCGAGAGCGCGGGCATCGGCCTGCTGGCGCGCAGTGGGGGTGGTGTCCTTGAACACGAGACGGCACAACAGATTCTTTGCGTCGTCCGGGTGGAGGTCGCCCAGGGCCAGGGTGGGCGCCGTGTCGGGCCAGCCCGTGGTGCGGCGGCTGGTGGCCAGGTGGTGCCCCTGGTGCAGGGCCCCGGTATAGGGGGCGAGATCGTCGGGGTTGTCCAGGTTGTCGTAGACCAGCAGCCAGCCTGGGTGCCAGGCCAACCACTGCCTCGCCCACGCCACCTGCGCCCTGCGCACGGCCGTGGCGGCCCAGCCGGGAACCAGAGTCTGAGTGAGGCTGGTGAGCGAGGTCTCGATCTCGTCGGGCGAGGCGGCGTTGACCCACCAGATCAGGGTGTAATCGCCGCGGTATTGGTGGGCGTAGTGCAGGGCGAGCGTGCTCTTGCCGATCCCGCCCAGACCGTACACGGTCCCGCTCTGCGTGATCGCACCCTCGCGCTGGCCGGTCAGGGTGCGCCGCAGCCAGGTCAGCTCCTTCTGACGGCCCAGGCACAGCGGCAACGGAGGCAGGTTCGAGACGCCCGGCGCCGCAGTGACTCGCTCCGCCGCCTGCAACGCCTCGGCAGGCAGTACGACGTCACCCGTGTAGGCGCTGCCGATCTGCCGGGCTGCGATCGACCGCTCTCCGGCCGCCTCGATCCGGGACCCGGACGCAGCCTCCTCTCCGCTCACGACCGTGGCGGGGTGTGACCGTCACCGGTGATGGCGGTGCCGATGTGCTGAGCAGCGATCGACCGCTCACCCGCTGCCGTGATGGTGACCGTGCCCGCGGCCGGGGCGGGCAGTAGGGCCGACACTTCCTCCCGTAGCCCGGGATCGTCCTGCAACGCGTGCCTCAGGAGCCGGCCCAGCACAGCCGTGGAGTAGGTGTCATCCTGCTCGTCGGCGGCCTCACCCACGACCTGTTCCAGCTCCGTCCGGCCGGCCTCGTCCCTGCGCCGCCAGACCAGTTGCAGGATCCGCTGCCCCAGACCGACCGTCGCCTCGGCAGCAGCATCCTGCGCCCGGGTCAGCACTGCCGCCCCGTAAGCACCCACCGCGGCCGTCACCGCCGGGCCCGCCTGCTCAGCCAACTGCGCGATCTCAGCACTCACTTGATCCCCCGGCCTAAGCGATCCGAAAGAACACCAGGGTAGAAACCCCACCCCCGTCGTGAAGCTGAAACGCCCGAAACGCCCGCAGCGGTTCCCCGCCTCGTCCTTGGCCTCCCTCGCCTAACGCCATCAGCTTGGGAAGCTGAGGTGATCTCGGGCCTGTCGCTGACCGGACCTGCAGCGGAAGGTGTTGGCGGCCGGTAGGCGGGTCCTTTGGTTTCCCCGGTGCTCCCCGCGGTTTCCCGCACGATCTGGCACGCGTCTGGCATGCCCTCTTCGTCCCGGACTCTCGGCTGTACAGTCATTCGGGTCTTGCGGGCTGGTCAATCGGTCGTGGGCGGCTGGCGCGCCTGAGCGAGCTTGCTGCGGATGGCCAGCGTGTCGGGATGCATGTCGCCCAGAAACTGTTGGCTCCGGGCGAGGGCCGTCTCCAACAGTGGGATTGCCCGTGCTGGAGCCCCGAAATCCTGGTAGGCATCCGCTAGGTTCCTGCGGCTGGTCACGGTGGTGGGGTGGGTGTCGCCGAGGATCTGTTCGGCCTGGGCGAGAACTGTTTCAAGCAGCTCGATGGCCCGCTCTACGTCTCCCGCCATGAGGTAGGCGCTTGCCAGGTTGTTGCGAGTGGCCAAGCTGTGGGGGTGGATGTCGCCGAGGATTTGTTCAGCCTGGGCGAGAACTGTTTCAAGCAGCTCGATGGCCCGCTCTAGGTCTCCCGCCTTGAAATAGGCGCTTGCGAGGTTATTGCGCCCGGTCATGGTGTCCGGGTGGGAAGTTCCCAGCACCCGTTCGCGCTGCTCAAGCGCCATTTCGAAAAGCGGAATGGCCCGCTGCAGGTCCCCCGCTGACCAGTAGGCGCTTGCGAGGTTGTTGCGGCAGGTCAGAGTGTCGGGGTGGGTGCCACCGAGGATCTCCTCGCGCTGGGCGAGAGTCGCCTCGTACAGCGGTATCGCCCGCCTCAGGTCCCCCGCCGCTCGGTAGGCGCTTGCGAGGTTGTTGCGGCTGGTCAGGGTGCTGGGGTGGGTGTCGCCAAGGATCTCCTCGCGCTGGGCGAGAGTCGCCTCGTACAGCGGTATCGCCCGCTTCAGATCCCCCGACGACCAGTACGCGTAGGCGAGGTTGTTGCGGCTGGTGAGGGTGTCGGGGTGGGTGTCGCCAAGGATCTCCACGTGCTGGGCGAGAGTCGCCTCGTACAGCGGTATCGCCCGCTTCATGTCCCCCGACGACTCGTAGGCGCTTGCGAGGTTGTTGCGGCTGGTCAGGGTGCTGGGGTGGGTATCGCCGAGGGCTTGCTCGCGCTGGACGAGTGCGGCTGTACGCAGTCGGATGGTGTGGGCTTCACGCCCTTGGTGGTGCAGGTACTGTGCAGCGGCGTCGTAGGTATCGGCCGTCTCGGTGGATGTTGGGCTATGGGCCGGTGTGGACTCGGCGAGGCCGATGACATGGGGCAGGAGCCGTTCCCATTCCAGGGTGTCTGTGTTGCCGGCGGAGACGGCTCGCTGGATGAGGTGTTCGGCGTCCTGCCGGCCGGGCGGATATCCGTCGGATCCGGCGGGCTGGTGGCGCAGGACGGTCTGTACGAGGCGGTGGACGTTGATGGCTTGGCGGTCGGCGCTGTAGGCGATCATGTTGTATGCCTACAGCGCGCCCAGGGCCTGGCCGAGAGCGAGTGGGTCGGGGCAGAACGGGGCGAGCAGAGTGCGGGGGATGGCGTCAGGCGCGAGCCAAGCCATGGCGTTCAGCAGGGTGACGGCCTGGGGGTTGCGGCGTTCGATGGCGGTCAGGGTGTGGTGCCAGATGCGGGCGATGGTGCGTTCGGGGTCGATGCCGCCCGCGGCCGCGTCCATGACGCGTCCCAGCATCTGCCGGTAGTCGGCCAGCAAGGTGCCGGTCTCGAACAGGTAGGCGCCCGCCTGCTCCAGAGCCAGCGGCAGGTAGCCGAGATCGGCGGCAAGGTCTGCGGCGTCCCGGCGCTGTGCCGACGTGGGGGCGTGCTCCGCCCCGAAGGTGAGAGTGCACAGCAGGTCCACGGCCGCCTCGGCGTCCAGCAGGCCCAGGGGCATGGTGGGGGCGATGGTGTGCCAGCCGGTCGCGGTGCGGCTGGTGGCCAGATGGTGCCCGTCTGGGAGCGCGCCGAGGTAGTGGCGCAGGTCGGCGGGGTCTTCGACGTTGTCGAAGACGAGCAGCCAACCGGGGTGCCACTGCAGCCACAGCAGCGCCCACGCCGCCCGCTCCGGCACGCCTGCAGATGCCGCCCACTGCGGGCACAGCCGCGAGGCGAGAGCGGCCAGGCTGGTAACGATCTGCTCGGTGCTCGCGGCGTTGATCCACCACACCAGCGTGTACACACGTCGGTAGGTGTGGGCGTAATGCAGGGCGAGCGTGCTCTTCCCGATCCCGCCCAGCCCATGGACCGCCCGTACCCCGGAGACCTGGGTGACCGCGGCCTCCCCCTGATCAGCCAGCAACCGGCGCAGCTCTGCGAGCTCGCTCTGGCGTCCGACGAACACCCCGGAGGCGGACCCGGGCAGGTTACCGGCCGCCGGTGGCGCGTCGACCTCCTTGGCCCAGCGCACCGCCTCTGCCGGCAGCATCACCACCCGGGCCCCGTCCCCGGTGATCGCCACACTTACATCACCGCCCACCGCCACGGACCGGGTGCCCGTCGCCCGCGGGTCGCCGCCCCCGGCTGCCGCACTGTCTGTCATGGTCTGATCGTTGTGTGGTCCCCGGTCACGGCCGTGGTGATGGTCCTAGCGGCGATCGACCGCTCACCTGAGGCCGTCACGGTCACCGTCTCCCCGACCGCGGGCAATATCCTGGCCAGCTCTGCCAGCAACTCGGCGTCCTCACGCAGCGCACGCTTGATCTGCTGGCGCACAGCGGCTGCCGCGTCCGCATCCTCCGGCGCCTCGGCCGCGTCCTGGATTGCGGTCTCCAGCTCTGCCCGGCACTGCTCGTTGCAGCGGCGCCACACCGTCTGCAGGATGCGTTGCCCCAGATTCGCCGTGGCATCCACCGCCGCGCTCTCTGCCCGGGAGAACACCGCCGCCCCGTACGCGCCCACCGCAGTCGCCAGATACGGCCCCGCCTGCTCCACCAACTGCACGATCTCAGCGCTCACTTGCCCCCCGACCTCACGACTACAGGTGACCCAGCCTAGGAACACGGCCCCCGCTCGCACAGCCCAAACGCCTAAATCGCCCCGCGCGGTTCCACCGCCGCCCAACCGCGAGACCTCTTCGTCCCGAAGCAACTTGGGTGGGTGCTTGACGTCGGCCTGGTGCGCCTTTCACCTGCGGCGAGGGTCCGTAGGTGTGCGTGGCTGTCCGCCGCTGTGTGTCGGCGTTGTCACGCAGTTAGACACTCACCCCAGATCTTCCCTGCTGCCGGGTTGTCAGGAGAGAGAGGCATGGGCTGTACCTTGCTGGGGCGTGACCGTATAAGGAAAGAAGTGATGGCGATGATTCCACCATGCGCCTTAATCCCCTTCTGCCCACTCGTCAAAAATTGCGGCAGTGATAGCGCCGCACTGATTCACCAGCTGAATAAAGCTGGAGATGTCGTGTCGAGGGAAATAGATGGGTACTGTGCCAAAGAAGGGCTGAGACAAGTCCACCTTGGCCATGTCCACCTTGGGCGGCAAATTGTAGTGCATTAGCATGTTACGGAAAGGCCTGGCCTTCGGATCCAAGATATCTTGTGCTGATTCCAAATTGACAATGTGATCAGCGATCGCAGCGGATCGAGTCGTGAGGCGGTAGGATGAATCGTCCAACAGAATACGCACGCTGCGCAATACCTGATAAAGCGAAAGGTATCCGATCTTGAAAGCCGTGTAGTCGAGGTGCCGGCGATCAACGCCAGACGATACAACGATTTCGGCGAAATTAAGCATCGCTCGGAAGGTTGTGAGTATTGCATTCAGCTCGGGCGTTTCTGGTCCGTTGAAGACCTTGCGGTAGTACTTGCTGGCGCGCACATCTCGTGACTCATCCAGGGCCGAAACGCTCAACGCAGTTACAAAGGTGTCCGCCCCCTGATCATCGAGGCTGGCTCCCAAACCTGCGAAGTATGATCCGTACTCCTCAAAGACTGCTCGGATATGAGTTCCGGCCCCCTCCGCGAGCAGCTCATTCGGCTCAAATCCGAGATGGAACGTCGCGGCATGGGTTGTTGTGACTAGTCGCCCGCCATAGCTATACAGGCCGAGATCGGTTTCTAGAAAGCGAGCCAGCGGAAGCCACGTGTTACCGAGGAACTTGGCAGAATGCGCGGTGAACACCTCGTCCCGAAAGTACGAAATCTGCCCCTCAATGCCTCGCTTAGTGTCTTCGAAGAGCTTCAATGAATGCCGAGACCGGGCACTAATGGTGATTGTACCCTCTTCGAATACTGCGGAGATGTTGGCATCGATCTTCCCCGCCTTTTGTAGAGACTCGTGCATGGCGAGCGAGAAATACGGTGCCATACAGAAAGCCAACACGGAATTCAACGGATCATCGCCGTGGCGCGTTACGTCTCGAAAGTAGCGACCAAAATAGTTCGCGTCACTAAAGATTCCAGACCAGATTACGGCAGTCTGCATGTCCGTCTCCATGGAGCATGACTGTGTCAGCAGGTTGGCACGCTGTCGAGTCTATTTGGCGAATGTGGCCCCTGCTCCAGCCGTCCGTGGCTAGGCGCCGGCTTCTGCCGACGGCACCTTGCGACACCCGCTCTAGCAGGTCGATCCATCAGCCGCCATGGAGCTATGAGGCCCTCGCGCGCCGGGCGTCCTGGGTGGCTCAAGGCTGCCTGTGTGCGCGGTCGTTGATGTCAGCAGGTGATGTCAGGCTGGATGGCGCGCTGAGGCTCCTCTCGGATCATCAACCAGATACGGTCGGTCTCTGACGAGGTGTACCGCATGGTCTAGGCATTGGGCGCAAGGAGAGGCGTGAACCATGACAGAGGGCAATCCTGATCTTAGCGAGATCAGCCAGGCATTCGAAGAGGTCGCCGAGAATCCGGTCACGGGAGAAGTGAGAATAAAGTTCCGTGATGGTCGTGTAGTGGAATCGAGCTTGGGTGGCGGCGATCCAGGCAGTGTGCTTAGGGAAGTGTCCTACGATTTTTCCAGTGGAGTAATTCGCCTAGAAAGCGTACGTGGGGATCGTTTTGAGGTAGACCCGGAGGGGGCGGCTTCTGAGTCAATCCGTCCTCCGGTTGTTTACCTGGATCAATGTCATTGGAGTACGCTATCTAACTCCATTTTTGACCGTGCTCGGGTTCGAAATGAGAAAGACCTTGAAGCTGCTGAGCGCTTGATTGAATGGGCTGAGGCAGGGCGTGTCATCATTCCTGTGTCATCCGCTCACGCCCTTGAGACCTCGGCGCTATTTGACGAGAGGCGTCAGAATCTCGCGTCTACCATTCTCAGAATTTCGCGGGGATGGCAGATGCGGAGTCCCGTAGCGGTGCGAACGCATGAGATGGGTGAAGCGCTATCGAAAGCGTACACAGCTTCTGTTGCTCTCCCTGAGCTCGACGTCTTTAGCCTGGCTGCTGGAGCTATGGACACGAAGGAGCGTGTCACTGAAACGTCTGATCTTCCGGCGGACTTGTCGAAATTGACTAACAGGCTCACAGCGTTCGCTAGTATTTACGACGTCCTTATGAATCCGGAGCGGGTTCCGTCTCCGGTCCCGGGTTGGCATGAGCACTTTAACAGAGTAAGTATGGATCCAGAATTCCAGGCGCGGTCGCCCAAGCAGAAGGCGATCGATGGGCGAGCTTTGGCTATCAGTGATGTGGTATCAGAGGGGGTCGCTGCGGCTCATAGTTTGGGAATTCCCATGGAGGAACGTCTGGCTGTTGAGCTCTATGAGCGAATTGATTCCATGCCCTCGCTCCGGGTGTACGGGGATGCAATTGGTCATCGTCTGGCTATCCGTGCTAAGTGGGAGCCGAATGATCTGATTGACATGCTCTATTTGGGATGCGCTGCCGCGTATGCCGATGTAGTGGTGGCTGAGAGAGTGGCCACCAATTACCTACAGAGGTCGTGGAGGGGTGGGCATCAGGCATGTCCAGTTGTAGCGAAGCTCCCTGACGCCGTTGAGAAGGTCTCGTATCTTCTGGGTTGATACCCGATCTTGCGAATTCCGCTGCCCCTTCCTCGGCTCGCCAACCAACCCAGCTCCCATCCCGTCCGCCGTCGACCCACACACCGTGGAGCGGGCGTGGTTCATGGCGTCCAGGTGGAGCGCGCCACTGTACGAACGACCTGGACGCCATGGGCCGCGTCTGCTCGGCTCTGCCTGGGTCGACGGCGGACGGGATGGGAGCCCCCACGCTCGCCACGATGTGCCCGCGGCCGGGAACGGCGCCCCCTCCCACCCGGTGCCGGCCGGTCCCCCGCCGGAGGCATCGTCTGTGACCGTGGGCCGCGTTCGTCGGGTGCTCGACTCATGTCCTCCGGGCCTATCCACAGTGGGCGGGCGTCGGCGCAGCCGGGGCCGAGCGGGCCGAAGGCAGGAGCGGCGCCCCGAGCGGAGCCGTGAGCCCGCCCGGCGGAGCGGAGCGGAGCCGGGTGCCTTGAACCCGTAGAGAAAGTTGTAACTCAGTCGGTCGGTAGGGGCTTGAAATCGTCTACGCAGGCCGGAAGTTCGACACCCTGGCGGTGAGCGAGCGGCAAGAAGAGCACGGGTCGGATCATCCATGTGATGCGGGTGCTGGCGTGAGTGACTGAGACAGTGCAGGGTTCCGCGCGGAGGAGTGCTCGCCGTGTCTGGATGCGGCCCTCGTAGAGCCAGGCCCATGCTTCGTCGGATGCCTCGGGGTCGAGCGCCGGAGAGATAGTGCGGAGTGCGACCGCTACCCATCGGTCCGCCTGCGGTGCCGTATACGCGTCGAGAGACCCTCGCAGTGCCGGCCGCGATCCCTCGGCCAAGTCTTCGGTCCAGCATTCGCACCAGTAGCCGCGCTGCGGTTTGTCCATCAGCACGGGTGCTCCCCCCTTCGGACGTCCATGAAGAGTTCCGCGGTGACCGTGTGGCCGCCGTCGCTGTCGTGGACGACGACCCGGTGTGCGATGGCGCTGACCATGCCCAGACCTCGACCGTGTTCGGCGTCCTCGTCCCGGTGGTCGACCTTCGGGGCCGCGCTCGCGCCTCCGTCGTCCGTTACCGACAGCGCGATCACCTGGGCCGAGACGGCGACGGCCAGGTGGAAGCTGCCGGACTCCAGGCCGCTGGCCGTGTGAAGAATCGCGTTCGCGCTCAGCTCACTGACGATCAGTTCGGCGTCTTCGGCTAAAGGGGAGCCGCGCAGGATGTCACGGGTCCAGCGGCGGGCCCGGCTGACCTCTTCCGGGAAACCTGGGCAACTGAGGCCCCAAACCCGAGCGGTGCTCGTATACTCGTGCATACAAGTTCCTTCGTGCAGGTAGGCCGCCATGTGCAGCGGGTACGGGCTAGACGAGTTTCACGCCGTCATGGGCGCGGATGGCCGGTGGAAATGTCGCGTTCAATGCGTCCAGGACACGGATCGCGTACGCCTCGTCGGCGAGGTCGGTGACTTCTTCACGGGTGGCCCAACGCAGCGCGCGGGTCTCGTCCCCGGTGGTGAGCGTGCCGTCGGCGGCCTCGCAGCGGAACACCAGCGAGACGATCAAGCCGTTCATGTTCTTGTAAACGCCGGTCAGAGTCGCGGGAAGTGCGATCTTGATGCCGGTCTCTTCGAGAACTTCGCGCTGAAGGGCCTCAGGGATGGTTTCCTCGCGTTCGAGGACCCCGCCCGGGGGTTCCCAGTGGCCGTTGTCGCGGCGCTTGATCAAAAGAGCGCGGCCCTGGTCGTCGACGATGACTCCGGCAACGCTCACGGAGTGCGGACGGTCAGTGCTCACGTTCCTCGGCCCTTTCAGCTGGCTAGGCTCTCCACGGTAGCAACAACACTCGCCCACTCGTCTAGATACCTAAAGGAGTACACGTGACGTCTCTCCCGAGCCTCCTCGGCGACCTCGACCCCACGAGTGATCGTGCGGTCTTCCGGCAGATCGCCGACCAGCTGCGCGAGGCCATCGACCGTGGGCGATTCAAGGAGGGCGAAAAGCTGCCCTCCGAGGCGGAACTCGTCGAACACTACGGGGTTTCCCGGATGACAGTTCGGAACTCCTTCTCCATTCTCCAAGGCGAGGGCCTGGTCCACGCCGAGCACGGCAAGGGCGTGTTCGTGCGACCACGGCCACCTGTGCGGCGGCTCGCCTCCGACCGGTTCGCCCGGCGCCATCGCGAGCAAGGCAAGTCCGCGTTCATCGTGGAAGCCGATGCGGCCGGCAGTCACCCCCAGGTCGACAGCCTTGAGGTCAAGGAGGAGAAAGCCAGCCAGGACATCTCCACCCGGCTCGGTTCGGTGCGGCGCGTGCTCGCCCGTCGGCGCCGGTATCTGCTCGACGGTCGGCCGGTCGAGTTCGCAACCTCCTATCTCCCGCTCGACATCGCTCGCGGCACGCAGATCGCCGAACCCAACCCCGGCCCCGGCGGCATCTACGCCCGCCTCGAAGAGCTGGGCCACCACCTCGACCACTTCGAGGAGGAGATCCGCGCCCGGATGCCGTCGCCGTCCGAGGTGAAGACGCTCCGGCTGGCCTCCGGCGTGCCCGTGATCCACCTGATCCGTACCGCGTACGACACCGAGGGGCGGGCCGTGGAGGTCTGTGACACGGTCATGGCGGCGGACGCTTACGTCCTGTCGTACCAGCTCCCGGCCACGTGAGGGCCTGACCGCCGGTGGTGCGCGGGGCCGCTTTCCCGAACTCGTACACCCCAACAAGCATACTCGTATAGACGAGTGGGCAAGTTGTGTGACAGGCTGGTCGTCGTTCCCGGAGATCGGGTTCGAAGGCTGCATGTTGTATAGACGAGTAGATGGGAAAGAATCTTGCGCACTATCCGTGTGGAGACCTCGGCCGCCACGATCCTGCTGACCGAGGCACCTGAGCCCAAGGTCCGCGACCGGCAGACCGGCGAGATCGCCAAGGACGCCGTCAGCGGCGAGGCACTGATGACGATCGGCGTCGTCTACATCGAGGAGGGGGAGTCGTCCCTGATCAAGGTGACCCTTCCGGAGAGCGGGGTAGCGGAAGGGCTCGCACTCGGCGCCCCGGTCTCGCTGCCGGGGCTCATTGCCCGGCCGTGGGAGAGCGTGTTCAACGGGCAGCAGCGGCACGGCATCGCCTACCGCGCCGCCGCCGTCACTCCGGCCGCCTTCCCGGCCGCCATGGAGGCCTCGGCCTGATGACCGACCTGGCAACGCTTCTGGAGGTGGGTGGTCCTGTCGCCGCGCTCGGCGGCGGGGCTGCCTACGCCCGGGCCAACCACCCCGGGGTCTACTGGTCCACGGTCGGCCTGCCGATATCCACGGTCCGGCTGCTCAGCTCGTACAGCTCGGTCATGGAAGCCTGCGGCCTGACCGTCGCTCCGTCCCGGCTGCGGGTTCTGGCAGTCAAGGCCACCACCCGACGGGAGGTCCGGCCCGTCCCACCTCGGCGCGGGATCATCCGCCCTACGTCGACCGGACTGCGGCTTCGTCTGCGGCTCGCCCCGGGACAGGAACCTGCCGATGTCGCTGCCTCGGCCGAACGCCTGCGGCACGCCTGGGGAGTTCACGCCGTCTACGTCACCACGATCAAGCCCGGTGTCGTCGAGCTGCGGCTCGTCGGCTTCGACGTACTGCGGCGAGTGCGGATGCCCCGCAAGGCCGAGGAAGGGTTCCTGAAGGTGCCGGTGGCCTTGCGGGAGGACGCCACTGCCTTCGTACGCGACTACCGCACCGTCCCGCATCAACTCACCCTCGGCGCAACGCTCTCCGGCAAGTCCATGTACCTGCGCCACCTGGTGGCCGGACTCGCCCCTCAGCCCGTCGCCCTGGTCGGCATCGACTGCAAGCGCGGCGTCGAACTGGCCCCCTTCGCCCCACGACTCTCGGCGCTCGCCACCGACCCCGAGCAGGCAGCCGATCTGCTGCCCGTGCTCGTCAAGGAAATGGAGGACCGATACGACCTGATCAAGGCGCGACAGGGCATCGCCCCGAGCACACCGGACGAGGAGATCACCTCCGACATCTGGGGACTGCCCGACTACCAACGCCCCGTGCCCATCGTCCTGTTCGTCGACGAGGTGGCTGAGCTCTTCCTCGTCGCGACACGCAAGGACGAGGAACGCCGGGACGAGATGGTCACCCAGCTTATCCGCCTCGCCCAGCTCGGTCGCGCCGCTGGCATCTACCTGGAGGTCTGCGGACAACGCTTCGGCGCCGAACTCGGCAAGGGCGCCACCATGCTCCGTGCCCAGCTCACCGGCCGGGTCTGCCACCGCGTCAACGACGAAGCCTCCGCCAAAATGGCACTCGGCGACATCGCCCCCGAAGCGGTCGCCGCCGCCTGTGCCATCGCCCCCGAACGGCCCGGCCTCGCCGTGGCCGGTGACACCTCCGGCGGCTGGTCGCGCATCCGCACGCCCTACCTCTCTCTCGGCGACGCTGCTGAGATCTGCCAGGAATCGGCCCACCTGGCGCCGAAGCTGCCCGCGCTCAAGCCCTTCCGGCCCTGCATCCCCGTACGGCCGGTCTGGCCCCCGGCGCCGGTTGTGTCACCGCGCCCCGTGACCGACTGAGCCGCTCCCCTCTTCCCCGGCCGGCGTGACCGCCTCACGCCACGTCCCTACCCCGCCCATGCCTGAATCCGGAAGGAGCCGCAGCATGCGCGCCCAACTGGCCCGTATCGATGCGGTGCTCGTCCAAGCCGTCATCGCCGCCGCCCTGTCCTTCGCCCACCTGCACGACGTCGCCTCGGCGGCCGGACAGGACGGATGGAAAGCCTGGGCCTACCCGATCTCGGTCGACCTGCTGCTCGTCGCCGCCTGGCGCCGACTGCGGACCGGCGACGCCAAAGCCTCCGGGTGGTGCTGGTTCGTCATCGCACTCGCCGCATCCCTCGGCGCGAACGTCGCCACCGCCGGACTCCTCGACATGGACCACGTGCCGGACTGGCTCCGCATCCTCGTCGCGGGCTGGCCTGCGGTCGCCTTCCTCGGCGGAACTCTCCTCGCCCACTCGACACCGCCCCCGCACGACGAGACCGAGGAGGAGGAGACCGACGCTATCGAGGACCGGCGCGAGGAGATCGAGCCCCCGGCGAAGCCCGAGGACATCGAGGACCAGGAGGACGCGCCCGATCCCGTCCCGCAGCTCCCGCCGCCACCCGTCGCCGAACCCACGCCCGCCCCGACTCCTCCGCCCGCCGTCTCCGTCCCGGCCGCCCTGGTCGAACACGCCCGCAAAGTCGCCACCGAACACCACACCCGCACAGGAATGTCCATCGACACCCCGACCCTGCGCGCCCGCCTCGGCGTCCCCATGCCCATGGCCGACGCCATCGCCGCCCAGCTCTGAGAAGAGATCCACATGAGCGCCAACCGCCGCTTCCGCTCCGTCACCCGCATCGGCCCCGTCCAGGTCGGCACCTCGTACGACGGTCGCGGCCGCGAGAAGCACACCGCCGCCTGTACCGCCCCCCGCTGCGGCTTCTCCGCCGACTACGACAGCCGCGCCGCCGCCGAACTGGCCGCCCGCACTCACCGCTGCCCCATCCGCTGAAAGGACCCGCCTCCGTGACCGTCAGCCTGCCGCTCGTCCTCGTCCTCGGCTTCTTCGCCTGGGGAGCGGTCAAGTTCCTCGGCGTCCGTACCTGGATCGTCGTCCTGGTCGCCCTCTTCGGCTTCTGGCTCTCGCACACCTTCATGGCCCCGGCCATCGAGTCCGGCACACGCTCCGGCGTGGACGTCATAAACGGCTCACACGACTAGACGAGTAGATAAGGAGAGTTCCGCCGTGTTCCTGCCCAAGTACCCCGACAGCGCCACCCCGCCACCCGTGCACACCCACGCTCCGACAGACCCGGCCCCGGTACAGCGCACGCTCCCTCAGGTCTCCATCAGCACCGGCGCGATCGCGACCGTGATCGTCGGCGGGGTCGTACTGACCGCCCTCCTGGCCGCCGTCGCCGTCACGGCCATCTCTGTAGCCGTCGCCGCCGTGGTTCTGCGCTCGGTGCTCCGCGACCAGCACACCCGCCGCTGATCAACAGACCCCGGGGTGGCCTCGATGCCGTCAACCATCTGCCACCCCCGTGGGCTCTCCCCTTCCTGACCGACGCCAGAAGGAGCAAGTCATCACTTCCCGCGCCACCCCGCCTCCACTGCACGAACTCGGCGACCTGGCCGCGCTCGGCACCATGCCGGGCCTGCTGCGCCAACTTTCCAGCCTCGGCGGCTGCACTCACCCGATCCGTCTCGACGGCCACCGCACCGAATACGACGTGAACACCGCGACTGGCGAGATCGGCAACGTCCTCCACCACCTCGACTCCTCCGACCTCCCCGCCGGCCACCTCCTCGTGCGCTGCAACAACCGCCGTACGACCCGCTGCGCGGCCTGCGCCGAGGTCTACCGCCGCGACACCTTCCACCTGATCACCTCCGGCCTGCGCGGCGGCAAAGGCACCCCGGAACGAGTCGCCGCCCACCCCCGCGTCTTCGCCACCTTCACCGCCCCCAGCTTCGGCCCGGTCCACAACCGCCCCACCGGCCCGGCCGGTTCAGTCCGCCGCTGCCGCTGCGGCACCCTCCACGACCAGGACGACGACGCACTCGGCACCCCGCTCGACCCGGACACCTACGACTACGACGCTGCCGTCCTCTGGAACGCCCACGCCGGACCCCTCTGGCGCCGCTTCTCGACCTACCTGCGCCGAGAGGTCGCCAAGCGGGCCGGACTCGCCCAGCGCGCCTTCCGCCAGCACGCCCGGGTGTCGTTCGCCAAGGTCGCCGAGTACCAGAAGCGCGGCGCCGTCCACTTCCACGCCGTCATCCGCATCGACGGCCCCGAGGGCGGCGACACCCCGCCACCCGCCTGGGCCACGGCTGAGCTGCTCACCGACGCCATCCGCACCGCCGCCGCCCACGTCCGCGTCGACGGCCCGGTCATTGACGCCCGCCCGCACACCTTCACCTTCGGCCGTCAGCTCGACGTACGCACCATCCGCAGCGCCGACTTCGACGGCGGCCAGGAACTCACCGAACGGGCCGTAGCCGCCTACATCGCCAAGTACGCGACCAAGGGTGCCGAGACCGCCACGGGAGCTCTCGACCGCCCGCTCAAGTTCCTCGCCGAACTCGCCCAGCTCGACATCAGTGACCACGCCCGCCGCATGATCCGAACGGCCTGGACCCTCGGCGCGCGGAAGGACCTCGAAGACCTCCGCCTGCGCGCCTGGGCCCACATGCTCGGCTTCCGCGGCCACTTCTCCACCAAGTCCCGCCGCTACTCCACCACCCTCGGCGCCCTCCGCGACGCCCGAGCCGAATGGCGCCGCGCTCAAGCCGCCGCCCTCACCGACTCCGAGCACGACACGACGTACGTCCTCGCGCACTGGGTCTTCGCCGGAACCGGCCTTTCGGACGCCGAAGCCTGGCTTGCCGAGTCCCTCGAACCCGCCCCCGGAACGGAAGGAGAACCGACCCATGCCTGAGGCTCAGGCCACCGCCGCTGAGCTGGACCCCTTCGACCCCTCCTTGGCCCTTCTGACCGTCGAGGAGGCGGCCCGGCGGCTCCGAATCGGCCGTACGACGTGCTTCCGGCTTGTGTTGGCCGGAGAGATCGAGTCGGTGACGGTCGGGCGGCTGCGAAGGGTCCCCGCCGATGCCGTCCCCGCGTACGTGGCCAAGCTGCGCCACCGACCCGCCCACGCGGCCTGAGGAGGGCAGGCATGTCAGAGAACAAGCGCACCCGACAGCCGAACGGGGCCTCGTCCATCTACCTCGGCAAGGACGGGAAGTGGCACGGCCGGGTGACCGTCGGCGTCCGCGATGACGGGAAGCCCGACCGCCGTCACGTCGAGCGGAAGACAAAGGCCGAGGTGACCAAGGCCGTCCGCGAGCTGGAGCGGGCCCGCGACGACAGGAAGCTTCGGAAGCCGGGTAAGGGCTGGACCGTCCAGAGCTGGCTTGAGCACTGGGTCGAGAACATCGCCAAGCCGTACGTCTCCGAGAACACGTACGACGGGTACGAGGTCGACGTACGCGTTCACCTGGTCCCCGGCCTGGGCGCTCACAAGCTCGACCGCCTGGAGCCCGAGCACCTCGAACGCTTCTACCGGAAGATGCAGGCGTCCGGGAGCTCCGCCGGCACCGCCCACCACGCTCACCGCACGATCCGAGTCGCCCTCGGTGAGGCCGTGCGGCGCGGCCACGTCGTCACCAATGCGGCCGAGATCGCCAAGGCTCCCCGCCTCGAAGAGGAGGACATCGAGCCTTACACGATCGAAGAGGTGCAGAGTCTCCTCGTCGAAGCGGCCAAGCTTCGCAACAGCGCCCGGTGGGTCGTCGCCCTGGCGCTCGGCCTCCGCCAAGGGGAAGCGCTCGGGCTCCACTGGGAAGACGTCGACCTGGACGCGGGATACGTCCGCATTCGCAAGAACCGACTGCGCCCGAAGTACGCGCACGGCTGCGGTGCCAACCCATGTGGTCGGAAGGCTGGCTACTGCCCCAAGCGGGAGCAGACCCGGCGTGAGCACAAGTCCACCAAGTCGCGCGCGGGGCGGCGCACCATCGGCCTGCCCGATCCGCTGATCAAGATTCTCCGCCAGCACCAGGAAGCGCAGGAGCGGGAGCGGATCGCGGCCGGTGCCGACTGGGAGGGCAAGGGGTACGTCTTCGCCTCGCCGACCGGCGGGCCGCTGAGCCCGAACACTGACTTCCACATCTGGAAGCGGCTGCTTCGGGACGCAGGCCTCCGAGACGGCCGCCTCCATGACGCTCGCCACACCGCCGCTACCGTGCTCCTGATCCTCGGCGTCCCGGACGTCGTGATCGACTCGATCATGGGTTGGGAGCCCGGGGGAGCGGCCCGGATGCGCGCCCGGTACATGCACGTGACCGGGACCATGCTCCGCAAGGTCGCTCAGCAAGTTGGAGACGCGCTCTGGGAGCCGCCAGGCACGGCCGGAAAATCCAACTGAGACGGAAACTGAGACGGACAACGACGAAGGGCCCCACCGCGAACGGTGGGGCCCTTCGACATCGTGCCCGGTGAGGCACTGGCGGAGGATACGAGATTCGAACTCGTGAGGGGTTGCCCCCAACACGCTTTCCAAGCGTGCGCCCTAGGCCTCTAGGCGAATCCTCCGCCGGAAACATTACATGACCCAGAGGAGTGCTCGCGAACTCGTTCCCTGCCGCTGACATCGGGTACTCTCTGTGGAGCCCCTCACGCGGCGCTATCTGACTGAACTCCCCCAGGGCCGGAAGGCAGCAAGGGTAGGTTGGCTCTGGCGGGTGCGTGGGGGGCGCTTGCGTTCCCGGGGGCCTGGGCAGGACCCGATGTCAGTGGACGCCTATAACCTCGTATGCGTGTCGTCTCTTGCGCTGTACCGCCGCTATCGCCCGGAGTCGTTCGCCGAGGTCATCGGGCAGGAGCATGTGACCGACCCGCTGCAGCAGGCGCTGCGGAACAACCGGGTCAATCACGCGTACCTGTTCAGTGGTCCGCGCGGCTGCGGGAAGACGACCAGTGCGCGGATCCTGGCGCGGTGCCTGAACTGCGAGCAGGGGCCGACGCCCACGCCGTGCGGTGAGTGCGAGTCGTGCCGGGATCTGGCGCGGAACGGGCCGGGATCCATCGACGTCATCGAGATCGACGCCGCCTCCCACGGTGGTGTGGACGATGCCCGTGATCTCAGGGAGAAGGCCTTCTTCGGGCCCGCCCGCAGCCGGTACAAGATCTACATCATCGACGAGGCCCACATGGTCACGTCGGCCGGCTTCAACGCCCTGCTCAAGGTCGTCGAGGAGCCGCCCGAGCACCTCAAGTTCATCTTCGCCACCACCGAGCCCGAGAAGGTCATCGGGACCATTCGGTCGCGGACCCATCACTATCCGTTCCGGCTTGTGCCTCCGGGGACGCTTCGGGAATACCTCGCCGAGGTGTGCGGGCGGGAGAACATCCCCGTCGAGGACGGGGTTCTGCCGCTCGTCGTGCGGGCCGGGGGCGGGTCCGTGCGTGACTCGATGTCCGTCATGGACCAGCTGCTCGCCGCGGCCGGTGCCGACGGTGTGACGTACGCGATGGCCACCTCGCTGCTCGGGTACACCGACGGGTCGCTCCTCGACTCCGTGGTCGAGGCCTTCGCCACCGGTGACGGCGCCGCCGCCTTCGAGGTCGTGGACCGCGTCATCGAGGGTGGCAATGATCCCCGTCGGTTCGTCGCCGATCTGCTGGAGCGGCTGCGGGACCTGGTGATCCTCGCCGCCGTGCCGGACGCAGCGGACAAGGGGCTCATCGACGCCCCCGCCGACGTCATCGAGCGGATGCAGGCCCAGGCAGGCACCTTCGGCGCCGCCGAGCTGAGCCGTGCCGCCGACCTCGTCAACGACGGGCTGACGGAGATGCGGGGCGCCAACTCGCCGCGCCTTCAGCTGGAGCTCATCTGCGCGCGCGTGATGCTGCCGGCGGCCTATGGCGACGAGCGTTCCGTGATGGCCCGGCTGGACCGGCTGGAGCGTGGCGTGAACTTCTCCACGGGGGCCGGCATGCCCGCGGTGGGGTATGTGCCGGGGCCCGACGCGCATGGGGGAGCGGCCGCGGCCGCCGCCGACCCGGTTCCGCCTGGTGGCGGTGCCGCTGCGGCTCGGGCGGCGGTACGGGGTTCCGGGACGCCGGGCGCCGGAAACCTCCAAGGAGCGCCCTCGGGGCAGGGAGTCCCGGCGGCGGCTGGCCCCGGGGCGTCTGCGGCTCCTGGCGGTGGTCCTTCGGGTATCGATCGCCCACAGCAGCCCCAGCCATCTCAACAGCCTCAGCCCCAACCTCAGTCCCAAGCTCAGTCCCAACCTCAACCTCAGCCTCAGCCTCAGCCCTCGCCCACCCCTGCCCCCGCATCCCCCGCCCCCGGGGCTTGGCCCGCCGCCACACCCGCAGGTGGCGGCGGTCGGCGACCCGGTGGCTGGCCCACCGCGGCTCCCGCCGGCAGCGGACAAACGACGTCCACGCCGAACGCGCCCGCCCCCACATCGCCCACGCCGCCCCCGTCGCCCCCCTCAGCCCCACCGGCCTCCACCCCGACCTCCCCTCCCGCCGCCCCGACCGGCGGCCTGGACCCCCGCATGCTCTGGCCGAACATCCTGGAGGCCGTCAAGAACCGCCGCCGGTTCACCTGGATCCTGCTCAGCCAGAACGCCCAGGTGGCCGGTTTCGACGGCACGACCCTCCAGCTCGCCTTCGTCAACGCCGGCGCGCGTGACAACTTCGCCGGCAGCGGCAGCGAGGACGTACTGCGGCAGGCGCTGGCCGAGCAGTTCAACGTGCAGTGGAAGATCGAGGCGATCGTCGACCCGTCGGGCGGCGGCTCGGCACCCCCCGCGACCGGCGGCTCCCCCGGTTCCAACGGCGGTTACGGCGGAGGCGGCGGCGCGGGTTATGGCGCAGGCGGTGGCTCCAGTGCCGGTTACGGCGGTGGATCCGGGGGCGGTTACGGCGGTGGCGGCGGCGCTACGACATCCCAGCGCCCGGCGTCCCCCCAGCCCACCCCCGCCGCATCCACGCCGTCCTCGGCACCCACGTCCTCGACGTCCTCCACGTCGGCACCGGCCCCCGCGCCCGCTCGGGCCACCCCCACTCACCAACCGTCCTCCGCCCCGGAACCACGTCCGGTCGCCCCCGAGGACGACATCCCGGCTGACGACGACCCCGATCTCGACGAGTCGGCCCTCTCCGGCCACGAACTCATCGTTCGGGAGCTGGGAGCGACGGTGGTGGAGGAGTTCTCGAACGAGTAGCCGAGTAGGCGAGAACCTTGGAGGTATCTACAGCCCTCCACCCCCCACCCCTTCGGAACCTCGCACAAAAACCCCGTTAGGCTGACCCCCGTGAAGGTCCTCGTCATCGGCAGCGGCGCCCGCGAACACGCCCTGTGCCACTCCATGTCCCTCGACCCCGACGTCGCAGCGCTGCACTGTGCCCCCGGCAACGCCGGCATCGCCGAGGTCGCCGAGCTGCACCCGGTCGACGCCCTCGACGGCTCGGCGGTGTCCGCGCTGGCCGCCGAACTCGGCGTCGACCTCGTGGTCGTAGGCCCGGAGGCCCCGCTCGTCGCGGGCGTCGCCGACGCCGTACGCGAGGCCGGCATCCCGGTCTTCGGCCCCTCCCAGGAGGCCGCGCAGCTCGAGGGCTCGAAGGCCTTCGCCAAGGACGTGATGGCGGCGGCCGGGGTGCCCACGGCGCGGTCTTACGTCTGTACGACACCGGAAGAGGCCGCCGAGGCACTCGGCGCCTTCGGCCCTCCGTACGTCGTCAAGGACGACGGGCTCGCCGCCGGAAAGGGTGTCGTCGTCACCGCCGACCTGGAGGCCGCCAAGGCACACGCGGTCGCCTGTGAGCGCGTGGTCATCGAGGAGTTCCTCGACGGCCCCGAGGTCTCCCTCTTCGCCATCACCGACGGCGAGACGGTCGTACCCCTCCAGCCCGCCCAGGACTTCAAGCGCGCGCTGGACGGCGACGAAGGCCCGAACACCGGCGGCATGGGCGCGTACTCCCCGCTGCCCTGGGCCGACCCGAAGCTGGTGGACGAGGTCATGGAGACCGTCCTGCAGCCGACCGTCGACGAGATGCGGCGCCGCGGCACCCCGTTCTCCGGCCTGCTCTACGCCGGTCTCGCGATCACCTCCCGTGGCGTACGGGTCATCGAGTTCAACGCCCGCTTCGGCGACCCCGAGACCCAGGTCGTGCTGGCTCGGCTGAAGACACCGCTGGCAGGTGTCCTGCTGGCCGCCGCCACCAGCAACCTCGCCGACCTCGAGCCCCTGCGCTGGAGCGACGAGGCGGCGGTCACCGTGGTCGTCGCCTCGCACAACTACCCCGGCACCCCGCGCACCGGCGACCCGATCACCGGCCTCGACGAGGTGGCCGCCCAGGACGCCCCGCACGCGTACGTCCTGCATGCCGGCACCAAGCGCGACGGCGACGCCGTCGTCAGCGCGGGTGGCCGCGTCCTGTCCGTCACGGCGACCGGCAAGGACCTCGCCGAGGCCCGTGACCGCGCGTACCGGGCCGTCGGCCGCATCCGGCTCGACGGTTCCCAGCACCGTACGGACATCGCGGCGAAGGCGGCGGAGGCGTAGTCAGGGTCGCCGTCCCGTCCGCCCGAGCATCCTGCCCGAGCATCCTGGTGGAACGCCATGGAGCGCCATGGAACGCCGGGGAGAATCTCCCGGCGTCGATAAACCCCGCAGGCCCCGATTCCGTCTCAGGATTCGGGGCCTGATGCTTGCTTTCCGTCATCCACCTTTCCCCAAAGCCATTCCATCGAGTGACCGCTGCCCCATCCGGCTGACGGGGCCCGGGGCCCCAACTAGGGTGCGGCGCAAGCGGTCCGCACACGGTCCGGCACTTGGCCCACCGGCATTGCGATGTCAGTAGTGGGTGCCACAGTGGGGGAGTGAGCAACGCCAGGAAATGCCGGGCGGAGAGCCGGTCGGCCAGGACGGCAGGGAGGGGGTGAGGTCGGGTCATGAGCGGTATGAGTGTGGAGTCGGGCGCACAGGGTGCGCGCAACCGCGCACTCGCGGTGCTGCGCATCCGCAGCCGGGCCCTGGCCGTCGCGCTGCTGCCCGCGGCGGTCGCGGTGGTGCTGTTCGCCGGCGGTTCCGCGGGCCACCTCCCGGGCCCGGCCTGGGACACCGCCCGCTGGACCATGAGCGTGCTCGCCCTCCTCGCCCTGTTCGCCGCCGGCGGTATCGCCCTGGTCGTGGCCCGCGCCCGCCCCGCCGTCAGCCCGACGGTCCCGATCAGCGAGGAATCGGCCCCCGACCTGTACCGGATGGTGCGCGACCTCGCCGACCGCCTCGACGTCCCCGCCCCCTCCGCCATAGCGCTCACCCCGGACTGCGACAGCTGGCTGGAGGACCGCACGCACCGGGCCCACGGCCCGCCCCCGCGCGAGGGCCAGGACGAGATAGCGGGCGTCCGCGGCCCCCACCGGCGTACGGCGGCCGCGCCCGTCCTCGTCATCGGCTCCCCGTTCCTGTGGTGGATGCGCGTCGGCGAGCTGCGCGCGGTCCTCGCCCCGGTCGTCGCCGGTACGGGACCCTCGGCGCACCCCGACATAGCTGCGGCCCGCCGTTTCGTACGGGGCCTGGACGCGGCGGTGGCCGTGACATCGGCCCCCGGCCGCAACCCCGCGACCCGCGCGGTGCTCGCGGGCGTCGGCTGGGTCGCCCGCCTGCTGCTGCGCAGTTGCCGCGGTCATGCCGCCGAGATGGAGCGGGGCGTCGCCGCCGCGGCCGCCGATCGTGCACAGGCTGTGGATTACGGGCTCAGGATCGTCGCCCAGGAACAGGTGGGGCTTGCGTACGCGGGCTGGGACCGGCTGCTGACCCGGGTCGCGCTGCCCGCATGGCGTATGGGCCGGTGGCCCTCCCGGCTGGACGCCGGTGTTGTCGCGGCCCTGACCGAGCTGTCCCGCCGCGACCGGCTGGCGGAGGGCTTCGCCTCCCGCCTCGGCGAGCGTCCCGCCTGCGACCTGCTCGAAGAGCCCGGTGCGGTGGACGAGGCGACCTCGCTGCTCGCCGCCCGGCTGTTCCACGGCGGTCCGGCCGAGCCCGGCCCGGACTGGTCCCCGGTGGACTGGCAGGAGTACCCGGACGAGGTCGTCGACCGCAAGTGGCGCACCGACGCGGCCCGCCTCCACCGCGTCCTGGACGCCCTGGGCGTACGCCGCGCCCCCGACCCCACGTCACCGAACCCCGACGGCCCCACCCTGGCCCGCGTCATGGACCACCTGACCATCCTGACGCCCCCGCCCCCACCCGACAGGGACAGCGCGCCGCACCCGGCCACCGGCAACTCCCTCCCGCACGAGTCCGGCACAGAGGCCGAGGTCTCGTCCGGCGACCGCCCCGAGGGCCACCGCGATGAGGTCTCGTCCGGCGTATGTGCCGAGGGTTCCGGCGTCGAGGTCCTGTCCGGCGACCGCTCTGAGGGCCAGGACGTCGAGGGCCAGGACGTCGAGGTCCTGTCCGGCGAACGCTCCGAGGGCCAGGACGTCGAGGTCTCGTCCGGCGACCGCCCCGAGGGCCACCGCGGCGAGGTCTCGTCCGGCGTATGTGCCGAGGGTTCCGGCGTCGAGGTCCTGTCCGGCGAGCGCTCCGAGGGCCAGGACGACGAGGCCCAGTCCGACGACCGCCCCGAGGGCCCCACAGACGCCCCCCAACCCCCCGAACACGTCGGCCACACCGAAGACCCCCCCGCCCCTTACCCCGACGACCCCCCCACCCCCAACGAACGCAGCGCCGCCCTGGCCGCCCGTCTCACCGCCGAGCTCGCTCGCGAAGAGGCGACGGCACCCGCGAACACGTCCCCGGCAGGATCGCCCGCTCCCGGTCAGGGCAGCCCCGACACCGCCCTCTGGGACGACGGCACGCTCCCCCTCTTCCCCATGCAACCCCCTCGTACCGGCCGCGAACTGCTCGCCGACCACGTCACCGCGATGGTGTGCTGCGCGGCGATGGACACCGCCGGTGCGACTCCGGGCCTGGACTGGCTCGACGGCCCGTCCCTCATGGTCAACGGCGAACGGGCGGCCGACCTGACTCCCCGCGTCCTCAGCCTGGTCGAGGACGGCGACCCCGCCCCCTTGCGGACCTGGCTGATCGAGTCGGGCATACGCCCCGAGAAGCCGGTACGCCTCGTCTGACGCCAAGCCCCCTCCCGCGCCCACAGACCAGGCGACGGACGGCCGGCAGGCCCCCGCATCCCGCCCCGCCTACCACGCCCAGACCCATACCGGAGCCGCGACTTCCACTTCCGGCAAATTCGCAACGAATAGTGACAGCCCGCGTGCGTAATGTGATGTGCTGGGACCGAACGCGCACATGGCAAGGGCTTGCGACATAAGACAGGCACACAGCGCGCACGAGACACGCACTTCACACACGGGGGCATGAAGGAGGGGAGCGACCATGGGATCGGAGCAGATCCGCCGCTGGGAGTCGGGGGCACTCGCACACGCCGTGACGGACCCCTTCGGCCAGGGCCCCGTCCCCTGGCTCCGCGGCAACCCGACGCACTTCGACGACACCGGCCGGATCGTCCCCTGGTACGTCGACTGGTACGTCGACCCCGCCCAGCAGCCCGCGCTGAAGAGCCCCCGCGTGCCCGCCCCTCGTTCCGGCGAAGGCCCTCGCTCCGCCGACGACGTCCACCGCCAGATCAAGGGCTTCACCTCCACCGGCGCGGTCGCCCCCGGCGAGGCCGTCGACTTCCACATCACCGTCGACCCGCCCCAGGAGTTCGGCGTCGACGTCTACCGCATCGGCCACTACAGCCGAGACGGCGCCGCCAAGATCACCTCCAGCCCCCGCCTGTCCGGCATCGTGCAACCCCCGCCGCTCACCGCCGACCGCACGGTCTCCTGCCACCACTGGTGGCTGTCCTGGCGCCTGCAGATCCCGAGCTACTGGAGCATCGGGGCGTACGTCGCCGTCCTCACCACCGCCGACGGCTACCGCTCCCACATCCCCTTCACCGTCCGCGACGACCAACCCGCGGACCTGCTCCTCCTCCTGCCCGACATCACCTGGCAGGCCTACAACCTCTACCCCGAGGACGGCCGCACCGGCGCCAGCTTCTACCACGCCTGGGACGCCGACGGCCGCCTGCTCGGCGAGTCCGATGCCGCGACCACGGTCTCCTTCGACCGCCCGTACGCGGGCGCCGGCCTCCCCCTGCACGTCGGCCACTCCTACGACTTCATCCGCTGGGCCGAGCGCTACGGCTACGACCTCGCCTACGCCGACGCCCGCGACCTGCACGCCGGTCACATCGACCCCACCCGCTACCGCGGCCTGGTCTTCCCCGGCCACGACGAGTACTGGTCGACGAACATGCGCCACACCGTGGAACGCGCCCGCGACCACGGCACGTCCCTCGTCTTCCTCTCCGCGAACACCCTGTACTGGCAGGTGGAGCTGGGCCCGTCCCCTTCCGGCGTCCCCGATCGCCTGCTCACCTGCCGCAAACGCAGGGGCCCGGGCAAACCCGTGCTCTGGCGCGAGATCGACCGGCCCGAGCAGCAACTGATGGGTATCCAGTACGCGGGCCACGTCCCCGAACCCCACCCCTTAGTCGTCCGCAACGCCGACCACTGGCTCTGGGAGGCGACCGGCGCGCACGAGGGCGACGAGATCGCCGGTCTGGTCGCGGGCGAGGCCGACCGCTACTTCCCGCGCGCCCCGCTCCCCGAGCACGAGAGCCGCATCCTGCTCGCGCACTCCCCCTACACCGACCGCGAGGGAGCCGTCCGCCACCAGGAGACCTCCCTCTACCGCGCCCCCTCAGGCGCCCTGGTCTTCGCGTCCGGAACGTTCGCTTGGACCCCCGCACTGGACCGCCCGGGCCACGTCGACCCCCGTATCCAGCGCGCCACCGCGAACCTCCTGGACCGCATCTGCAAACGTGACTGAGCCCTGCCCCACACACCCCGGACCAAGACCGATCTCCGGCATACGGGAGAATCGAGCCACTTGGCCCGCCCGTCTCCCACCACCACCTCGAGCCCTGCGGGCCACCCTTTATTCAAACCACGGGGAGGAACCGTGTCCGGATTCGTAGAAAAGCCCGAGCCGATCCAGGTTCCGGGCCTGGTGCACCTCCACACCGGCAAGGTGCGCGAGCTGTACCAGAACGAGGCGGGCGACCTCGTGATGGTCGCCAGCGACCGCATCTCCGCCTTCGACTGGGTGCTGCCGACCGAGATCCCCGACAAGGGCCGCATCCTCACCCAGCTCTCCCTGTGGTGGTTCGACCAGCTCGCCGACCTGGTGCCCAACCACGTCCTGAGCACCGAACTGCCGGCCGGCGCCCCCGCCGACTGGGCAGGCCGCGCCCTGGTCTGCAAGTCGCTCCAGATGATCCCGGTCGAGTGCGTGGCCCGCGGCTACCTCACCGGCTCGGGCCTGGTCGAGTACGACGAGACTCGTACCGTCTGCGGCCTCGCCCTCCCCGAAGGCCTCGTCGACGGCTCGGAGCTCCCCGCCCCGATCTTCACCCCGGCCACCAAGGCGGCGGTCGGCGAGCACGACGAGAACGTCTCCTACGAGGAGGTCGCCCGCCAGGTCGGCGCGGACACCGCCGCCCAGCTGCGCCAGGCCACCCTCGCCGTCTACCACCGCGCCCGCGACATCGCCCGCGACCGGGGGATCATCCTCGCGGACACGAAGTTCGAGTTCGGTCTGGAGAACAACGACAGCCTCGTCATCGCCGACGAGGTCCTCACCCCCGACTCCTCCCGCTTCTGGCCGGCCGACCAGTGGCAGCCGGGCCGCGCGCAGCCGTCGTACGACAAGCAGTTCGTCCGCGACTGGCTGACCTCGCCGGAGTCCGGCTGGGACCGGGCGAGCGAGCAGCCCCCGCCGCCGCTGCCGGAGCAGGTGGTGGAGGCGACCCGCGCCAAGTACGTGGAGGCGTACGAGCGCCTCACCGGCACGACCTGGAGCTAGTGCCCCGAAAGGCAACGTTCGCCCCGTCGCGACGCCCGGCACGCTCCCCCACTGCCCCAAGGGCGTGGGCGGTGCCCCCACTCGCCGCACCGGCCGAAAGCCCGAGTACGTCCAGTACGAGGGCTTCCGGCCGGCACGCCGAGAGCACGCGCACCGGACGCCGCTCCTCAACGGGCAAACGTTGCCTGCCGGGGCACCAGCAACGTGAAAGGCCCCGGTCCAGTGGACCGGGGCCTTCACAACCGAGCGGACGACGAGGCTCGAACTCGCGACCTCAACCTTGGCAAGGTTGCGCTCTACCAACTGAGCTACGTCCGCGTTGCGCCGTGGCGCGAGAGCAACTATACCCAACCTCGCTCGCGTGCGAGCCGTACGGCCGAGTGCCGGTTCTCCGCCCCGAGCTTGGTCACGGCCGACGACAGATAGTTCCGTACGGTCCCCTGCGACAGAGCGGCCCGCTCGGCGATCTCCGCGACGGGCGCCCCGTCGGCGGCGAGCTCCAGCACCTCCGCCTCCCGCACGGTCAGCGGCGAGTCACCGGCGGAGATCGCGTCGGCGGCCAACTCGGGGTCGACGTAACGGTTTCCGGCATGCACCGTGCGGATGATCTCCGCGAGCCGCTGGGCGCTGACCGTCTTCGGGACGAATCCGCGCACACCCGCCTCCAAGGCCCGCTTCAGATGCCCGGGCCGCCCATGGCCGGTCACGATCAGCACCTGGCAGCCGGGCAGCTCGGCGCGCAGGGATGTGGCGACCTTCACACCGTCCGCGCCGGGCATCTGGAGGTCCAGTACGGCGACATCCGGGGCGTGGGCACGGGCCATGGCCAGCGCCTCGGGTCCCGTCGCCGCCTCCGCGACGATCACCAGGTCGTCCTCCAGGGAGAGCAGCGCGGCCAGCGCACCCCGGATCAGATGCTCGTCGTCGGCGAGCAGGAGTCGTACGGGAGAGGTCATGCCATGACCTCACGCATCGAGGCCGTGCTCAACGGCACCTCCGCGACCAGCCGGAACAGCCCTCCGTCGACCGGCCCCGCCTCCAGCGTCCCGTCCACCGCCGCGAGCCGCTCCCGCAGCCCGGCCAGCCCCGAACCGTCCGTACCGGAGTCCCTACCGGACGAGGCACCGACCCCGTCGTTCTCCACCATCAGCACCACACGCCCCTCCGTCACCCGCAGGCTCACCGCACACCGCCCGGCATCCCCGTGCCGCAGCACATTGGTCGTCGCCTCCCGCACCACCCAGCCGAGCGCCGACTGCACTTCGGTCGGCAGCCCGGTCGCCTCGCCGGTCAGCTCGCACCGGATGCCCGCGGCCGTCAACACCCCCTGGGCGCCGACGAGTTCGACCTCCAGGTCGGCCTCCCGATAGCCCCGTACGACATCCCGTACCTCGCGCTGCGTCGCGTGCGCGATCCGCTGCACCTCGATCATCTGCTCCACGGCCTCGGCCCGCCCGCGCTGGGCCAGTTGCACGGCCAGTTCGCTCTTGAGCGCGATCACGGTGAGGTTGCGCCCCATCACGTCGTGCAGGTCCCGCCCGAACCGCAGCCGCTCCTCGGCGACGGCGAGGCGGGCCCGGGTCTCGCGGGCCTCGTCGAGTTCGTAGACGGTGTTGAGGAGCCAGACGGAGATGACGGCTGTGAAGGCGAGGAGCCCGGCGCCCAACAGCACGGCCAGAGCCCCGAACAGGGCGGCGGGCCAGGGGCGGCCCAGCGCCAACGAGACGACCGCGGCGCCCAGCCCGAAGCCCCCGACCAGCGCGACCACCTGGCGCCGCTGCCGGACTCCGAGCGCGAGGGCGCAGACACCGAAGATCAGGACGGTGCCGAAGGCCCCGCCCGCAGCGCTGTCGACATCGTCACCGCTCGGGCCGTGCTCCACGATCGCGAGTGTCAACAGGCTGACCATGGCGGTGACGCCCCCGAGCGTCCACAGCTGCCGTACGGGCCGCTCACGGCGGCCGCGCGCCCAGTCCAGCGCCCGCGACGCGGTCACCGCGCAGGTCACGGCATGCAGGCCCACCATCATCTGCAGCCCGATCGCGAGGCGCGGTCCGATCCCGCTGAACCCCAGGAGCGGGACCGCCGCGAACTCCATCACCGCGAAGAAGTGGAACGACCACCGCGTGTACGTCTCCACCTTCGCCGGCGTGCTCTTCCCCCGCCACCACGTGCCCGGCCCGCGCATTTCCCCGCTCTCCCCCCAGTACAACCCGTACGACCAGTACGACCAGTACGACCTACGTCAGCGCCGCGGCTCCCACCGGAACCACCGCCGTACAGCAAACACCCCCACGGCTACCCAGGCCAGCGCGGTCAGCACCGCCCCCAGCGCCTCGTACGCCGACAGGTCACCGGTCCAGCCGCCCCGTACGAGCGTGATCACCGGCGACAGCGGCAGCAGTTCGAGCACGCTCGCCACCCGGTCGGGCATGAGCTCCAGCGGTACGGCGATCCCGGAGGCCACCATGGAGACCATCACCAGCGGCAGCGAGGTGACCTGCGAGCTCTCCACGGTGCGGGTGAAGCTCGCCGTCACGGCGGCCAGGGCCGCGCACATCACCAGGCCCAACAGCAGCCCGACGACGGCGAGATGGGGTGCCTTCGGGGCCGCCAGGTCGAGCAGTGCGGTGCAGCCCGCCACCAGTACCAGGGACTGTACGAGGCCGATGGTCACGGCCGGCAGCACGGCGCCGGTGAGGATCTCGCCGTCCCGCAGCTCACCGGTGCGCAGCCGCTTGAGCACGAGCTCCTCGCGTCGGGCGACGAAGGCGCCGACGAGCACCCCGTACACCGCGAACAGCAGCGAGACGCCGACGGAGGCGGGCAGAAGGACCGTGCCGACGTTCAGGCCGGCCTCCTCGAGGTCCATGTCCTTGGTTGCGGAACGCACGCTGATCGGCACGACAAGGGGCACGAACAGGGCGGCGGCGAGTGTTCCCCTGCTCCGCCCCAGCAGCGTCAGCTCTGCGCGCGCGAGCGACGTCATCCGGCCGACAGGCGTCGTGATCAGGGCACTCATGCCGCATACTCCTCAACCGTCTCAGGGGAACCGGCCGCTTCCCGAGCGATCCCCAGGAACGCCTCCTCCAGCGAGGCCGACCGCACATCCAGCCGTCGCAGCTCCACCCCGGCCCGCTCGGCCCACACCAGCAGCCCGGTGGCCGCCCGTTGCAACTCCCGCGTGCGCAGCCGTACGACGCTCCCCTCGACCTCGTGCCCGCACACCCCCAGCTCACCGAGCGGCGGCAGGTCTCCCACGAAGTAGCCGTGGGGCAGCTCGAAGGAGATCCGGGACGGCTGCGCGGCGGTCACCTCGGCCGGTGTTCCGGCGGCCGCGATACGGCCTTCGTGGAGGATCGCGAGGCGGTCGGCGAGGTCCTCGGCCTCTTCCAGGTAGTGCGTGGTCAGCAGCACGGTCGTACCGCCGTCGCGCAGCGCGCGCACCAACTCCCAGGTGTCCCGGCGCCCTTCGGCGTCCAGACCGGTCGTCGGCTCGTCCAGGAACAGCACCTCGGGCCTGCCGAGCAGAGCGAGCGCCAGGTCCAGGCGCCGCCGCTCACCCCCGGACAACTGCTTCACCCGTACGCCGGCCTTCCCCTCGAGGCTGACCAGCGACAGAGCCTCCTGCGGCGGACGCGCCCCGCTCACGCACCCCGCCCACATCCGCGCGGTCTCCGCGACGGTCAGCTCGGACGGAAAGCCGCCCTCCTGCAACATCACCCCGGTCCGAGGGCGTACGACGGCCCGCTCGGCGTAGGGATCATGTCCCAGTACCCGCACCCGGCCCCCGGCCGGCGGCGCCAGCCCCTCCAGCAGCTCGACCGTCGACGTCTTGCCCGCCCCGTTGGTGCCCAGGAGCGCGAAGACCTCGCCGCGGTCCACGCGGAAGCTGATCCCGCGCACCGCCTCGAACCCGCCCCCGTACACACGCCGCAGGTCAGTGACCTCAATCACGTGTTCGTGTTCGTTCGTGTTCATGCCTTTAGCGTCCCGGTATCCCGGGCCGGGCAGCAGTGCGAGCTGTCATCACTCCGCATGACAAATGTCAGAGGCTCATGTCACGGCACACGACGAAGGCCCCAGTCATAAGACTGGGGCCTTCGAAAAGAGAGCGGACGACGAGGCTCGAACTCGCGACCTCAACCTTGGCAAGGTTGCGCTCTACCAACTGAGCTACGTCCGCATTGCTTCCGACCGGCTCTCACCGATCGGCGCGAGCACCAGCCTACCTGATCCACAAGAGTGGTCGGTACCGGCGGTGCAGAGCGGGTGACAGGAATTGCACACTGCGCCTTCCCCCTGGAAGGGGGATGTTCTACTACTGAACTACACCCGCAAGCCTCCGTGGACTGGGCTTTTCCGGCCCCGCCCCTCGGCGTGCTCCAGACTCTAGCTGACCAGGAGGGGTGCAGCGCAAGTCGGTTGCTCCGAGGGGCGGGTGACCAGCCGTCGTCCACGGTTACCGCGCCGCGGCGAACGCCTCGTAGACCTTCTTCGGGATCCGCCCGCGCGCCGGCACATCCATCTTGTTGGCCTGGGCCCATGCCCGCACGGCCGCCGGGTCCGGGGCGACCTCCGTCTGCCGGTACGCCTTGCCGGACCTCGACCGCTTGCGGCCGGCCTCCACGTACGGCGCGAGCGCCTTACGCAGTTTCTTGGCATTGGTTGTGTTCAGGTCGATCTCGTACGACTTGCCGTCGAGTCCGAAGGCGATCGTTTCCGCCGCTTCCGAGCCGTCGATGTCGTCAAAGAGAGTGACCACGACCTTCTGCGCCACGAATATCGGTCCCTTCGATGCGACACCTCTGCGATGACGTGCCAGGACGCCTGGGAGATGTCGACTGTCCGCCTGTTATTGGGCAAAGTATCGGCTATTGGCAATTCATTTGTACAGTGCCCGGCATTGCAATGTGAAGCTCGACTAAATCTGTCAGCGTGTCCGAGCGCAATAGGGATGCCGGGGCTGATCCAGGATCTTTCCCTGAACTTTTCGTGAAGGCACCCGTCCGATACCGGATCGTGACAGCGGTCACGTAGATTCCTACAACTCTACTCGCGTAGAAATTTTGTGCGGGTAGTCTGAAGGCACCTGCAGGAACCTGCTCAGCACCACAACACCGGGAGTGCCAGTGGCACGCGTCGTAGTCGACGTCATGCTCAAGCCGGAGATCCTCGACCCCCAGGGCCAGGCGGTGCAGCGCGCACTGCCGCGGCTGGGTTTCGACGGCATCTCGGACGTACGTCAGGGAAAGCGATTCGAACTGGAAGTTGACGGGCCGGTCGACGACGCCACGCTCGCCCGCATCCATGATCTCGCGGAATCCTTCCTCGCCAACACCGTGATCGAGAACTTCTCTGTCAGGGTTGACAACAACGAGACGCACGCCGCGGAGGCCGTGAAGTGACCGCTCGTATTGGCGTCGTCACTTTCCCGGGCAGCCTGGACGACCGGGACACCCAGCGCGCGATCCGCCTCGCGGGTGCCGAGCCGGTCGCCCTGTGGCACAAGGACAAGCACCTCCACCAGGTCGACGCCGTGGTGCTGTGCGGAGGTTTCTCCTACGGCGACTATCTGCGCGCCGGTGCCATCGCGCGCTTCTCGCCGGTGATGGAGCCCCTGATCGAGCAGGCGAAGGCCGGACTGCCGGTCCTCGGCATCTGCAACGGCTTCCAGATCCTCACCGAGGCCCACCTCCTCCCGGGCGGGATGCTCGGCAACGACCACCTCCACTTCATCTGCCGCGACCAGAAGCTGCGGGTGGAGAACGCGGAGACGGCCTGGACCACCGACTACACGGCCGGCCAGGAGATCAACATCCCGCTGAAGAACATGGACGGCCGGTACGTCGCCGACGAGTACACGCTGGACAAGCTGGAGGCCGAGGGGCGGGTCGCCTTCCGCTACCTGGACTTCAACCCGAACGGCTCGCTGCGGGACATCGCGGGCATCACCAACGAGGCCGGCAACGTCGTAGGCCTGATGCCGCACCCGGAGCACGCCGTGGAGCCGCTCATCGGCACCGGCCGCACCGACGGCCTCCCCTTCTTCACCTCGATCCTCAAGAAGCTGGTCAACGCATGAGCCGGACGCCTCTGGACACGGTCGAGCACGCGGCCGCGACCCCCGACGTCGAGCTGCCCTGGGCCGAACTCGGCCTGAAGAAGGACGAGTACGAGCGCGTGGTCGAGATCCTCGGCCGCCGGCCCACCGGTGCCGAGCTCGCCATGTACTCCGTCATGTGGTCCGAGCACTGCTCGTACAAGTCGTCGAAGGTGCACCTGCGCCAGTTCGGCGAGAAGGCCCCGCAGTCCGACGCCCTGCTCGTCGGCATCGGCGAGAACGCGGGCGTGGTCGACGTCGGTCAGGGTTACGCCGTCACCTTCAAGGTCGAGTCGCACAACCACCCCTCGTACGTCGAGCCCTACCAGGGCGCGGCCACGGGCGTCGGCGGCATCGTCCGCGACATCATCGCGATGGGCGCCAGGCCGGTCGCCGTCGTGGACCCCCTCCGCTTCGGCGCGGCCGACCACCCGGACACCAAGCGCGTGCTCCCCGGTGTCGTCGCCGGCATCGGCGGCTACGGCAACTGCCTGGGCCTGCCCAACATCGGCGGCGAGGTCGTCTTCGACGCCTGCTACCAGGGAAACCCGCTGGTCAACGCCGGTGCCATCGGTGTGATGCGGCACGAGGACATCCACCTCGCGAAGGCGTCCGGCGCGGGCAACAAGGTCATCCTGTACGGCGCCCGCACGGGCGGCGACGGCATCGGCGGCGCGTCGATCCTCGCGAGTGAGACCTTCGACGACGCCAAGCCGTCGAAGCGCCCCGCCGTCCAGGTCGGCGACCCCTTCCAGGAGAAGCTCCTCATCGAGTGCACCCTGGAGGCCTTCAAGGAGAAGCTGGTCGTCGGTATCCAGGACCTGGGCGCGGCGGGCCTGTCCTGCGCGACCAGCGAGCTGGCCTCCAACGGCTCCGGCGGCATGCGTGTGACGCTGGACGACGTACCGCTGCGCGACTCCACGCTCTCGCCCGAGGAGATCCTCATGAGCGAGTCGCAGGAGCGCATGTGCGCGGTCGTCGAGCCGGAGAAGGTCGACCGCTTCCTGGAGATCTGCGACAAGTGGGACGTCATCGCCACCGTCATCGGTGAGGTGACCGACGGCGACCGCCTGGAGATCTACTGGCACGGCGGCAAAATCGTCGACGTCGACCCGCGCACGGTCGCGCACGAGGGTCCGACGTACGAGCGCCCGTACGCCCGCCCGTCCTGGCAGGACGAGCTCCAGGCGGACGACGCGGGCAAGCTGCCGCGGCCCACGACTCCGGACGAGCTGAAGGACCAGGTCCTGAAGCTGGTCGGCTCCCCGAACCAGGCCTCCAAGTCCTGGATCACCTCCCAGTACGACCACTTCGTGCAGGGCAACACGGTCCTCGCCCAGCCCGAGGACTCCGGGATGATCCGCATCGACGAGGCGAGCGGGCTCGGCGTGGCCATCGCGACCGACGGCAACGGCCGGTACGCGAAGCTCGACCCGTACGCGGGCGCGCAGCTGGCGCTCGCCGAGGCCTACCGCAACGTCGCCACGACCGGCGCCAAGCCGCTCGCCGTCTCCGACTGCCTGAACTTCGGCTCGCCCGAGGACCCGGCGGTGATGTGGCAGTTCGCGGAGGCCATCCGCGGACTCGCCGACGCCTGCCAGCAGCTGGGCACGCCGGTCACGGGCGGCAACGTCTCGCTCTACAACCAGACGGGCGAGGCGGCCATCCACCCGACCCCGGTGGTGGCGGTCCTCGGTGTCATCGACGACGTCGCCCGCCGCACGCCGGTCGCCTTCCAGGAGGAGGGCCAGCTGCTCTACCTCCTCGGTGACACGCGCGAGGAGTTCGGCGGTTCGGCCTGGTCACAGGTGATCCACGACCACCTGGGCGGCCTGCCCCCGAAGGTCGACCTGGAGCGCGAGCGCCTGCTCGCCGAGATCCTGATCTCCGCCTCCCGCGACGGCATGATCGACTCCGCGCACGACCTGTCGGACGGCGGTCTGATCCAGGCCGTGGTCGAGTCGGCGCTGCTCGGCGGCAAGGGCGCGCGTCTGGTCGTACCGGACGGGCTCGACGCCTTCACGTTCCTCTTCTCGGAGTCGGCGGGCCGCGCGGTCGTCGCCGTACCGCGCTCGGAGGAGCTCCGCTTCAACGACATGTGCGGCGCGCGGGGCCTGCCGGCCACGCGCATCGGTGTCGTGGATGGTGACACCGTCGAGGTTCAGGGCGAGTTCACCCTCTCGCTGGAGGAGCTGCGCACCGCGCACGAGGGGACCATCCCGGCGCTGCTCGCCTGAGGTCCGTCTGTTCGAAACGTTCGAAGCGTTTGAAGCCCCTGTCCGGTCCGCCGGGCGGGGGCTTCATCGTGTCGCCGTTCTGCTCTTGCACGTAATTACGTAGTTCCGTAATATCGGCGCAGTGGAACTGGAGCAACGCGTCGCCGACCTGGAGCGGAGGCTGGCGGCGCTGGAGAACGTGCAGCGCACCGCGCCGCAGCTGGACGAGAGCGACTTCTGGGCCCTGCACGGGCTGAAGGAGCAGTTGGCCGGGCTGGGCGTGGCCGGCGGAGGCGTGCTGTTCACGGGCGCCGTACGGCTGCCGGCCGGGGAGCGCTACGACTGGCAGCAAACCGCCCTGACCGAAGAGCTGCTGAGCGACGACTGGACGCGGGCCGCCGAGTCCTTCGCGGCGCTCGGCCACCCGGTCCGGCTGCGGCTGCTCCGGGAGATCCTCGGCGGCCGGCGCACGGCGGCCGAACTCGCCGAACTGGAAGAGGTGGGCACGACCGGCCAGATCTACCACCACCTGCGCCAGCTGACCGGCGGAGGCTGGCTGCACACGACCGGGCGGGGCCGTTACGAGGTGCCGGCGGGGCGGGTGGTGCCGCTGTTGGTGGCGTTGGCCGTGGGCCTGCCCTGACACGCAGACACGAACACGAACAAGGGGGAACGATGTCCGGACGCAAACTCGCCAAGATCGCCTACCGCGTTCTGCAGCTGACCTTCGTCGGCCTGCTGATCGCCCACTTCTCACTGGACCTCGGTTATCCGTGGTGGTGGAACTTCCTGCCGATCGTCCTGTCGTACGTGATCGTCATCGTGGCCCACAGGTGGGGCGGTGCCCCGGACAGTCCCCGCGTGGCCCGGGAACCGGTCGAGGTCGCCCCGCCCGTCACCGGCCGCTGGTCGGCGCAGAACAGCCCGGCCGACCGCACTCCGAGCCATGGCACGCACGCCTACGGCCAGACCTACGCCATCGACATCGTCGCCGAGCCCGAGCCGGGCACCCGCCCGGGCTTTAGCCGGCTGTGGCCGCTCGCCCGCCGCAACAGCGCCTTCCCGGCCTTCGGCGCCCCGCTCCTCGCGGTGGCCGACGGCACCGTCGTACGGGCCACCGACCGGCAGCGCGACCACCTGAGCCGTACGTCGCTGCCCGCGCTGCTGTACCTGATGATCCTGGAGGCGTCCGTGCGTGATCTGTCCGGCGTCAAGCGGATCGTCGGCAACCACGTCGTCCTCGACCTCGGCAACGGCACCTACGCGCTCTACGCCCACCTCCAGCGCGGCTCCCTCACCATCCGCGAAGGCGACCGGGTGACCGCCGGACAGCCCCTCGCCCGCTGCGGCAACTCGGGCAACTCCACCGAGCCCCACCTCCACTTCCAGCTGATGGACGGCCCCGACCCGGACACCGCCCGCGGCCTCCCCTTCACCTGGCGAGGCCTCGGCGTCCCCCGCAACCGCGAGGTGTTCGAGGCACCCGCGACGACATCACAGCCCGCTTAGGGCCTGTCCGGCGGATCATGCCGCAGACGCGGGGTCTGGCACGCCCATCTGCCGCGTTGTCGTCGGTTGTCGACGCTCCGCGTCGACGCCCTCCTCCGCCTTGCAGCTGGACGCACCAGACCCCGCTCACCTGCGCTTATTGGCACCGCTGCTTTCCTGCGACCTGATCCGCCGGACAGGCCCTAAGCTGCCGCCATGCCCCCGGCCAAGAAGCGCGCCCGCACCTACGACCCCGCCAAGATCCGCACCGCGGTGCTCACCCAGTTCGGGCACGTACGGGAAGCCGTACGCACTCTGACCCCCGAGCAACTCGCCCTCCCCACCCGCCTGGAGGGCTGGACCGTACGGGAGTTGGCCGCGCACGTGACCATGGCCGTGGAGACCGTCAGCCGCAACCTCGACCGGGACGAGCCGACCAAGCCCGAGCTCACGCTTGTGGACTGGCCGTTCGCGACCGCCGTACGCGCCGCCGACATCGACGACGGCACCCGCGAGCTGGCCCTGGCCAACCCCGACCTCGACGCCCTCTTCGCCCGCACCGAGGAGCGGATCACCGAAGCCCTCGCCACCGCCCCCGGCACCCGTCTCCTGGCCGCCCGCACCGGCGCCATGACCCTCGCCGACTACCTGGTCACCCGCACCGTCGAGCTCGTCGTCCACACCGACGACCTGAACGCCGCCGTGCCCGGCCTGGACATCCCCCACGACCGTCAGACCCTCGCCGCCTGCACCCGCCTCCTCGCCGACGCTCTCGCGGCCAAGGCCCCCGGCGGCTCCACGGAGGTGCGGATCCCGCCGTACGCCGTCGTGCAGTGCGTGGAGGGGCCGAGGCACACGCGCGGCACCCCGCCCAACGTCGTCGAGACCGACCCGCTGACCTGGATCCGGCTCGCCACCGGGCGGGTGACCTGGAAGGACGCCGTCGAGGCGGCCGAGGTCAGCGCGAGCGGGGAGCGGGCGGATCTCGGCGGACTGCTGCCGCTGATGTCGTAACGGGAACCGGCGAGGGAACCGATCACCCCACCCGCCCCGTCGAATCGGCATGTACAGGCAAAAGCAGCGCGTGATCCTGACGGCCGCCGCCGCGATCGTTCCGCTCGTGGCGGCCTGCGGAAGCGAGAAGGCGGGCAGTGACCCCGGCAGCGGCTCGGTCGGCGTCCAGCGCCCCGTCACCGGCGTCGAATGGAGGGTGGACGGCTTCACGGCGGACGGCGCGACCCACCGCGCCCAGGGGAAGCCGTACCTCGCCTTCGACGAGAAGACGGGCAAGGTCGCGGGCCGGCTCGGCTGCAACCACGTCAACGCCAGTGCCACGGTCCGCGACGGACATATCACTGTCGGCCGCCCGGCCACCACCCGAATGATGTGCGACACCTCACTCATGAAGACCGAACGGGCCCTGCTGAGCCTCTTCGACGGCAAGATCAGTTACCGGGTGGACGCCGACAACCTCACGCTGACCAGCACGAACGGAACGAGCGTGCGGGCCGTCGCCGTCAAGTGATCCACTATTTCGAACCGTCTTGGAGCATTACCCAATTCGGACCAGTGGTCGATCTCGCCTACACTCGGTGGCGTGCCACGTGGTGACGGTCGACTCAGTCATGATCTGCTCCCCGGTGAGAAAGGCCCCCAGGACGCTTGCGGCGTCTTCGGAGTCTGGGCTCCGGGCGAAGAGGTCGCCAAGCTCACTTACTTCGGGCTCTACGCCCTCCAGCATCGGGGCCAGGAATCCGCGGGAATCGCGGTCAGCAACGGCTCCCAGATCCTCGTCTTCAAGGACATGGGCCTGGTCTCCCAGGTCTTCGACGAGGCCTCGCTCGGTTCGCTCCAGGGTCACATCGCGGTCGGACACGCCCGCTACTCGACCACCGGCGCCTCCGTGTGGGAGAACGCCCAGCCGACGTTCCGTGCCACCGCGCACGGCTCCATCGCGCTCGGCCACAACGGCAACCTCGTCAACACCGCCCAGCTCGCCGAGATGGTCGCCGACCTGCCCAAGCAGGAGGGCGGCCGCACTCCGCGCGTGGCGGCCACCAACGACACCGACCTGCTCACCGCGCTGCTGGCGGCCCAGGTCGACGACGACGGCAAGCCGCTGACCATCGAGGAGGCGGCCGGCCAGGTCCTGCCCCAGGTGCGCGGCGCCTTCAGCCTCGTCTTCATGGACGAGCACACCCTCTACGCCGCCCGCGACCCGCAGGGCATCCGCCCGCTGGTCCTGGGCCGGCTGGAGCGCGGCTGGGTCGTCGCCTCCGAGTCCGCCGCCCTCGACATCTGCGGTGCCGCTTACGTCCGCGAGATAGAGCCGGGCGAGTTCGTCGCCATCGACGAGAACGGTCTTCGGACCTCCCGATTCGCGGAAGCGAAGCCCAAGGGCTGCGTCTTCGAGTACGTGTACCTGGCCCGCCCGGACACCGACATCGCCGGCCGCAATGTCTACCTCTCCCGGGTAGAGATGGGCCGCCGCCTCGCCAAGGAAGCCCCCGTCGAGGCCGACCTGGTGATACCGACTCCGGAGTCCGGCACCCCGGCCGCCATCGGCTACGCGGAGGCGTCCGGCATCCCCTTCGGCGCCGGCCTGGTGAAGAACGCGTATGTCGGCCGTACGTTCATCCAGCCCTCCCAGACCATCCGCCAGCTCGGTATCCGCCTGAAGCTGAACCCGCTCAAGGAAGTCATCAAGGGCAAGCGCCTGGTCGTGGTCGACGACTCGATCGTGCGCGGCAACACCCAGCGGGCCCTGGTGCGCATGCTCCGCGAGGCCGGGGCGGCGGAAGTCCATATCCGGATCTCCTCGCCGCCCGTGAAGTGGCCCTGCTTCTTCGGCATCGACTTCGCCACCCGCGCCGAGCTCATCGCCAACGGCATGACCATCGACGAGATCGGGACCTCGCTGGGCGCCGATTCCCTGGCGTACATCTCCATCGACGGCATGATCGAGGCGACCACCATCGCCAAGCCGAACCTCTGCCGCGCCTGCTTCGACGGCGAGTACCCGATGGAGCTCCCCGACCCCGAGCTGCTCGGCAAGCAGCTCCTGGAGACGGAGCTGGCCGCGGGCCCGGCCGCCACGGCCGCGGCCGACGCGATCCGCCGCCCGTAGAAGCCCGCACTCACCTGCTGTACGACACGAAGGTTCTCATTAGCCATGTCTGAGACAACTGGTGCCAGCTACGCGACTGCGTCTTACAAAACAGCAGGTGTCGACATCGAAGCGGGCGACCGCGCCGTCGAGCTGATGAAGGAGTGGGTGAAGAAGGCGCAGCGCCCCGAGGTCCTCGGCGGCCTCGGCGGCTTCGCCGGCCTCTTCGACGCCTCCGCCCTCAAGAACTACGAGCGCCCGCTGCTCGCCTCCGCCACCGACGGCGTCGGCACCAAGGTCGACATCGCCCGTCAGCTCGGCGTCTACGACACCATCGGCCACGACCTGGTCGCCATGGTCATGGACGACATCGTGGTGTGCGGCGCCGAGCCGCTGTTCATGACCGACTACATCTGCGTCGGCAAGGTCCACCCCGAGCGCGTCGCCGCCATCGTCAAGGGCATCGCCGAGGGCTGCGTCCTGGCCGGGTGCGCCCTGGTGGGCGGCGAGACGGCCGAGCACCCCGGACTGCTGGGCCCGGACGACTTCGACGTCGCCGGCGCCGGCACCGGTGTGGTCGAGGCCGACCGGCTTCTCGGCGCCGATCGCATCCGTACGGGTGACGCGGTGATCGCCATGGCGGCCTCCGGTCTTCACTCGAACGGGTACTCGCTCGTCCGGCACGTCCTGCTGGACCAGGCGGGGCTCTCCCTGGACGCGCGGATCGAGGAGTTCGGCCGCACGCTGGGCGAGGAACTCCTGGAGCCGACGAAGATCTACTCCCTGGACTGCCTGGCCCTGATCCGCACCACCGACGTGCACGCCTTCTCGCACGTCACCGGCGGAGGCCTGGCCGCCAACCTGGCCCGCGTCATCCCCGACGAGCTGCACGCGATCGTCGACCGCTCCACCTGGACCCCGGCCCCGGTCTTCGACCTCGTCGGCAAGACGGGTCAGGTCGAACGCCTGGAGCTGGAGAAGACCCTGAACATGGGCGTCGGCATGATCGCGATCGTCCCGGAGGAGTCGGCGGACGTGGCCCTGGCCACACTGGCCGACCGAGGCGTCGACGCATGGGTCGCCGGCGAGATCACGGACAGGGGGGAGCACACCACGGGTGCCGCCCTGGTCGGTGACTACGCCTGACCCCTTGTAAGCAGCACAGAACCCGGTCGGTGACCGAAGCCACCGACCGGGTGAGTGCTCAGTACAAGGTCAAGCGCCGCGACGTTGCTGTGAGGAATCCTCGTCCTCGTCGTCGCCGTCCTCGTAGAGGTCGGCGTACCGCGAGTACAGATCGTCGTCGTCCTGCTCATCGTCCTCGAATCGATCGCCGTTCGGCGATTGATTCGACGTCGATGCGCCCAGCTCCTCGGCCAGGCGTGAGAGATCAGTCCCACCGCTGTTGTACTTCAGCTGGCGGGCGACCTTCGTCTGCTTGGCCTTGGCCCGGCCGCGCCCCATGGCTCGACCCCCTCAACGACGGGGCTCGACGGCCCCAGAGTCTTGACACGCGTTCATGATCCGGAACGGGCTCTCCGCGGAGAGACCGGTCCGTAGGGCTTCCACGGTACCTGAGCCCGCGCCCATACGGTACGTCGCCCGCAGCACGCGCGTGTGCGCAGGACCTTCGAGGCGCCCCGTCCTCGCTGGTCAGTGGCGATTTTAACCACTTATCGGCGGTCGACCCGCCGGTAGAAGTGAGAGTTCTCTCTAACCGTCCACCGACGGGTACCGGTCAGACCCGGCTCACAGCCTCCTGCGGGCCTCCGCCATCCGTTGCTCGGCGATCCGGTCGGCCGCGGCGGCCGGAGGGATACCGTCCGCTTTCGCACGTGCGAATATGGCCAGCGTGGTGTCGTAGATCTTCGCGGCCTTCGCCTTGCACCGCTCGAAGTCGAAGCCGTGCAACTCGTCGGCGACCTGGATGACGCCGCCGGCGTTCACCACGTAGTCCGGCGCGTAGAGGATCCCGCGGTCGGCGAGGTCCTTCTCGACGCCCGGGTGGGCGAGCTGGTTGTTGGCCGCGCCGCACACGATCCTGGCGGTCAGCACCGGCACGGTGTCGTCGTCGAGGGCCCCGCCCAGCGCGCACGGGGCGTAGATCTCGAGCCCGTCCACGCGGATCAGCGCGTCCGTGTCCGCGACGGCCGTCACGCCCGCCGGGTGCCGGTCGAGGATCCGCCCTACGGCCTCCTCGCGCACGTCCGTGATCACGACCTCGGCACCCTCGTCGAGCAGGTGCTCCACCAGGAGGTGACCGACCTTGCCGACGCCCGCGACGCCGACCCTGCGGTCGCGCAGCGACGGGTCGCCCCACAGATGCTGGGCGGAGGCCCGCATGCCCTGGTAGACACCGAAGGCGGTCAGGACGGAGGAGTCCCCGGCGCCCCCGTTCTCCGGCGACCGGCCCGTCGTCCAGCGGCACTCGCGTGCGACGACGTCCATGTCGGCGACGTACGTACCGACGTCGCACGCGGTGACGTACCGCCCACCGAGCGAGGCCACGAACCGGCCGTAGGCGAGGAGCAGCTCCTCGCTCTTGTCCCGGTCGGGGTCGCCGATGATCACGGCCTTGCCGCCGCCGTGGTCGAGACCGGCCATGGCGTTCTTGTAGGACATCCCGCGCGCGAGGTTCAGCGCGTCGGCGACGGCCTCCCGCTCGTTCGCGTACGGGTAGAAGCGGGTGCCGCCGAGGGCGGGGCCCAGGGCAGTGGAATGGATGGCGATGACGGCCTTCAGGCCGCTCTCGCGGTCCTGGCAGAGCACGACCTGCTCATGGCCCCCCTGCTCCGAACGGAACAGGGTGTGCAGGACATCAGCGGGCGCGCCGGTTACGTCGGTCACGGTGGTGACTCCCTGGTAAGTAGCGGCGGTCGGACACGGGCTCCCGTATGGGTGGCGGGGCCTGTGAGCATGAGATTAGACCTGTGCGAGCCCGCAGATCGCGTGGCGCGGGGGATCACCTCCGCCTGGAGTACGGACGTGCGACGATTTGCATGGTTTTCCCGCTCGTCGGTGTGCGGGTTTCGCAGGTTTTCCCGGCAGACGGCGGGGGAGGGAGCAGGCGTGCCCAAGGTGTCCTCGGTGATCGTTCCGTACGCGACGTATCTGCGCGTGTACGAGCCGCTGGCCGCCTTCCCGGAGCCGGAGCGCAGCCACTGGGCGCGCTACGCCCGCCGCCCCGACCGCCCGTCCTACCAGGACGAACTGCGCCGCTCGCTGGCCGATCTGCTGCCCACCCCGCCCATCCCGGTGCCGGTGCACGAGAGCGGCGACGCCTTCGTGCTCGAGACCGACGGGGTGCTGTGCGTGTGCCCGTGGCGCACCCGGCTGCGCGGCTGGCAGGCCCTCGGCGAGCTGGCCGAGGAGCTTCCGGCGCCCGTCCTGGACGCGGTGCTGCCGCCGGTCGTACGGCGGCAGGCCACCCAGGACTACGAGCGCTGGCTGGCCCGCAACCCGGACGCCCGGCCGTGGATCCGTACGGCGACCTGGCAGGTGCCGCTCAACTGGTTCGTGCTGGTCGCGGACGAGGAGCGGCGGTTCGACAAGGGCTCCGGCGACGTCCCTCCGATGCTGCGCTACCGCACGCCGATGGTGCAGGCCCGGCGGCGGGTGGCGCGGGGCCTGCGGGCCCTGAAGGAGGCCATCGACGAGGGGCCGCTGATCGACGGCCTGGTGGACGTCGGGCGCTGGCTGGAGGAGTTCCATCCGCGCTCGCTGGTGGAGCTGGACTACGGCGGGCTGGTGCACACGCTGCCGGCCGGCGAGCTGGAGGACGACCACTCGGCGGCCGATGTGGCCGAGGGCATCGAGGCGCTGCGGCGCGGCGACGGGGTCGCGGCGGGCGAGGCGTACGGGCGGCTCGTGGAGCGGTGGCGGTCGGTGCGGGACCGGCGGTCTGCGAACTGACGTTTGACGTGGCGCCCGTTTTGGGGTTTCGTCCTCGCTCTGAGGTTCCTGAGGTTTCGTCAACATGGGACGTAGGTCCCGATCCGGGCGTTCATCTCAAGTGTGGGTCAAGTATCGGCAAGCGTGACGGACCGCACGTACGCGGCTCTTGCGTCCCTTGCCCCTCCTCATGCCAAAATAGGACAAGGAGTCCGGGGAGGATTCCGCTCGCATTGCACGCTTTGGGGGGTCTGGTGACTCCTGATCGTCCTGTGACTGATCGTCACAGTGGCGTGACTGTCCGCTATGGCATGGTCCATCGGCTTCCGTCGCTGATGAACACCTGGAGGGGCAATTCCATCGGTTTGGCCGACGCGGCTGGACAGATGGTGTAGTTGTAGTGCCGAGGACAAGCCGTTCGTCCTATAACCGACTCGACTCGCGTCCGCCATTTCGGGCAACGCGGGTCAAGGTGCAGAATTTAGAGGAAAGAACCGAGAAGGTTCGGTTCTCCCGAGGAGGCCGCTCATGACCGCTCGCACCCCTGATGCCGAGCCGCTGCTGACCCCGGCTGAGGTCGCCACGATGTTCCGCGTCGACCCCAAGACGGTCACGCGGTGGGCGAAGGCCGGCAAGCTCACTTCGATCCGCACGCTCGGCGGGCACCGTCGCTATCGCGAGGCGGAGGTCCGTGCTCTGCTCGCGGGCATCCCGCAGCAGCGCAGCGAGGCCTGACAACCGAATATTCGGGCATTTCGGCAGGCCCCTACCGGCCGAGACGCCCGAAGCCCTAGCTCCAAGCGACGCGGGTCCTGCCCCAACAGGCCCTCATCCCCAAGCTCTTCGGGGCTTCCCAAGCAAGTGCCAAGGGTGCGTCGTCGATCGCGCTGGACTCCGCCGGGTCCAGCGCGATCTTTTTTGTGTGCGGGACGTGGTCGGGCGGGCTGCTCTGTGAGCGGCCTTGTCGGAGTCTGGGGAGGGGTGTCGGATCTCCTGTGGGCAGGCTCTGAGCAGGGTGCAATTGCACATATTAAATTGACCAGTTGTAGGCGAGGTGTAAGTACCGCGATTTCAGAAACTCATGCGGTGACACCCGTCACATGCCAGAGTCCTTGTTGCCCCTGCCCTGTGTGCGCTAGTGGAGATCGTCATGAGCTGGAGGGCGCGCTGGTGGGCGTCTCGCCCTCGACGCTCTCGTTCGGGGCCTGTGCCGGTCGGGGAGCGGAGTCCAGCGCCAGTCGGAGCAGACGGTGGCAGATGGGGCAGTGGTGCGTCAGATGGCGGTACGAGGCAGCGGCCGACAGATGCGCGCGAAGCAACGCCCGCGTTTCGTGCCTAGCCGATGCCGCCATACGCCACCTCCAGGGGGGCCGCGCGGGAAGCGGGGCCCTGGTTTCTGGGTACCGAGCGAATGTGACGGCGTCAAGATGGCGTGGACGCAAGAGAGCCCGGGTCCGAAGACCCGGGCTCTCTTATCTGATGCGGTACGGGATTTGCCGTACCCGATTGCGGCTGCGCCGCGGGCGCGGCCTCCACCTTGACAGGGCGGCGAGAGCGGTCTGGTGGTGTGCGGACACGAGAGAGGGCCGCGTCCCGGTCCGGGATGCGGCCCTCTTCCTTCACTGCGGTCCTGACGGGATTTGAACCCGCGGCCTCCACCTTGACAGGGTGGCGAGCACTCCAAACTGCTCCACAGGACCAGGTTTCGCGGCACTTGGTGTTGCGCTGTGCTGCGAGAAGAGACTGTACAGGAGGGTGAGGCCCCGGTCGAACTCACCCACCGTACAGGCGCCGTTACGGCGCCACGGCCGCGTCGATCGCCTTCACGATCCGCTTGTCGGAGATCGGGTACGCCGTACCGAGCGCGTGGGCGAAGTAGCTGACCCGGAGCTCCTCGATCATCCAGCGGATGTCCAGGACCGAGGACGGGATCGGGCGGCCCTGCGGCATCTGCTCCAGGAGCCACGCGTACTCGTCCTGCATCTCGTGGACCTTGCCCATGCGCGTGGTGTCCCGCTGGACGTTCGTCGGCATCTGCTGGAGGCGCCGGTCCGCGGCGACCAGGTAGCGCATCAGGTCGGGGAGACGTCGTATGCCCGCCTCCGTCACGAAGCCAGGCTTCACGAGGGCGTCCAGCTGCTTGCGCACGTCCTGGAGGTTCGGCAGCAGCGCGGGGCTCCGTACGGCCTTCAGGCGGCGCTCACAGGACTGCCAGGCCGCCAGCACCTGCTGCACCTGCCCCACCGCACGGACCGTCGTGTCGACGATCTCGGCGCGGACCTTGTCGTACAGCTTCCGGTACGACTCCTCGTCCCACGCCGGACCCCCGAAGTCCCCGATCAGCTTGTCCGCCGCGGCCATCGCGCAGTCGTCGAACAGGGCCTGGACGGAGCCGTGCGGATTCGCGGACAGGGCGAGCTTCTGGGGGTTCGTCAGCTTGTCGGACGCGAACTTCGCCGGGTTGACCGGGATGTTGCGCAGGATGAGCCGCCGCGTGCCCTTCCACATCGCCTGCTGCTGCTCCGCCTCCGTGTCGAAGAGGCGTACGGAGACGGTGTTCGTCGTCGGTCCGTCGTCGACCAGCGCCGGGTACGCCTTGACCGGCTGGCCGGCGCGGCGGGTCTCGAAGACGCGGGTGAGAGCGCCGATCGTCCAGTCGGTCAGGCCCTTGCGCTCCAGGGACTCGCCGCCCTGCCGCTCGGCGGTGGCCGCCGCGGCCTGGGAGAGGGCCTTGCGCGCCTTCGGCTTCAGCCGGAGCCTCAGCGCCTCCAGGTCCTTGTCCTCGGCCAGCTTGCGACGCCGCTCGTCGACGATCCGGAAGGTGATGCGCAGGTGGTCGGGAACCTTCGACCAGTCGAAGTCGTCGGCGGTGAAGGAGACTTGGACCATGCGCTTCAGCTCGCGCGCCATGGTCGTCGTCAGCGGCTCCTGCAACGGCACCGCCGTGTCCAGGAACCGCTTCGCGAAGTTCGGCGCCGGCACGTAGTTGCGGCGGATCGGCTTCGGCAGGGATCGGATGAGCTCGGTGACGACCTCTTCCCTGAGGCCCGGGATCTGCCAGTCGAAGCCCTCGTCCGTGACCTGGTTGAGGACCTGGAGCGGGACGTGGACGGTCACACCGTCGGCGTCCGCGCCCGGCTCGAACTGGTACGTGACGCGGAACTTCAGCGGGCCCTGCCGCCAGGTGTCGGGATAGTCGTCCTTGGTGACCGCCTCCGCCGACTCGCGGATGAGCATCTCCCGCTCGAAGTCGAGGTAGTCGGGCTGCTCGTGCCGCTTGTGCTTCCACCAGGAGTCGAAGTGGGCGCCGGAGACGACGTGTTCGGGGACCCGCTGGTCGTAGAAGTCGAAGAGCGTGTCGTCGTCGACCACGATGTCCCGGCGCCGGGCGCGGTGTTCCAGCTCCTCGACCTCGCTGAGGAGTCTGCGGTTGTCGGCGAAGAACTTGTGGTGCGTGCGCCAGTCGCCCTCGACCAGGGCGTTGCGAATGAAAAGCTCGCGAGAGACCTCGGGATCGATCCGGCCGTAGTTCACCTTCCGCTGGGCGACGATCGGGACGCCGTACAGCGTGACCTTCTCGTACGCCATCACCGCCGCCTGGTCCTTCTCCCAGTGCGGTTCGCTGTACGTCCGCTTGATCAGGTGCTCGGCGAGCGGCTCGACCCACTCCGGCTCGATCTTGGCGTTGACGCGGGCCCAGAGGCGGGAGGTCTCCACCAGCTCCGCCGACATCACGAAGCGCGGGGTCTTCTTGAAGAGGGCCGAGCCGGGGAAGATCGCGAACTTGGCGTTCCTCGCCCCCAGGTACTCGTTCTTGTTGCCGTCCTTGACGTCCTTCATCCCGATGTGGGAGAGCAGGCCGGCCAGGAGGGAGACGTGGATGCGGTCGGCGGGGGCGTCGGTACCCGCCGCGGGGTCCTCGAGACGGAGGCCCATCTGCTTGGCGACGGTCCGCAACTGCGTGTAGATGTCCTGCCATTCGCGAATGCGCAGGAAGTTGAGGTACTCCTGCTTGCACATGCGCCGGAACGACGACGAGCCGCGCTCCTTCTGCTGCTCGCGGATGTAGCGCCACAGGTTGAGGTAGGCGAGGAAGTCGCTCGTCTCGTCCTTGAAGCGGGCGTGCTGCTGGTCGGCCTGGGTCTGCTTGTCGGCGGGGCGTTCGCGCGGGTCCTGGATGGACAGCGCGGCCGCTATGACCATGACCTCGCGGACACAGCCGTTCTTGTCGGCTTCCAGGACCATACGGGCCAGGCGGGGGTCGACGGGAAGCTGCGCGAGCTTGCGGCCGGTGTCCGTGAGCCGCTTGCGTACGTCCTTCTGCGCCGGGTCGAGCGCGCCGAGCTCCTGGAGGAGCTGGACGCCGTCGCGGATGTTGCGGTGGTCCGGCGGGTCGATGAACGGGAACTTCTCGATGTCGCCGAGGCCGGCGGCGGTCATCTGCAGGATGACGGAGGCGAGGTTCGTACGGAGGATCTCCGCGTCGGTGAACTCCGGCCGGGCGTTGAAGTCGTCCTCGCCGTACAGCCGGATGCAGACACCGTCGCTGGTCCGTCCGCAGCGGCCCTTGCGCTGGTTGGCGCTGGCCTGGGAGATCGGCTCGATGGGCAGCCGCTGGACCTTGGTGCGGTGGCTGTAGCGGGAGATGCGGGCGAAGCCGGGGTCGATGACGTACTTGATGCCCGGGACGGTGAGGGAGGTCTCGGCGACATTGGTCGCCAGGACGATTCTGCGACCGGTGTGGGACTGGAAGACGCGGTGTTGCTCGGCGTGGGAGAGCCGGGCATACAGCGGCAGCACCTCCGTGAACCGGTATTTCCTCTTCTCCAGCGCGTCGGCGGTGTCCCGGATCTCCCGCTCGCCGGAGAGGAAGACGAGGATGTCGCCCTTGCCCTCGGCCTGGAGCTCCTCGACGGCGTCGCAGATGGCGGTGATCTGGTCCCGGTCGGAGTCCTCGCCGTCCTCCTCCAGGAGAGGCCGATAGCGCACCTCGACGGGATACGTCCGCCCGCTGACCTCGACGATCGGCGCGTCGCCGAAGTGCCGGGAGAAGCGCTCGGGATCGATGGTCGCGGAGGTGATGACGACTTTCAGATCCGGCCGCTTGGGCAGCAGCTGGGCGAGATACCCCAGCAGGAAGTCGATGTTCAGGGACCGCTCGTGGGCCTCGTCGATGATGATCGTGTCGTAGGCGCGCAGCTCGCGGTCGGTCTGGATCTCGGCGAGCAGGATGCCGTCGGTCATCAGTTTGACGAAGGTGCCGTCCGGGTTCACCTGGTCGGTGAACCGCACCTTCCAGCCGACCGCCTCACCGAGCGGGGTGTCGAGCTCCTCGGCGACGCGCTCGGCGACGGTACGGGCGGCGATACGACGGGGCTGCGTGTGCCCGATCATGCCCCGGACCCCCCGCCCCAGCTCAAGACAGATCTTCGGGATCTGGGTCGTCTTCCCGGAACCGGTCTCGCCGGCGACGATGACGACCTGGTGATCACGGATGGCGGCCGCGATCTCGTCCTTCTTCTGGCTGACGGGCAGCTGCGCGGGGTAGGTCACGGCGGGCACACGGGCGCGCCGCTCTCCCATCCGCGCCTCGGCCTTCGCGACCTCCGCCTCGATCTCGCCGAGCACGGCGGCACGGGCCTCAGGCTTACGGATCTTGCGCGCGCCTTCGAGCCTGCGCCCGAGCCGGTGCGCATCGCGCAGGGAGAGCTCGGTCAGGCGGGGGGCGAGAGTGCCGAGAGCGGGGGCGCCGGGGGCAGGGTGCGTAGACATACGCGGTCCAGGATCTCATCCTCCGGATTTTCCTGGCGAACGCTTTTGCCTCCGGCGGTGAGACGTCCTTCACCAGCTCCGCTGGGACGGCGGTGCCTTAGGCGTCGACTCCCGTCGCTTGGGGACGCCCAAGGCGATCGACTTTGCCGTTTTGAAGCCGGTCCCTCGGACCCCCGGGATCCCGACGGCACCGCGCAGCCACCAGCAAACCACCCACCTTCCGCACCGACGCCGCCAGCCCTACGACGACCGCATGCTGTCCTGGCAGACGGAACAGCGCACGGTCTCCATCTGGACTGTGACGGGCCGCATGAAGCGCCTCCAATTCACCGGACAGCAAGAACAACTCCGACTCCTCGCCCAGTACCGCCAAGGCGAATCGGACCTGATCCAACAGAACGGCGATTGGTACCTGCCGGCCACCCTGGACGTACCCGAAACCACCCAGAACTCCGCCCCGCAGGGCTTCATCGGCGTCGACCTCGGCATCGCCAACATCGCCACCACATCCACAGGCAACCGACACAGCGGCCGCCGACTCAACCGCACCCGCCACAACGACCGCACAGGCAGCCGGGAGCTTGAGCCGTCAGCGCACGTCCACAACGACGGCACCTAGGGGGTTGCCCTGATCACCGTTGTTGTACCGACATAAGTACAGCCCCACCGAAGATCTTCGGTGGGGCTGTGGGCCCTGGTGGGCGAAGGTGGCTGGGGCCGGGGTCGAACCGGCGACCTATCGCTTTTCAGGCGATCGCTCGTACCAACTGAGCTACCCAGCCACGAGGATTCCGGGGAAACCTCAGCGGTCCTGACGGGATTTGAACCCGCGGCCTCCACCTTGACAGGGTGGCGAGCACTCCAAACTGCTCCACAGGACCATGCGTGTGTACGACAGTGTCGCACACCGTACTGCGTGCCCCCAACGGGATTCGAACCCGTGCTACCGCCTTGAAAGGGCGGCGTCCTAGGCCGCTAGACGATGAGGGCTATCGGCCCGCCTGGGCGCTTTCCAGCGCGTCGGGGACGTGAGAAGCATATGGGATGGCGGGAGCTATCGCCAAAACGGTTTACGGGGCGGTCGGAGAAGCGGGCGGAGAGGGGGTGGGGGACGTGGGTGAGGGCGAGCGGGTGGCTCCGGGCTGGTTCTCCGCCGGGAGGTGGCGGCTGACCTCGGCCGTCGTCAGACCCAAGCCGCCCAGTTTGATCTCGTCCCAGGCCTGGAGACGGCGGGTGTCGCGGTCCATGTAGAGGATCGACGCCTCGATGGGGTCGGGGTACTTGCCCTCCACCGCGCGCAGGCCGCTGCCGCCCGTCGAGCCCTCGATGCGCAGGCGCGTGCCGTACTTCAGGACCTCCATCTCGTTGTGGTGGACGTGGCCGGCCAGTACCAGGGGGACCTCGCCGTCCACCTCGCGGGCCGCCGACGGTTCGTGGGCGACGGCGATGTCGACCGGGCTGCCGGCCCTCCGCTGGTCGCGCAGAGCCGAGGCCAGGCGGGCGCCGGCCAGCTCCTGGGACTGCTCGGCTCCCGGCTTGTTCGTACGGTCGGGGGTGAACTGGGGGTCGCCGATGCCCGCGAAGCGCAGGCCCGCGACCGTCGCGGGCCGGCCGTCGTCCAGGACGTGGACGTTCTTCAGGCCTTCCAGATAGCGCTGCGTCACCAGGGAGTCGTGGTTGCCGCGGACCCAGACGTAGGGGGCGCCGAGGTTCTCGATCGGGTCCAGGAAGCCGTTCTCCGCCGCCGTGCCGTGGTCCATGGTGTCGCCGGAGTCGACGATCACGTTCACCTTGTACTGGTCCACCAGCGAGGCGATGATCTTCCAGCTCGCCGGGTTCAAGTGGATGTCGGAGACGTGCAGGACGCGGATGGTGGTCGGGTCGGGCGCGTAGGCGGGGAGCGTGGAGGTGGCGTCGTACAACTTCGTCACGTTCGTCACCAGGCGCGCCAACTCCTTCTGGTAGACGTCGAATTCGGTGACGATGCTGCGCGCGTTGCCGACGAGGGACGGCGCGGAGGAGAGCAGGCCGGAGAACTTCGGCTCCAGGACCGATTCGGGGTTCCAGGTCGCGAACGCGGTTCCTCCGGAGGCGGCCAGGAGGGTGAACGCCAGGCCGCCGGCCGCGAGGGCCCGGCGGGGGCGGCGGTAGACCGCGAGGCCGAGGGCCGTGGCGCCCGACACGACGGCCACGCAGGAGCGCAGCGCCAGGTCGAGGGTGCCGTGTTCGACGTCCTGGCTGACCTCGTCCTGGAGGCCGGAGAGGCGTTCGGGGTGGTCGACGAGGGCCTGCGAGCGGACCGGGTCGAGCTGGTCGACATTGACGTCCAGGCGGACGGGGGCGACGTGGCTGTCCAGTTGCAGCGCGCCGAGCGGCGAGACGTTGATCTTCGTGCCGCCGGTGAGCGACGGACGCAGGGTCATCGTCGTGTTCATGGGGCCGACCGAGGTCCGTACGTTGCCGACGATCAGCAGACCCAGCCAGGCGCCCACGACGACGACGGTGACGAGACCGAGGGCGCGGGTCCAGGGGTGCGGCTGGGGGACGAGTTCGACGGTCGGGTGGGGCCGGCGCGTGCGGTAGTGGCGCGCGAGGGCACGTGGGGTCCTGCGGATGCGGTTCACGACGCTCCGAGCGACGACGGGGACGCGGGCCATTGGTCCCGTATGCCCAAGTCCGGATGTGGATATGCGGGCGTGCTCATGACTCTCGTACGGCTGTTTCGTACCGGACAATGGGCCTGTGCTGGAGATGACGCGCGAGGAGTTCGAGGAACTGGTTGCCGAGGCGCTGGACCGTATTCCGCCGGAGTTGACCCGGCTGATGGACAACGTCGCGGTCTTCGTCGAGGACGAGCCCCCGACGGACGATCCCGAGTTGCTCGGGCTGTACGAGGGGACTCCGCTGACCGACCGGGGTGAGTGGTACGCCGGGGTGCTGCCGGACCGGATCACGATCTACCGGGGGCCGACGCTGAGGATGTGCGAGTCGCGGGAGGAGGTCGTCGAGGAGACGGAGGTGACCGTCGTGCACGAGATCGCCCATCACTTCGGGATCGACGACGCGCGGTTGCACGCCCTCGGATACGGCTGAGCGGCCGCGGAACGGGTCGCGTGTCCTCTTGTGGGCGGCGGGAGTTGAAGAAGTTGACTCCTTCACCATCCCCCGGAGGTGGCTGCTCGTGCGCCCCTTGTACGTACCCGTCCGTCTGGCCGCCGCGGTCATGGCCGTCGCCGCTGCCGCCGGCTGCATGAGCGTGGGCGACGACGACGCCGGCGGGAGCGCGAAGCCGTCGCACTCCGCCGGTCAGCGGGGCGGCGAGGCGCCCGACGGCGGGGCGGCGGTGTCGGGCGGCGGCTCCGGGGTCGACGCGGCGGCCGGGGACGGCAATCGCGGGCACGGCAAGCACAAGAAGGGCAAGGGCAAGTCGGAGAAGCCGTCGGCGTCGGCGTCGGCTCGTCCCAGCGCGTCCGCCTCGGCCGGGGGTGGCGGGCCGGCGAAGCCGGACAAGCCGGGGGTGCCGTCGCCGACCGAGGCGCCGCCCACTCCCACCCGCACGGCCGAGCCGACGCCGACGCCGACGGACGAACCGCCCGCGTCCCCGACGCCGACTCCGACGGTCGCCGAGCCGTCCTCGTCGGCGCACGAGCCCCCGGGTCCGCAACTGGACCGGCGAGAGCCCGCACCGGAGGCGGGCTCGCCCGCGTGAACTCCGCTGACCTGCGGCTATGAGGCTCGGTTTGCCTTCGGGGGTGGGGGGTGCGTATGGTGGTAGATCGTTTGATCCCATCTTGCCCGGCGCCAACGCAGAGCGCGCCGTGTGGCGCGTACTCTCCCTTGCCGTGGCGGACCGCATAGAGGCGGTCGTTTGCGAATCACGGAGTTGACGGGCGCGTGCCGACGAGACTCCGGAAGGTTTCGCATACGCATGTCCATTTCCAGTACTGATCACGTCGTCGTGCCCGAGAACGAGGCCGCCGAGGACGTTCCCGAGGTCACCTTCGCGGACCTCGGTCTCCCCGAGGGCGTCGTGCGCAAGCTCGCCCAGAACGGCGTGACCACCCCCTTCCCGATCCAGGCCGCGACCATCCCGGACGCCCTGGCCGGCAAGGACATCCTCGGCCGTGGCCGCACCGGCTCCGGCAAGACCCTCTCCTTCGGTCTGCCGCTGCTGACCCAGCTGTCCGGCGGTCACACCGAGAAGAAGAAGCCCCGCGGCATCATCCTCACGCCGACCCGTGAGCTCGCGATGCAGGTCGCGGACGCGCTGCAGCCGTACGGCGACGTGCTCGGCCTGAAGATGAAGGTCGTCTGCGGCGGTACGTCGATGGGCAACCAGATCTACGCCCTGGAGCGCGGCGTCGACGTCCTCGTCGCCACCCCGGGCCGGCTGCGCGACATCATCAACCGCGGCGCCTGCTCGCTGGAGAACGTCCGGGTGGCCGTCCTCGACGAGGCCGACCAGATGTCCGACCTGGGCTTCCTGCCCGAGGTCACCGAGCTGCTGGACCAGATTCCGGCGGGCGGTCAGCGCATGCTGTTCTCCGCGACGATGGAGAACGAGATCGCGACCCTGGTCAAGCGCTACCTCACCGACCCCGTCCTGCACGAGGTCGACGCCGCCCAGGGCGCGGTGACGACCATGTCGCACCACATCCTGATCGTGAAGCCCAAGGACAAGGCGCCGGTCACCGCCGCGATCGCCTCCCGCAAGGGCCGCACGATCATCTTCGTCCGCACCCAGCTGGGCGCCGACCGTATCGCCGAGCAGCTGCGCGACGCCGGGGTGAAGGCGGACGCGCTGCACGGCGGCATGACGCAGGGCGCGCGGACGCGGACGCTGGCCGACTTCAAGGACGGTTACGTCAACGCGCTCGTCGCGACCGACGTCGCCGCGCGCGGTATCCACGTCGACGGCATCGACCTGGTACTGAACGTGGACCCCGCCGGTGACCACAAGGACTACCTGCACCGCTCCGGGCGTACCGCTCGTGCGGGCCGCTCCGGCACCGTCGTCTCCCTGTCGCTGCCGCACCAGCGCCGCCAGATCTTCCGGCTGATGGAGGACGCGGGCGTCGACGCCTCGCGCCACATCATCAACTCCGGTACGGCCTTCGAGCCCGAGGTCGCCGAGATCACCGGCGCCCGGTCGATGACCGAGGTCCAGTCGGAGTCCGCGGCCAACGCGGCCCAGCAGGCCGAGCGCGAGGTCGCCCACCTCACCAAGCAGCTGGAGCGGGCGCAGCGCCGCGCTACCGAGCTGCGCGAGGAGGCCGACCGGCTGGTCGCCCGGGCCGCCCGCGAGCGGGGCGAGGACCCCGAGGCCGCGGTGGCCGAGGCGCAGGCGATCGCCGAGGCCGCCGAGGTGGTCGAGGCGTCCGTGCCCCAGCAGCCGGTGGCGCAGGAGGTCGACCGGGCGGAGCGCTCCTTCGAGCGTCGGGACGGCGACCGTGGCGGTTTCCGCCGTGACGACCGGGGTGACCGTGGGGCCGACCGTGGTGGCCGTTCCTACGAGCGTCGTGACAACGACCGTGGCGGGTTCAACCGGGACCGCGACCGCGACGGCGGCCGTGGCTTCGAGCGTCGTGACAACGACCGTGGCGGCTTCCGCCGTGACGACCGGGGCGACCGGGGCGACCGTGGTGGTCGTTCCTTCGACCGTCGTGACGACCGGGGTGACCGTGGGGCCGACCGTGGTGGCCGTTCCTTCGAGCGTCGGGACGGCGACCGTGGCGGTTTCCGCCGTGACGACCGGGGTGACCGTGGAGCCGACCGTGGTGGTCGTTCCTTCGACCGTCGTGACGACCGGGGCTCCGACCGCGGTGGCCGTTCCTTCGAGCGTCGGGACGGCGACCGTGGCGGCTTCCGCCGTGACGACCGTCCGGCCCGTCCCTTCGAGCGCCGGGACGAGCGCGGCGGGCACCGCGGCAGCGACCGTCCGTTCAACCGCGACCGTCAGGGCGACCGCCCCGGCTTCCGTACCGGTGGCCACGACCGCCCGTACGGCCGTCGTGACGACCACCGTGGCGCCGGCTCCGTCGGCCGCCGCGAGGACAAGCCGCGCTGGAAGCGCAACAGCTGACGTAAGAGTGATGTAACGGCTGACGCCGACCAGTAGTCAGCGCCGTGGCCCCACCCCGAACTCGGGTGGGGCCACGGCTTTTTCATGTGTCCAGCTGTGAAGAACCTGTAATATCAGCTGACTTATGAGGGGGATGTGACCGCCGGGGCCGGGGTATCCGAAGCGGCGCGCGTTCCTCTCGTTCTTTCGGGGAGGATCGCCTTGTCCTTGGCTCGTCATGTCTTCGTACGTCACTCCCGAGCGAGACGCGCGGCCGTCGCCGTGGCCGCCTCCGCCGCGCTCGCGGCCGGGCTGAGCCCGCTGCTGCCGTCGGCGGCCGCGGCGGAGGCGCCGCAGGAGACGGTGGTGCCGGCCGCGCTGCGGAGCACCAACCTGGCGGCGGCGCTCCACTACCCCGACAGCCTCACGGGTGCGGACGGGGCCGGCACCGAGGGCGTCTTCCACCGGCAGGAGGGCACCCGCGGCTACCTGTGGGCGCGATACGCCGACGGCAAGACCTTCGAAACGCCGAAGACGACAGGCACCGTGGCCGTCTCCGGAACGGGCAGCGACGTACTCGCGTACCGCTACCCCGGCGCCCGTATCGACCTCTGGAACGCCGCGGACGGCACCACCCGCACTCTTGAACTGCCCACAGGTCAGGGCTTCTTGACCGTGTACGGCACCACGGTCGTCACGTACCACTCCGTCACGAACGCCGACGGGACGACCGGGCGGGTCATCCACCTGCTGACCGTCGGCGCGGACGGGTCTGTCGTCGACAAGGAGGTCGGCGGGCTGCCCGCGGGCATGACGCTCGGACAGCCACGCGGCGCCGACGCTTCGGGCCTGGTCTTCCAGGCGATGCTCGACGGCACCGCCCGCATGGTGGCCGTGGACCGCACGACCGCCCGGGTCGTGAGCTGGACCCGGCCGCTGCCCTCCACCACCTACAGCCGCGTCGAGGTCTCGCCGGACTACGTCGCCGTCTACAGCCGGACGCGCGACACCAAGGTGCTGGTGCTGCCCCGCTCCGACCTGTCGGCCACCCCCGTCGAGGTGGTCCTGACCGGAAGGAGCTCCGCCAACTACGTGGCGCTGGTGGGCGACTGGCTGGTCCAGCGCCTCAACAGGACCAACCAGGTGACGGCTCAGCCCATCGCGGGCGGCGCCTCAGTGACCCTGCTCACCTCGACGGCCCCCGATCTGTCCGCCGAGCCGAACGGCAGCGCCCTCACCATCGGCCGTACCACCGCCGACGACTGGGGCATCCAGCGCATCCACGCCGGCCCGGACGGCAAGCCCGTCGTCACGCAGGTCAAGGCCCTCCCGAAGCCGCCCGCCCCGATCCAGGGCCTGTCCCTGGAGCAGGGTCGCCTGGTCGTCACCGACACCAGCGGGAGCACGCAGCGCAACGACTACGTGCGGACCGTCGCCGCCACCGGGACCCCCGCCTTCGGCGAGCGCTCCGAGTTCACGCCCCGGATCGTCTCCGACGTGGTGGTCGGCACCTGCCCGGCGAACGACGTGTCCTGCTCCCAGGTCTTCGGCACCGCCGACGGCCGGATCGCCTGGCTGGAGCACACCAACTCGGACACACAGGATCTGATCCGGGTCAACGGGCCGACCGAGGCGCGGCTCTGGGACCGGACCGTGCCGACGGGCGGTCGTATCACCGACGTGTCCGGGCGGTACGTCCTCTACACGGACACCGACAAGCAGTACGTCTACAAGATCGGCGACCACGGCACCCCGTCCGTCACCCGCCCCCCGGGCGCCGCCGCCCTCTCCGGTGACGTCCTGTGGACGGCCGGCACGACCCCCGGCAGCGTCACCGCGTACAACCTCACCGCCAAGAAGACCACCGAGACCCTCACCACCGACGCGGGCTGCAAGCCCACCGAACTCCAGGCGCTCGGCCGCTACCTGTACTGGACCTGCGACGGCCGGGCCGGCGTCTACGACCGTACGGCGAAGAAGTCGGTGCCCGTGCCGACGGGCGAGGCGAAGCTCGGCGACGGGTACGTCGTCACGCACGACCAGCAGGCCGGGAAGCTGACGCTGACGACGGTCGCGGGCGGCACGTCCGCGAGCCGGGTCGTCGGTGACCTGCCCGACACGCCCGGTGTCTCGCAGCGGGACGTGCGCTGGACCGTCGACGAGGCCGGCGCCAACGCCGCGTACGTCGACGGCGAGGAGCGCGTGCACCTCGTACCGTCCGGGGTGGCGCAGCAGCCGCTGCGGCTGCTCGGGCCCGCGCAGAGCGCGTCGTACGTCGAGTCCAAGGAGGTCGACGAGACCCCCGACACCCTGACCACCGTGCTGCTGTCGAAGCCGTCGGCGAACTGGCGGCTGACCGTGCGCGCCAAGGCGACCGGCAAGGTCGTCGACGTCCGGGACGGCGGGGCGGCGCGGGGCGAGGTCAGTCTCGGGTGGGGCGGTAGGACGTCTGCGGGCGAATTGCTGCCGAGCGGCCCGTACGACTGGACCCTGTCCGTCACGCCCGCGGACGGCGTCGGCGGGCCGGTCGAGGTGCGGGGCTCGGTGAAGCTGCTGCACGGCGCCCCCGTACGCCACGACCACACGGGTTCGCAGGGCTTGCCCGACGGCACGGGTGATCTGCTCACCCTCAATTCCTCCGGTGCGCTGACGTTCCAGCGGGGCACGGGGAAGGGCACCTTCTCCGGGAAGGTGTCGGGGAGCGGCTGGTCGACGTCCGTCGTGGCCGTCCCGTTCGGCGACCTGAACCGGGACAACTGCAATGACGTGCTGGTGCGGATGAGCGACGGTTCGCTGCGCGGCTACAAGGTCAAGTGCGGGCTGGCGCCGGCGCCTTCGATGTCGTACACGAAGCTGGGCACCGGCTGGAAGGCGTACAACGTGCTCACCTCGCCCGGCGACCTGACCGGTGACAAGCGGCCGGACCTGCTGGCGCGCAAGGCCTCGACCGGGGACATCCATCTGTTCGCGGCGAAGAGCGACGGGACGCTGGCGGCGGGGAAGAAGATCCGCTCGAAGTGGACCGGCTACACGAAGATCGTGGGCGCCGGTGACCTGACCGGCGACGGCATCGGCGACGTGCTGGCGCGCGACAAGGCGGGGACGCTGTACCGCTACAACGGCACGGGGACGGGTCTGCTGAAGGAGCGCGTGAAGGTCTTCTCCAAGTGGGGCGCGTCCTACAACGCGATCGTCGGCGTCGGGGACATCACGGGCGACGGCAAGAACGACCTGGTGGTGCGGGACACGGCGGGCCATCTGTACCGCCAGACCGGCAACGGCAAGGGGTCGTTCGCGGCCCGGGTGAAGATCGCGAGCGGCTGGAAGGGCTACAAGGGTATTTTCTAGCCAAGTTGTGACGTGTGTCATGCCCTCGGCGAGGGAATCGCTGGGGGCATGACAGATGACGCGACAGCGAGTGGGCTGACGGACGAGGAACGGCTGGCCCAGCTCGGTTACACGCAGGTTCTCGCCCGCCGCATGTCGGCGTTCTCCAACTACGCGGTCTCCTTCACGATCATCTCGGTCCTGTCGGGCTGCCTGACGCTGTACCTGTTCGGCATGAACACGGGCGGCCCGGCGGTGATCACGTGGGGCTGGGTCGCGGTGGGCCTGATGACCCTCTTCGTGGGTCTGGCCATGGCCGAGATCTGCTCGGCGTACCCGACGTCGGCGGGCCTGTACTTCTGGGCGCACCGCCTGGCGCCCTCGCGTACGGCCGCCGCCTGGGCCTGGTTCACGGGCTGGTTCAACGTCCTGGGCCAGGTGGCGGTGACGGCGGGCATCGACTTCGGGGCGGCGTCCTTCCTCGGGGCGTACCTCAATCTCCAGTTCGACTTCGAGGTGACACCGGGCCGCACGGTGCTGCTGTTCGCGGGCATCCTGGTGCTGCACGGCCTGCTGAACACCTTCGGGGTCCGGATCGTCGGGCTCCTGAACAGCGTGAGCGTGTGGTGGCACGTTCTGGGCGTGGCGGTGATTGTGGGAGCGCTGACCTTCGTTCCGGATGAACACCAGTCGGCGTCCTTCGTGTTCGGCGAGTTCGTGAACAACACGGGCTGGGGCAGTGGTGTGTACGTGGTGCTGCTGGGCCTGCTGATGGCCCAGTACACCTTCACGGGGTACGACGCCTCGGCCCACATGACGGAGGAGACGCACGACGCGTCGACGGCCGGCCCGAAGGGGATCGTCCGCTCGATCTGGACGTCATGGATAGCGGGCTTCGTCCTGCTCCTCGGTTTCACCTTCGCGATCCAGTCCTACGACGGTGCCCTCGCGTCCCCGACGGGGGCGCCGCCGGCCCAGATCCTGCTCGACGCGCTGGGCGCGACGGCCGGCAAGCTGCTGTTGCTGGTCGTGATCGGGGCGCAGCTGTTCTGCGGGATGGCGTCGGTGACGGCCAACAGCCGCATGATCTACGCGTTCTCGAGGGACGGCGCACTGCCCTTCTCCCACGTCTGGCACACGGTGAGCCCGCGCACACGGACGCCGGTGGCGGCGGTGTGGCTGGCGGCGATGGGGGCGCTGGTGTTGGGGCTGCCGTATCTGATCAACGTCACCGCATACGCGGCGGTGACCTCGATCGCCGTGATCGGTCTGTACATCGCGTACGTCATCCCGACGCTGCTGCGGTTGCGGAAGGGGGAGGATTTCGAGCGCGGGCCGTGGCATCTGGGGCGGTGGTCCCGGGCGATCGGCGTGGTGGCGGTGGCGTGGGTCTGCGTGATCACGGTGCTGTTCATGCTTCCGCAGGTGTCGCCGGTGACGTGGGAGTCGTTCAACTACGCGCCGGTCGCCGTTCTGGTCGTACTGGGGTTCGCGGCGACGTGGTGGGTGGTGTCGGCTCGGCACTGGTTCCTGAACCCGGATCACGAACGGACCCGGGCGAGGGAGGCGGCTCGGGCGGGGGCGCCGGAGCCGGTTGATCCGTGACACTCCCGTGCGTTCGGAGTGGGTTCTGAGTGTGTGCTCAGTGGGTTCTGACTGCCCGGCGCGGCCGTGTCGCCGATACCCGATCGGAGACACGGCCTCGTCCGGCTATGCTCGGGGTGGCAACATCGCCAGGGCCGTTAGCTCAATTGGCAGAGCAGTGGACTTTTAATCCATTGGTTGTGGGTTCGAGTCCCACACGGCCTACAGCGGAGCCCCAGTTCAGACGGTATCTGGACTGGGGCTCACGGCATTTTCGGGGGCTCAGAGATCGTTGGCTCGCCCCATGCTCGCCCGAACGGTAGGCGATCACGATGTGGGCGGCCTCCAGTGCCTCGGGTGAACGGCGACGGTTGCAGCTGGACCACCACCTGCACGGCGCAGTAGGGCTCCTGTGGGCGTGCGCCAGATCGCGGACGGTGGGTCACTGGAGGCGCAGGGTCCGCCCCTCCCCATTCCCCGGGCCCTGCCCCTTTGTTGCGCCCCTCCTGGCAGGCAGGCACGTCTGGCTGGCTGGCTGGCCGGGCTTGGGCGCGGCAGTGGCATCCCGAGAAGGAGAAATCATGAAGCGACGTATCACTGCGATAGCGGGCGGCGTGGCCCTCGCGGCCGGTGCCCTGCTCACAACGGCCTACCCCGCAGCCGCTGACTCGGACACGGGCGTTATGTGCGCAAATCTGGATGACATGGGCGACGACGGCGGCATCTCCGCCTTGGTGGCCACGCCAGTGGAGGCTTGCGGAGGTAATGGCCACGGCTGACCGGGCCTCTAGCGACTCGCTACCTCGGCAGCCGAGGTACATGAGCGGCCCCGGTCGGCGAGGAGGTCAGCCGACCGGGGCCGCTGCAACTGTCAGGCGCGGGCCCGCACGATGAGCGTGCCCACCGTGCGCGGACCGGGCGGCGCGGCCAGTACCTGCGTGCGCACGTCCGCGTAGCCGTACCTGCCGAGCAGCTGCTCCCACACCTCCGGCTCGTAGTCCCAGCGCTTCACGACGAGCGGGTCCTCGTCGGCGCCGCGCGGAATGTACGAGGCCTGGCAGCCGTAGCAGCCCTCGACGGGCGGCCGCTGCGAGAACACCAGCGTGCCGCCCAGCCGTAGCCGCTCACGCACGGCCGGGAGCAGGACGGCCGGGTCCGTGAACCACGCCGCCCCGTACACCGAGTACACGGCATCGAAGGGGTCGGCGTCGCGCACGTAGGAACGGCGCCTGCCCGCACCGGACACCGAGGACACCGGAGAGTGGGAACCCGGACACGAACGGCCCGCGCGGAACCGGAGGGCCGGACTATGGTCGTAACCACGAAACGTCGAAGGAGGCCATCGGCCATGACTGCCCACGCAGCCGAACCGACATCGGTCGTCCCCCCCATGCCCGAGCGGACCCCGAAGGCGCTGCGTGAGGCAATCGCCCGGCACGCTCCGCAGCTCCTTCCCGACTTCGACGAGCACTGGAAGCGGGCGATCGCCGACACCTACGACCTCGCCCCTCTGCCCGCATTCCTGGCCCGCTGGTGGGTCGAATACTCGATCGCCCGTGACCCCAAGCTCGACGCTCACGTGGACGATCTCCACCGCCGTGCGGCAGAGGCCACCGACTACGCCGAGGCCAAGGCCCTTCTGGAAGAGGTGTCGAGGATCCGCTACAGCGCGCGGGAGCTGGGGCCCGGCCAGTGACCGACGACTTCATGGGGCCGCCCTGGCAGATGGACTGGCGGCTCGATGCCCTCGCCTGCCGCGATGCGCTGCCTGAACATGTGCGGAAGATGGTGGACGAGGCCCGTGCCGAACTGGTCACCGCGAAGGATCCGTACTTCCGGGGGATCGACGCCGATGGCGACCTCCCGGAGAGCATGTATGTCCAACCGGTGCGGTCCACCGATCCCAAGGGGCCGTACATCCTTTACTTCGACAACCATCGGGGCTGGCTGGTCTACACCTTCGACCGGCGCCCCGAGGATCCGCAGATCGTGGTGGTGGAGGTCTTCTGGCAGTGAACCGGCGGCGAACCGAAGCCGGTCACGTGTCAAGCCGGTGACCCCCGGCACCCCCGGAGGGGTTGTGTGCGGGGCCCGGCACGCCGGGCTCCGTCGAATAGGACCCCGCGCCCCTTCGTACGCGGTAACCCGCAACGACGTACGTGCCGAGAACGAACAGCCCTCACGACCTCAGCCCCGCCGCATCGCAAGCCGCCACGATCTCCGCCGTACAGATCTGATCGATCGTGTACATACCGTCCTTGACGACGGTGTCTTCGATGTTGTCCCGGGTCACGGCAACCGCGGGGAGCACGACGGCCGGGATGTCCTTGGTGGTGGCGTTGCTGACCCGGTCCTCGGCGATCGCGTCGAGGCTCTCGCCGCGGCCCAGGGCGAGGGCCATCTCAACGGCTGCGGCGGCTTGGTCCGCGTAGGACTTGTAGACGGTCATGTACTGCTCTGCGGTGACGATGCGCTGGATGGCCGAGACAAGAGCGTCCTGGCCGGTGACCGGTGGCAACGGGTTGATGCGGGCGGCCTTGAGGGCGGAGATGACGCCGGAGGCGAGCCAGTCGTTGGCGGCGTAGACACCGTCGATTCTGTCGGCGCCGAGGGTGGCGATGGCGTTCTTCATGTTCTGGTGGGCCGTCGAGATCTCCCACCCGGGCGTGTCGTAGGCCTTGCCGATCTTCACCTTGCCCTCGAGGACGGAGAGCGCGCCCTTCTTGAACGCATTCGCGTCCGGGTTGATGGGATCGCCGTTCATCATGACGATCTGGCTGTCGCGGGCCCTGTCGCCCAGAGCCTCGAGAAGTGCCTTGCCCTGGAGCTCGCCGATGGCGTGGGGGTCGAAGGAGACGTAGGCCGAGATGGGTCCCTCCGCGAGGTGGTCGTAGGCGACGACGGGAATGTCCGCCGCGTGTGCGTCTCTGATCGAAGAGCGGATCGCCTCGGCGTGGACGGAGGCGAGGATCAGGACATCGACCCCCTTGGCGATCATCGCCTCCGTTTGCTGCCCCTGGGTGGCCGCGTTCAGCCTGGCGTCGGCGTACTCCACCGTGCAGTCGGCGCACAGGTCCTTGATCTTCTCCTCGATCAGGGGCTTGTCGAACTGCTCCCAGCGGGTGGTCCCCCCGTAGCCCGGGAGCAAGAGGCCTATCCTCAGGTTCTCGCCCGAGCCGCCGGACTCGCCGGACTGCCCGCAGGCGCCGAGACCGACGGCCAGTGACACAGCTGTCACGACGCCGACAACACCACGCAGACACGCACGCATCTCCCCGGCCTCCTAGCACCTACGAGTCCACCACGGGAGTGGCTCCGAGGCCACCGGACGCCGACACCAGCACCGGACAGCACACGGCCCAGCCCACGCCCCTGGTGTAGCCCGCTACACCCTCCGCCCGGGTACCTCCTCCCCCGCGCGCCGCCACCGGGTCGCCCAGCGTTTGCGCCATGTGGAAACCGTTCAGCGGGCCGCCTGGGCCACGGTGCATCTCGTCGTGGCCGCGGCGATGGCGTTCGGTGTGTGGATCTTCATCACCGTGCTGCTGATCGCCGCCATCGGCACGGTCGCGGTGGTCGGTGCCTGGATGCTGCCCGAGACGGTGGTGCTGATCCGGCGGATCGCCGGGGCCAAGCGGGGGCTGACGGCCGCGTGGACGGGGCGGCGGATCCCCGAGGCGTATCAGACCATCGGCGGGACGCTGCGCGAGCGGCTGCGGATCGCCGTACGGGATCCGGGAACGCTCACCGACCTGCGCTGGATGCTCGCCTACTACTTTTACGGCGCCCTCGTCCTCCTCGCGCTGCCGCTGTGGCCCGTCGGGCTGGTCGTCGACGGTGTGGGGTGCGGGCTGCTGCGGCGGCGTGCGGTCGTGCTGCCGTTGATCGTCCGGCTCGCCGACGGCGCGGGTCGCCCGGGAGAAGATCCCCGGGCTGCCGGTGCTGGTGCTCTCGCAGTACGTCGAGGAGTCGTACGCCGCCGAACTGCTGGGCGGGGGCACGGGCGGTCTCGGCTACCTGCTCAAGGACCGGGTGGGGCGGGTGGACGAGTTCCTCGACGCGCTGGAGCGGGTCGCGGGCGGGGGTACGGCGCTGGACCCCGAGGTGGTGACCGAGCTGCTGACCCGTCGCCGCGACACCCCGCTCGACTCGCTCACCCCGCGCGAGCGCGAGGTGCTGAAGCTGATGGCGGAGGGGCATGACAACGCCACCATCGCCAAGATGCTCGTCGTGACGGAGCGCGCTGTGCACAAGCACATCGGCAACGTCTTCCTGAAGCTGGGGCTGCCGCCGAGCGACAGCGGGCACCGGCGGGTGCTGGCCGTGCTGGCGTACCTGGCGCACACCCCTCAGTGATACAGGCCTTGGCCGTCAGACCGCGTGAAGTCCCGTCAGTTCGCCCAGCGGCAGCGTGTGCTGGGTCTGGAGGACCTTCGCGCGCAGGTAACGGACGTTGTGTGCGGTGGTGAAGACGCCCGTGGGCACGCGGTCACGGACGTCGATGCCGAGGTCGCGCAACTGGCCCGCCTTGTCGGGGTTGTTGGAGAGCAGGTCCAGGGTGGAGACGCCCAGGGCCTGGAGCATCTGCGCCGCCGCCGTGTAGTCGCGGGCGTCCTCGGGCAGGCCCAGCGCGGTGTTGGCGGCGTAGGTGTCGAGGCCCTGGTCCTGGAGGGCGTACGCGTCGAGCTTGTTGTAGAGGCCGATGCCGCGGCCCTCCTGGCGGAGGTAGAGCAGGACGCCGCCGCGGTCGGCGATGCGCTCGACCGCCTCGCGCAGCTGCGGGCCGCAGTCGCAGCGGGCGGAGCCGAAGACGTCGCCGGTCAGGCACTCGGAGTGCAGACGGACCAGCGGGGTCGTGCCGGGAGCGGGGTCGCCGAGGACCATGGCCACGTGTTCCTGGCCGTCGGCCAGGCCGTGGAAGGTGACCAGTTCGGCGTCGACGCCATAGCCGTCGTGGAAGCGCAGCGGTACCCGGACGCGGGAACGCGGGGTGGCGGCGGGGAAGTCGGGCATACGGGTTCTCCCGGGTAGGGTCCGGTGGTCACATCTGCTTCAGATTTGAAGCAGATCTACGGGTACGGACCCTACCCTATGCTTTAAATTTGAAGCAATGGGGAAATGGTGAGGAAGCGGCGGATCTGTGACCAGGGTCACTGGGTTCACTGGGTTCACTGGAAGGACGGAGACGAGCGGCGGCGCCAAGGGACCTCGTCGGTGGCGGGGCGCTCCCCGTCGTCTCCCTGGAGGGCCCGGGTGATTCCCGAGCAGATCTCCTCAAGCTGGCCCACCTGTTCCTCGGTGAGATGGTCGAAGAGGGAGGCGCGCACCTTTTCGACGTGTCCCGGTGCCGCCTGTTCCAGGATCGTCATGCCCTCGTCGGTGAGAATGGCGAGGCTGCCGCGCTTGTCCCAGCGGCAGCTCTCCCGCCGTACCAGGCCGTCCTTCTCCAGCCGTGTCACCCCGTACGTCAGCCGGCTGCGCGTGATCTTCAGCTGCTCGGCGAGGTCGGTCATACGCAGGCGCCGTTCCGGAGCCTCGGAGAGGGTGGCCAGGATGGAGTAGTACAGGTGGGGCATGCCGGCGTCCTGCTGGAGCTGCCGGTCGAGCGCGTCCTCCAGGAGGTGCGTCGCGGCGATGTACGCGCGCCAGGCGCGCTGCTCCTTCGGGGTGAGCCAGCGAGTCGTCATGCCACCAGTGTAAGTTTGTTTCAAACTTGAACCAAGCCCGCCGGGGAGCGTGCCGATGCCTCATCCCTACGTCCTGCTGTCCGCCGCCGTCTCCCTCGACGGCTACCTGGACGACACCGGCCCCGAGCGCCTCCTGCTGTCCGGCCCGGCCGACTTCGACCGGGTCGACGCGGTCCGGGCGTCCGTCGACGCGATCCTGGTCGGCGCGGGGACCATCCGGGCCGACAATCCGCGGCTGCTGGTCAACTCGCCGGAGCGACGGGCGGCCCGGGTGGCCGCCGGCAAGCCGGAGTACCCGCTCAAGGTCACGGTCAGCGGCTCCGGGGACCTCGACCCGACGGCGAAGTTCTGGCACACGGGCGGCGAGAAGATCGTCTATACGACGGAGAAGGGTGCGGAGCGGGCCCGGGCACTGGGCCTGGCCGCCGATATCGCCCCCCTGGGTGCCGAACTCGACTGGCGGCGGCTCCTCACGCACCTGCACGACGTCCGCGGGGTCCGCCGCCTGATGGTCGAGGGCGGCGGACAGATCCACACCCAGCTGCTGCGGCAGGGGCTCGCGGACGAGCTCCAGCTGGTGCTGGCGCCGCTGTTCGTCGGCGATCCGGAGGCCCCGCGGCTCTTCGGGCCCGGGCCCTACCAGGGCGGGCGTCTGCGGCTGGTGGAGACGCGGGCGGTCGGTGACGTCGTACTGATGCGGTACGAGCCCACGGCGCCCGGGGTGGGTGGGGCCGCGTCGGCTGCGGATCACCACTGGCTGCGGCTCGCGTGCGAGCTGGCGGAGCGGTGTCCGCCGTCGGCGACGGCCTTCAGTGTCGGGGCGGTGGTGGTGGCGGCCGACGGTACGGAGCTGGCGCGTGGGTACTCCCGGGAGGGCGACTCCGTCGAGCACGCGGAGGAGGCGGCGCTGGGGAAGATCGAACCGGGTGATCCTCGGCTGGCGTCCGCGACGGTGTACAGCAGCCTGGAGCCGTGCGCACGGCGGGCGTCTCGGCCGGTGCCGTGTGCTCGGCTGATCCTGGAGGCGGGTGTGCGGCGGGTGGTGACGGCCTGGCGGGAGCCGGACACGTTTGTGCCGGGGGCCGATGGGAGCGGGGTGCTGGCGGCTGGAGGTGCGGAGGTGGTCGTGCTGGCGGAGTACGAGGGGCGGGCCAAGGGGCCGAATCGGCATGTGCTGGGGTGAAAGGGCGCCCGCACCACCCCGATGACAACCGTGGCGACTTGTGTCCTTCGCATGGCGTACACTGGTGTTTACCGACGCGGGGTGGAGCAGCTCGGTAGCTCGCTGGGCTCATAACCCAGAGGTCGCAGGTTCAAATCCTGTCCCCGCTACTGAAGGCCGAGGGCCGGAATCCGAAAGGGTTCCGGCCCTCGGTTTTTTCGTGTGTCCCGCACGCTCGTGACCGTTGTCACGGGTGGTGACCGGGCGACCGCCCTCCGCATAACAACTGACATACCGTCAATACCTGTGTGACACATGAGGCGCGGCCAACTCGCCCGTTTTTCGCCGGTCATGGGCCGTAAAGTCCTGGGCGAAAACGTTAATGATCAAGTGGAACAGCTTGGAATCGAGCCCCCGGGTCTATTAACGTTCGATAACGCAGCGCGGTCGTCCCAGCCGTCACAAGAGGCGGCTCCGTGCGCACGCGCCGAATTCCGCAAGGGAACCGGGGAACCACCACCATGGGGTGAATCGCGTGGATACCACCGTGAAGTCACGGCTGGTATACGCGCGTAGGAGACCTTCCTGCTCCGAACCCGTCAGCTAACCCGGTAGGCGAGAAGGAAGGAAAGGAGCACGCCCCACGTGGCGTCCAACCGGCCTGCCCCAGAAGCCCCGCTCGAGCCGAGCCAGCGCGACACCGAGACCTTCGGCTACGACAGCTACCGCACCGACGAGGGCCCCTGGACGGAGTGGAACCCCACCGAGGAGTCCCTCCGACCCGTACGCGGCCGGCACCGTGTCGCCAAGCAGCGTGGCGGACTCGCCCGCAGCTCCACCGTCCTCGGCGTCGGCGTCATAGCCGCCGTCAGCGCGGGCGGCATGGCCAGCGCGCAGACCGGCAAGCCGCCGGTGTCCATCTCCCTGCCCGACCTGCCCAACGTGGGTTCCCTGATATCGGACGACGAAGCCTCCGAGGGCTCCGCGACCGCGCTCAGCAGCGTCGGTGTGGCCTCCGCCGACACCGATCAGGGCGCCGCGGGCGCCGGTGAGGCGCTGCGCTCCAGGATCCTGGCCCAGGCCGAGCAGCAGCAGGACCAGGTCGAGAGCAAGGCCGCCGCCGAGGCCGCGGCCGCCGCCGAGAAGCAGGCCGCCGAAGCGGCCGCCAAGGCGGCGAAGGAGGCCGAGGCCAAGGCCGCCGCCGCGAAGCAGAAGGCGGAGGAAGAGGCCAGGCAGAAGGCCGAGGCCGAGCGCCTCGCCGAGCTGGCCAGGCAGTACACGCTGCCGACCTCCTCGTACACCATCACCTCCACCTTCGGTCAGGCCGGCGCCTACTGGTCCTCCGGCCAGCACACCGGCCTCGACTTCGCCGCGCCCACGGGCACGCTGATCAAGGCCGTGCACAGCGGCACGATCACCCAGGCCGGCTACGAGGGGTCGTACGGCTACAAGACGGTGCTCACCCTCGATGACGGCACGGAGATCTGGTACGCCCACCAGTCGTCGATCAGCGCCAGCGTCGGCCAGAAGGTCAACACCGGCGATGTCATCGGCCGCGTGGGCGCCACGGGCAACGTGACCGGCGCGCACCTCCACCTGGAGGTCCACCCGGGCGGGGCCGACAACGGGATCGACCCGATGGCCTGGCTGCGGAGCAAGGGACTCAACCCCTGAGACCCTGAGCCCGCGTCGATTTACGCGGTTTTTGCGGGCGCCTCCGGAATGGGGCGCTCCACCGCGGTTGTTGATCCACAGCATGACTTCTCTCCGCAAGCTCGGTAACTCGGACCTAGAGGTCTTCCCGCTCTCCCTCGGCGGCAACGTCTTCGGCTGGACCGCCGACGAGGCTGCCTCCTTCGCCGTGCTCGACGCGTACACGGCCGCGGGCGGCAACTTCGTCGATACGGCCGACTCGTACTCGTCGTGGGTCGACGGCAACGAGGGCGGCGAGTCCGAGACCGTCATCGGCAAGTGGGTCAAGGTACGCGGCAACCGCGCGGACGTGGTGATCGCGACCAAGGTGAGCCAGCACCCTGAGTACCGGGGCCTGTCCGCCGCCAACATCAAGGCCGCCGCCGACGCCTCACTGCGCCGCCTCGCCACCGACTACATCGACCTCTACTACACCCACTTCGACAAGCCGGAAGTGCCGGTCGAGGAGATCATCGGCGCGCTCGACGAACTGGTGCGCTCGGGCAAGGTGCGGTACATCGCCGCGTCCAACATCTCCGCCGAGCGGCTGGAGGCGTCCCTCGCCTTCTCCGACCGCGAGGGCCTGGCGCGGTACGTGGCCCTCCAGCCCCACTACAACCTGGTCTCGCGCGACACCTACGAGGGCGATCTGCAGGACCTCGCCGAGCGCTCCGGCCTGGCCGCCGTCCCGTACTACGCGCTGGCCTCCGGCTTCCTCACCGGCAAGTACCGCCCCGGCAGGACGGTCGACAGCGCGCGGGCGGCCGCGGGCGCCGCCAAGCACCTGGAGACCGAGCGCGGCCGGAAGGTCCTCGCCGCCCTCGACGAGATCGCCGAGGCCCACGACGCCCCGGTCCCCACGGTCGCCCTGGCGTGGCTGGCCGCCCAGCCGACGGTGGCGGCCCCGATCGCCTCCGCGCGGACGGTGGAACAGCTGCCGGCGCTGCTGGGCGTTGCGGAGCTCACCCTGACGGAGCCCGAGCTCGCACGCCTGGCGGAGGCGTCGGCCTGACTCGCCGGAGGCTGGGTTCTGACTTGCCGGAGGCGTTGGCCTGGTTCTCGGGCGGGCGGGTTCTTCTCGGCGGCTTGAGCTTCGGATGGCCGCTTTCTGCCGTCGGCCGCTTCTCTTCGCCGCGGCGGTGCTCAGCCGCGACGGCGGGATCCGGCGGTGTCGTAGCCGCCGCGACGCTCGGCGATCACGTCCGGTACGGGTTGTAGGCCGGATACCGCACCACGGGAGACGCCGGATACCCGTACACCCCGTACACCGGCCACGGCGGCGCGGCCACCGCCACCGGCGGGGCCGTCACCCGTGCCGCGTGGTCCAGGGCGGGACGCGCCACCTCCCGGCGGCGCCACAGCTCGTGCAGCAACTCCCGTTCCCGTACGACGAAGTCGGCGCCCGCGCGGCCACGGCGCCCCCGATGCCGTAGGAACGCCAGCGAGGTCGCGTACGCCTCGTACTGCGCGACCGCCCGCGCCGCGGACCGCCCGCCGTGGTGCCGGGCGTAGTCGCGGGCCAGCTGCCGGGCCCGCATCGAGCCGAGCGCGTACGGCTCGGCCGGGGTCAGCCAGCCCGCCACGGTGTACGCCGGCAGTTCCTCCCGTACGGTCTTCAGCTCGCGCTGCCGGGTCCAGATGACCAGCCAGGTCAGCAGCCCGAACGCGGGCACCATGAAGGCCGCGTAGACGGCGAAGAACCCGTACTCGCCGAACGTCGACGACCCGTTCCAGATCGCGTGCATGCCCATCGCGAGCAGCAGCCCGGACAGGGGGAGCAGGACACGCCTCACATGCTGGCGGTCGCCCGACAGCGCGGCGATGCCGAAGCCGATGCCGGTGAGGACGGTGAAGAGCGGGTGCGCGAACGGCGACATGATGACCCGCACGAAGAAGGTCGCGGCGGTGACGGAGGCGATCCCGCTGTCGCCGGTGAGCTGGTCGGTGCCGAAGGCGGTGCCGAGGTAGAGGATGTTCTCGGTGAACGCGAAGCCGGTGGCGGTGACCCCGGCTATCACCACCCCGTCGACGATGCCGGTGAAGTCCCGGCGTCGGAAGAGGAAGACGAGCAGGACCGCGGCCGCCTTCGCGCACTCCTCCACGACCGGCGCTATCACGGTCGCCCCGAGAGTGTCCGCGCTGGAGGGATCGGCGGTCGCCGTCGCTATCCATCTGGTGGCGAAGCTGTTGGCGACGATCGCTATCAGCGCCGCCGCGCAGGCCCCCCAGGCGAAGGCGAACAGCAGGTTCCGCCAGGGGCCGGGCTCCACCCGGTCGAGCCACCGGAAGACGGCTATGAGCAGCGGCACCGGCAGCACCGCGAGCCCGAGCCCGACCAGGAACCCCTCGGTGCCGGTCTGTTCGCGGACAAGGGCGAGGATGACGAGCCCGGAGAGCGTGAGGAGGGTGATCAGCGCGCCGTAACGCACCCACTTCTTCTGCCACCAGTGTGCGTGCCGCAGTGCGCCGTCGGCGGGATCACTGGGGTGCGTCGGGTACGGGGGACAGGTGGCCACGGCATTGACCCTAACGAGGCAGAGGCGCCGCCGCAGGAGCGTGAGGCGGCTCAGGCGCCGGTGGGGGGTTGTTCTTCGCGTCGGTCTTCGTGCCGGCTTTCGTGCCGGCTCTCTTGTCGGCTCTCTTGCTGGTCCTCGTGCTGTACGCGGCGGAAGAGCAGGTCGTTCACGACATGTCCCTTCTCCAGTCCCTGCCCCTCGAAACGGGTCAGCGGCCGGAAGGCCGGACGTGGCGCGAAACCGCCGTTGGGCTGCGTGTTCTCGAAGTAGGGGTGCGCCGTGAGCACCTCGAGCATCTGCTCCGCGTACGGCTCCCAGTCGGTCGCGCAGTGCACGATCGCCCCCGGCCTGAGCCGGGTCGCGGCGAGCGTGAGGAACTCCGGCTGGATCAGCCGCCGCTTGTGGTGCCGCTTCTTCGGCCAGGGGTCGGGGAAGTACACGCGCAGGCCGTCGAGGGAGTCGGGGGTGAGCATCTCGCGCAGCAGGATGATCGCGTCGCCGTTCCCCACCCGGATGTTGGACAGCCCGTTCCTGTCGGCGAGACTGAGCAGATTGCCCTGCCCCGGGGTGTGCACGTCCACGGCGAGGATGTTGGTGTCCGGGTCGGCGGCGGCCATCCGGGCCGTGGCCTCCCCCATCCCGAACCCGATCTCGAGGACGACGGGATTGCCGTTCCCGAACAGCTCACCGAGATCGATGGCGCGCTGCCCGTCGATATCGAGCCCCCACTTGGGCCACAACCGCTGCAACGCGTCCGCCTGCCCGGCCGTCACCCGACTCCGCCGCGGCTGAAAACTCCGAATCCGCCGCTCGAAGTGCGACCCGGCGGGATCGGCCTGGGGGCCGTCCGGGAACCGGGGCTCGCCCTTGGCCCGGGTGCGCCGGAGGGAACCACCGCCGGGCGTGGGGACGGGGGCGGCTGGCTGGGGGGTTTCGGGGGAGTGGAGAAAGTCAGACACAGTGAGGTCGATTTTACGGGGACGGTGACCTGTCGACCGGTCCGTCCGGGGGCACCCGGCTTTCGGCCGGGTTTGTGTTCCCACCCGCACCACCCGTGCGGCTTTGGCTGTCGGGTGCGGATGGCCCCTGTGGGGGTTGGCGCTGTCGGCGGGTGCGGGTGCGGGCGGGCGGCGGGGGCGAAAACCACCGCCCCCTCACAGCGTGCCCAGCACAGCCAACGCCCGCCGAGCCACCTCCCGACCGATCGGCAGCGAAGCCGTCGCCGCAGGCGAAGGCGCGTTCAGCACATGCACAGCCCGCTCCCCCTCCCGAATCAGAAAGTCATCCACCAACGTCCCGTCCCGCAACACCGCCTGCGCCCGCACCCCCGCCGCGGCCGGCACCAGATCCCCCTCCTCAACCCCGGGCAACAACCTCCGCACCGCCCCGACGAACGCCCCCTTCGACACCGACCGCCGCAGCTCCCCCGCCCCGTACCGCCAGTGCCGCCGAGCGATTCGCCACGCCCCCGGCCACGCCAGCGTCGCCCCCAGCTCCCGCACCCGCAGGGTCCCCCACCCGTACCCCTCCCGCGCCAGCGCCGGCACCGCGTTGGGCCCGATGTGCACATCCCCGTCGATCCCGCGGGTGAGATGCACCCCGAGGAACGGAAACGCCGGATCCGGCACCGGATACACCAGCCCCCGCACCAGCTCGCGCCGCGCCAGCGAGTAGTACTCCCCCCGGAACGGCACGATCCGCATCCCCGGCTCGTCCCCGGTCATCCGAGCGACCTCGTCGCAGTACAGCCCGGCGCAGTTCACGAGCACGCGCGCGCGTACGACGTCCCCGGCCCCGGTGAGCACGGCGACCCCGAGCCCCGCCCGCCGGTCGATCCGCACAACCTCCGCGCCGTACCGGATCTCCGCCCCCGAAGCCTCGCCCAGCTGCCGGGCGACCTCCACGAAGTCGCACACCCCGGTCGTCCCGACGTGTATGGCCGCGAGTCCCCGCACCTCCGGCTCGTACTCCGCGATCTGGGCCGCGCCCAGCTCCCGTACCGGAATCCCGTTCTCCCGCCCGCGCTGCACCAGCGCGTGCAGCCGAGGCAGCTCCTCCCGCTGCGTCGCGACGATCAGCTTTCCGGTGACGGCGTGCGGGATGTCGTACTCCGCGCAGAACTTGATCATCTCGGCGGCGCCCTTCACGGCATACCGCGCCTTGAGCGAGCCCGGCCGGTAGTAGATCCCGCTGTGGATCACCCCGCTGTTGCGCCCCGTCTGGTGCCGGGCCGGCCCCCGCTCCTTCTCCAGCACCGTCACCCGCGTGCCCGGCACGGCCCGCGTGATCGCATACGCCGTGGCCAGCCCCACGATCCCACCACCGACCACGAGCACGTCACAGTCGTACGAGACCCCCGGCACCCGCGACGCCACCTGCACCACCTCCCACCTCGATAGTGCACTGCGCCACTGACAGCCCCTTCAAACGCGGGATGCGGGAGCGCCCCAAAGGGGCGCGGGGCGGGTATCAATTTGCGGCTCCGCCGCGTGGGCGCGACCAGCCACACACAACCCGCGGCCCCGAACCCACAGGCACCCGGCAGACGCGAGGGACCCGGCTCCCCTAGGCGGGAGCCACCAGCAACGGCCGAGCCCGCTCCCGCAACTCCACCACCCGCGGCTCATCCCCGTAAGGCTCCAGCCGATGAAGCAGATCCTTCACATACTCGGTGGTACGCGCAGAGGAGATGCGCCCCGCGACCTCCACCGCCCGCACCCCCTGCTCGCATGCCGCATCGAGATTGCCGGACTCCAGCTCGGCGACGGCCGATACGACGAGCCGCAGCCCGTGCGAGCGTACGAACTCCTCCGTCGGCTTCGACAGCGCCTGTTCCGTGAACCGTCGCACCTGACGCGGCGCCTTCAGATCGCGGTAGCACTCCGCGGCGTCGGCGGCGAAACGGTCGTAGGAGTAGAAGCCGAGCCAGGACGGGTCGTTGTCGCCGTCGCGGGCCCGCTCCAGCCAGCCCTCGGCCGCCTTCAGGGCCGCACCGGCCGCCTGGGCGTCGTTCGCACGCGCGTGTGCGCGTGCCTCGACCAGGCGGAAGAAGCTCATGGTGCGGGCGGTCGCGAGACCCCGGTTGCGTTCCAGGGCGGCCTGGGCGAGGTCGACGCCCTCGTCGCCGAAGCCGCGGTAGGTCGCCTGCAACGACATGGAGGCCAGGACGTACCCGCCGAGGGGGACGTCGGCCGCCGCGCGCGCGAGGCGCAGCGCCTGGATGTAGTACCGCTGCGCGGCCTCCTGCTGTCCGGTGTCGAAGGCCATCCACCCGGCAAGGCGGGTCAGCTCGGCCGAGGCGCCGAACAACGCCCGGCCCACCTCGTCCGAGTACGAGCCGAGCAGCAGCGGTGCCGCCTCCACCCGCAGGCACTCGGGGACCATGGACGAACGCCAGTCGCCGCCTCCGTACTTGGAGTCCCAGCGCCTGGCGTCCTCGGCTGCCTCCCGCAGCTTCTGCACATCGCTGTGGCCGACTTTGAGCGGTGCGCCGGAGCCCTCGGCGGGGTTCACCTCGCGCGCGACCGAGCTGTCGGCCGGGGTTATCAGCCACCGAGAGGCAGGCGTTGCGTATGCGCTTACTGCGAACGAACCGGCCAGCGACTGCCAGATGCCGCCGGAGCCGGCCCGGCGTCCGGCGAGGTCGAGGCGGTACAGCTCCGTCGCCGACTTCACTGCCTGTCCGACGTCTCTGGGGAAGGCGAGGCCCACTTCGGGTGCGGGATCCGCGTCCGCCAGACCGATCTCGTGCAGCGGCACCGGGCGGCCGAGCTTCTGGCCGATCGCGGCGGCGATGAGGTGCGGCGCGGCACCCTGCGGCACCATGCCCTTGGAGACCCAGCGGGCCACCGAGGTCTTGTCGTAGCGAAGAGTCAACCCGCGTTGAGCGCCAAGGTCGTTGACGCGCCGGGCGAGTCCTGCGTTGCTGATTCCCGCGAGGGCGAGAACGGCGCCGAGCTTTTCGTTCGGCCCGCGTTGCTCCCTGGACATTGCGCCACCCCTCGACACAGACGGCTGCCGCGCTGGCATAACCATGCGGCATTCGTAAACCCAGCGTAGTTCGCCGCATCCCAAGCGTTAAGGGGCATTGTTCCGGTTGGCGGGATTGTGGTCCGTACTGAAGTGCGGCTCCAACACGGGGAGTTGCGGCGTGCTCCCGCTGTGTGGCCGTGCGCCCGTCCGTGCGCTCTTCTCCGGCCATCGAGGGGAGCGGTTCCATGGCTCCTGCGTGGGTCGGCCCGCTGTACTGGATCCAGTGGGCTGGGGGATGCCGCCGCCTCCATCCCCGCGGGCGGCGGACCGGCCCGGGGGGCGAACTGACGTCTCCCGGGCTGCGCGCCCGCCGAGCGGTGGGCGGAGCATGTACGGAGCGTGTGCGGAGCGCGCTCAAGGCCGCTCCGGCTGCGCCGATTTGGCCGAAAATCGACCCTCCCTCGTCAAGGGCATCAGCCCTTCTACCACGGCACTTGAGGGCGCGTTCGGTGTTTTTGGGGAGCGTATCGGGGGCGCATTCGCGTCGCAGTCGCTCTGCCGTTCCCTCTCGCCCACTCTCCCGTCCGCCCGCGATCTCCTTGCCTCGTCCGGGTGTTCGACGGGGTGCGGGTGCGGTGGGGGAGTATCCGCCGGGGCGCATTCCAGGGAGCACAAGCGGCTCCGCCGCCCCTCCGGTGCGCGTCCTTCATGGCAGCATGGTGACCGGTTCGAACGGTGCACTGGTTGTCCACAGCCTGTGGAGGCGTCGATGCGGTGGTTGGTGGGATGGAGCAGCACCGCCGCGGGAGCCGCCGCGATCGGCTCCGCGGGGGCCACCGGGCACGACGGTGAGACCCTGCACCCGGTGGGCTCCCAGCTGCTGTGGGGCGATCCCGATCCCCTGTGGGCGGTCGGCGACTGGCGCCCCGACGAAGTGCGGGTGGTGAGGGCCGACGCGCAGACCCGGATCGCCGTCCTCGGCACCTGCGGCGCCTCCGACGAGGAGCTGCGGGTGGGCCTGTTCGCCGCGCGCGGGGGCGCACTTCGGCATCTGACGGCCTGGCCGGGAAGTTACACGGCCGTCGTCCAGGTGGGCCGCCGGATCACCGTGTGCGGCGATCTCGCGGGCGCCCGCCCGGTGTTCTACACCCCCTGGGCGCAGGGCACGGCCTATGCGACGGCCGCGCTCCCCCTCGCCGACCTCATCGAGGCCAACCTCGACTTCGGGCACCTCGCCGCGCTGCTCGCCGCCCCCGACGTGTCGGCCGCCCTGCAGGACTCCACCCCGTACGACGGCGTACGGCGCATCCCGCCGGGGCACGCGCTGATCCTGCGCACCGGGGCCCGCGAGATCGCCGGGTACGAGCCGGTCGCCTCCCTCGCGGTGGCGGCGCCCTCCGCCGACCCCGACAGCGCGGTCGACGCGGTACGCGACGCGCTGGTCGACGCGGTACGCGCGCGACTGTCGGCACCTCGGCACGTCCCCGGCGCCGACATAGACCCCGGTCCGGTCCCCGGCATGGGGCCCGCCGAACGGCGTGCCGCGCGCGGGATGCCGGTTCCGGGCATCGGGGCAGACCTCTCCGGCGGTCCGGCCTCCGCCACCCTGGCCCTGCTCGCCGCCGGCCTCCCGGGCATGCCGGGCACGGTCCTGGGACACGGCACGGGCGCGGGCGAGCGCCTGCTCGCGGTCACCTTCAACGACCTGGTGGTCGGCGGCCGGGAGGCCGAGGTGGAACGGGCCGGGACACTCGCGGCCAACCCCCGCCTGCACCACGTGGTGGTGGCCGGCGGCGAGGAGACCCTTCCGTACGCCGACCTGGACGGCCCGCTGACCGACGAGCCCGGCCCGTCCCTGGTGACGGCGGCCCGCCACCGCGCGCGGCTCGCCTCCGGCAGCGCGGACCACTTCACCGGCTACGGCGCCCGCCAGGTCCTGGACGCGCACCCGGCCCGCCTTGCGGACCTGCTGATGGACCGCAAGCGCCGCCACCTCGTACGCCCGGTCGCCGCCCTGGCGAAGGCGGACGGCTCGGTGCTGGTGCCCGCGCGTGTGTACAGCGCCGCCCGGCGCCTGTCCCGCACCCCGTACCGCAGCGGCCTCGAAGTCCTCGCCGACCGCCTCATGCAGCGCCGCTTCGACGAGCCCGGAGGTGCCGTGGGGGCGTCCCTCGCCGCGCTCACCTGGGCCAGACCCGGCCCCGCCGCCCGCTGGCTGACCGGCGAGGCGCTCGCTGAAGTATCGGTTCGCCTGCAGGGCGACACGCACCGCTCCGGGGTCGGCCCCGGCCAACGCCCCGGCGACTTCCGCGCGCGGGCGGCACTGGCCCGGCACGCGGCGGACCTGCGCGTGCTGGAGCAGGCCGCCGAGATCCGCTTCCAGCGCCTGCACACGCCGTTCCTCGACAACCAGGTCGTCCGCGCCTGCCGCGCTCTGCCGGAGGCGTTGCGGGTCAAGCCGGGCGCCCGGGCGGCGATCCTCCGCATGGTCCTGGAGGGCGCCGGAGTGGCCGACCTCCCGCCGGGCTGGGGTGCCCCGTCCCACGCGTCCTCGACAGCCGCCGCCCGCACGGGCCTGCGGGTGGCCGCGGACTCCCTCATCGACCTCTTCGACACGCCGCTGCTCGCGCAGGCGGGCCTGGTGGAGGCCCGCGTGGTCCGCAAGGCACTCCGCGCGGCGGCAGAGGGTGAACCCCTGCCCCTGGACGGCCTGGCCGACCTGGTCTCCCTGGAACTGTGGCTGGGCCGCCTCCTCGCCCGCCGAGGCACCTGCTGGACAGGAACTCCGGCCCGCCAGCGGGCGGTACCGGCGGGAATCACACCACAGAGGGGCGCGCTGGCCTCCGGGGGCGGGAACGCGTTCGCCTGAGGCCGCCGGGCCGAGGCGGGGGTCCCCTGTCGACCGACCGAGTCGGGTGGTGGGGTGGGCCCAGGCCCGGGGGTCTGGGGCGGAGCCCTCAGAGGGCGACTTCTCGACCGACGGAGTCGGGTGGTGGGGTGGGCCCAGGCCCGGGGGTCTGGGGCGGAGCCCTCAGAGGGCGACTTCTCGACCGACGGAGTCGGGCGGCGGGGTGGGCAAAGGCCGGGGGGCCTGGCGGAGCCCCCAGCCAGGCCCGCACCAGCGCCGGGTGCCCAACCAACCCCGGGCAACGAGAAACCGCGGCTCCACAACCCCCCGCACAGACACCCCGGCGACAATGGCCCGGTGCGGTACACAATCCTCGGCGTCACCCAGGCACAGGACGACCACGGCACCGCCGTACCCCTCGGCGGCCCCCGCCTCCGCGCCCTGCTCACCGCCCTCGCCCTGCGCCCCGCCCGCGTCACCGCACCCGAGACCCTGATCGACGAGGTCTGGGCCGACACCCCGCCCCAGGACGCCCCGGCCGCCCTCCAGGCCCTGGTCGGCCGCCTCCGCCGTACCGTCGGCAAGGACGCCGTCACCTCCGAGCCCGGCGGCTACCGACTTGCCGCCGCCCCGGACGACGTCGACCTCTTCCGCTTCGAGCGCCTGGTACGGCAGGGCACCACCGCCCTGGCGAACGGCGACGCCCGCACCGCCGCCCGCGACCTCCGCGACGCCCTCGCGCTGTGGCGCGGCCCCGCCCTCGCCGACCTCCCCGACCGCACCGCCGCAGCGCGCCCTGAGGCACTGCGCCTGGAGGCGACCCGCGCCCGGATCGAGGCGGACCTGAGACTCGGCCGCGCCCAGGACGTCGTACCGGAGCTGAAGGAACTGACCGCGGCACATCCCTACGACGAACCACTGCACGCCCTGCTCATCCGCGCCCTGCGCGACACCGCACGCCGCGCCGACGCCCTCGCCGCGTACGAGACCGCCCGCCGCACCCTCGCCGACGGCCTCGGCACCGACCCGGGCCCCGAACTCCGCGCCCTGCACACCGACCTGCTCACCTCACCCACCCGGGAACCACACATCCCACCGGCCCGGGAACCACAAACCCCGCCCCCCGACCGCACCACCAACATCCACCCCCGCCTGACGACTTTCGTCGGCAGGGAACCCGAACTCGACGCCATCCGTTCCGAATTGCACAGGGCCCGCCTCGTCACCCTCACCGGACCGGGCGGCTCCGGAAAGACCCGCCTCGCCGAGGAAGCCGCCGCCGGGCTCCCGCAGGCGTGGCTGGTCGAGCTGGCGCCGCTCGACCGGCCGGAGGCGGTGCCGGGCGCGGTGGTCAGCGCGCTCGGTCTGCGCGAGACCGTGCTCATGACCAGCGAGCTGACGGCCCCGCAGGACGACCCGGTCGCCCTGCTGATCGAGTACTGCGCCCCGCGCGGCCAACTCCTGATCCTTGACAACTGCGAACATGTGATCGACGCGGCGGCCGCCCTCGCCGAAACCCTCCTCACCCGCTGCCCGGGGCTCACGATCCTCGCCACCAGCCGTGAACCCCTGGGCGTCCCCGGCGAGTCGGTGCGCCCCGTCGAGCCCCTCCTCCCCGACCAGGCGCGGCGCCTCTTCGCGGAGCGCGCGGCCGCCGTCCGCCCCGACGCGGCCGCCGTACTCGGCGACAAAGATGCCGTCGCCGAGATCTGCCGCCGTCTCGACGGGCTGCCGCTCGCCATCGAGCTGGCGGCGGCCCGGCTGCGGCTGCTCACCCCCCGGCAGATCGCCGACCGCCTCGACGACCGCTTCCGCCTGCTCACCTCCGGAAGCCGCACGGTCCTGCCCCGCCAGCAGACCCTGCGCGCGGTCGTCGACTGGTCCTGGGAGCTCCTCGACGACCAGGAGCGGACGGTCCTGTGCGAGGTGTCCGTGTTCGCGGGCGGATGGGAGCTGGAGGCGGCGGAGGCCGTGTGCACCGGCCCGGCGGCGGACCTGCTCGGGGCGCTCGTCGACAAGTCCCTGATCGTCGCCAGGCCGTACGAGCACCCCGGCGGCGACGGCATGCGGTACCGCATGCTGGAGACCATCCACGAGTACGCCACCGAGCGCGCCGCCGAGTCCCCCGGGCCGCGCGCCGCCGCCGAGCGCCGACACCGCGCGTGGGCGCGCGCCCTGGTGGAGGAGGCCGAACCGCTGCTGCGCTCCGCCGGGCAACTCCCGTGGATCGCCCGCCTGGAGAACGAACTGGACAACATCCGCGCGGCCCTCCACCGCGCGGTGACGGCCGCGGACGAGGAGGAGGCCGGCTCCCTCGCCCTCGCCATGGGCTGGTTCTGGTGGCTGCGCAACTACCATCACGAGGGCGCGGAGTGGATCGACCAGGTCCTGCGCCTGGGTGCCGCCAGGGACGCGACCGCCGGAGATTCCACCGGCGGCGGCCCGGACCCCGTCGACACCTTCCTCGCCGCCCCGCACGAGGAGGCACACCATCCGCTGTACCCCCTGCGGATGCGCCTGCGGATCCTGCACCTCTTCCTCACGGCAGAGCACGAGCCGCTGGCCGGGCGGATGGACGACCGGCTGCGTCGGTACGTCAACCTGGTGCGGGAGCACTTCGAGCGGGGCGGCCCGGACGCGGCCCGAATGCCGGGCATCGTCTGGCCTTTGACCAGCTACGTCATCAACGGCTCGGAGGACATCCGGGCGGTCATGGACGCCGCCGTCGCCAACTGCCGTGCCCACGGCGACGACTGGGCGGTCGCCGTCATTCTGATGTTCCGTACGCACATGGTCGTCGACTCACCGGGCGGCCTGGAGGGCGTGGATGAGGATCTCGCGGAGCTCAGGACGCTCAGCCGGCGCGCCGGCGACCGCTGGATCCGGGCCCAGGTGTGCAGCGCGGCCGGCGAGGCCGGCATGGCGCGCAGCCGCTTCGAGGAGGCCAAGGGGGAGTACGAGGAGGCACTCCGGCTTGCCTACGAGGTGGGGGCGTACGCCGAGACGCCCTTCCTCATCGCCCGGCTGGCCGAGATCGACTACCGCGCAGGCGACCGCAGGGCCGCGCTGACCATGCTGGACGAGGCGAGCGCCGCCGCCGACCGGCACGGCGTGGCGGACAGCCGGGCCTTCGTCCTGCTGATGCGGGCCCAGATCGCGCTGGACGAGAAGGACGCCGCCCGCGCGCGGGAGCTGTGCGGGGCGGCCCGTGCGGAGACCTGGCGGGGCACTCCGCCGCCGCAGTTCATGGTGATGCTGAACGCGGTCGAGGCCTGGGTGACGGTCGCCGAGTCGGGCCCGGAGCACGGCCTGCCGCAGCTGGTCGACAGCGTCCGCGAGGCGGTGGAGCGGCGGTGCGCCGAGGCGGTGACGGCCGGGCTCGTGGAGGGCACGGCGGCCCTGCTGTCCGACCTCGGTGACCACGCGCGCGTGGCCCGCCTGCTCGCCGCCGCGGAGCACTGGCGCGGCGGCCATCCGCGCCCCATGCCCGAGCGCGCCGAGGCCGAGCGGACGGAGGCCGCCGCCCGAGCCGAACTCGGCGCCGGGCGGTACGAGAAGGAGTACACCAGGGGCGCGTCCCTCACCCCGGCCGACGTCCTCCGTGAACTCGGCGAGGCCCTGCACGCCCACCCGGCCCGGCAGACGCCGTGAACCCCCCGGAGCCCCCGGGCCTCAGGTGCAGGTGAACTTCGACTCGGCCCAGTCCGCGAGCGCCAGGTTGTCGAAGTGACTGTGCGGTTCGACCACGAGCCGTACGGTCGTGCGCCCGGCGAGGTTCACATGGACGGGCACCGCCGCGTCGCCGCCCTTGACCATCGCCGACCGCCACAGCCGGACCCCGTCGGCGTAGACGGAGAAGTAGACCTTGCCGAGCCCGGCCGTCATGTCGTCCACGCCGACCAGCGCGTCGTAGGCGGAGCAGGCGCGGTTGAGGTCGACGGTGACGGAGGAGTGGCCGTGCACGGTCACGCCGTGCGCGTACCTCTTGTCGGCGACCGACACGCCGTACCGCTGCCACACCCAACTGCTCTCGCCGATCCGCATCTCGGGCTCGGTGCCGTCGCCGGTGATGTCGTACGACAGTTCGCTCCACTGGTAGACGACCGGAGCGGGCGGGGGCGGCGGAGTCGGTGTGGGGGTGGGCTTCGGGGTCGGCGTCGGCGCGGGCGTCGGGGGCGTCGGGGGCGGTGTGGGCGTCGGCGTAGGGGTGGGCCTGGGCGTAGGGGTGTGCCTGGGCGTAGGAGTCGGTGTCGGTGTCGGTGCGGGAGCAGGGGTGTGCGCGGCTGCGATCACCGGCGGATTCGGCGCGGGTTCCTTCTCAGGAGGCTTCGGCGGCGCGGGTGTCGGCGACTTCTCGACGATCGCGGAGGGCACGGGCGGATTGGCGTCGTTCTGCTTCCCGACCGGATCGTCGTTGTTCATCAGTGCGTACACCACCGCCGCGGCGACGCCCACGACGACCGCACCGGCCGCGATCCCCGCCTTCACCGGCGCACCCAGCCCCTCGGAGGCCGCCGCGCCGCCACCGGCGCCCGCCCCGCCCGACGAGCCGCCGCTCGCCGCCGAGGCGGCCCCCGCGGCACCGGCCGCGCCCGCCCCGCCGGCGATGAGCCCGGCGGCCTTGGCGTACCCGGCGGCGCCGAACCAGCCGATGACCGCGACCGGCACGACCGCGGGGATACCGCTGGCGACTTCCTTGATCTGGCCCGCCGCCAGCCGGCACTGGGCGCACTCGTCCAGGTGCTTGCGCAGACCTCGCTCGGCGCGCGTGCGCAGGCCTCCGCGGGCGTAGGCGCCCAGCCGGTCGGCGTAGCGGGCGCACTCCTCGTCGCCGGTGAGGCTGGCGCTGACGTGGGCCTGGAGGTAGGCCTGCTTGAGGCCCTCGCGGGCGCGGCTGGCGAGCACGCGCGTGCCGTTGGCGTCCAGTCCGAAGAGCGTGGCGACCTCGCTCGGCGACTCGTCCTCGACCTCGGTGTGCCACAGCACGGCCTGCCAGCGCTCGGGCAGCGACCGGAAGGCCTGCATGGCCATGGACTGCTCGGCCTCGTGCATCGCGCGGACGTCGGCGCCCAGGTCGAGCGTGTCGTTGTCGGACGCCTCGGAGGAGTGCGCGGACTGTGCGGCGAACACCGCGAAGTCGTCGACCAGCTGCTCCCGTTTCGCGGACTTCGTCCAGCTCGCGGCGACCCGTCGGACGGTGGTGAGCAGATACGCGCGTACGGCGTGCTCGGGCCCGGAGCCGCCGCGCACCGCCTGGAGCATGCGGGCGAAGACCTCCCCCGTGAGGTCGTCGGCGGTGTGGCCGTCACGGCAGCAGGTGCGCGCGTACCGGCGCACCGCGTCCGCGTGGCGCCGGTAGAGCGCCTCGTAGGCCGTGTCGTCGCCCGAGCGCATCCGGTCGATCAGGTCGGCGTCGGACGGCGGCAGCTCCCTCGGCGGCGGCAGGATGCCGCTGTCCTCGCGCCGGTCGCGCTGGGCCGGCACGCTCCCCTCGACGGGCTCGCCGCCCTGCGCCGGGATGGTGGCCTCGACCGGTTTGCCGCCCTGCGGGAAGCCGGCCCGTCCGCCCTGGCTCGGCACATACGGGGAGGCCGCGCCGCTAGCCTCCCCGTCGTCGTCACCGAGTGACCCGTCCCGCCCGTCAAAGCTCATCGCGGAAAGCCCCCGCCGCCTGCCCAACCAGTCCCGAACATCGGGTCAGAGTGCCATATTGGCTTTTGTTCAGGACCAGGCGATACGGCCCATCCACTCGTCCGTGGGGACTTCCCGCAAGGCGGTAACAGCCGTCACCCGCACGGGGAAGGCTCAATCGACGTCCCCAGGCCGGGAGTTGAGTCGCACGCCCGAAATGACCGGAATGTTTCCCGGTGGGTGCCCGGCGCGAGGGCGACGCGGCGGCCTCGCGCCATCATCACCCCTTCGAGTCACATCGGCCGCGACCGCAACCCCTCCAGCAGGATGTCCAGCAGTCGCGCCGAGGCCGCCGCCTGCTGCGCCGCGTCCGGCAGCGAAGGCGCCGCCGTGGCTATCACCAGCAGGACGTCCGCCACCGACACATCGGCCCGCAGCTCGCCCGCCGCGCGTGCCCGCTCCACGAGCTGCCCCACGACCTCGAGCAGCGCCGCCGCCCCCGCGTCGTCGACCGCGGAGTCCGCCGAGAGCGCCGAAGACCCCTCCGGCACCAGCCGCAGCTCCCCGGAACCCGGCTGCGTCCGCTGCTGCGGCACCCGCGCCCCGTCCGCGCCCTCGTCCGCCACGCCGACCCGCAGCACCTGCGGCGGCAGCAGCCGCCCGGCGCCCGAGGCCACCGACGTGCGCAGGAAGCGCGAGAGCGCCGACCACGGCTCGTCCTCCTGCCCGAGCGCCGCACGTGCCTGGTCGGTCAGCCTGGAGGTCTCCTCCTCGGCTATCCGCCGCACCAGGACGTCCTTGCTCGGGAAGCGCCGGTACACCGTGCCGACACCGACCCGCGCGCGCCGCGCCACGTCCTCCATCGGCGCGCCGTACCCCAGCTCGCCGAAGACCTCGCGCGCCGCACGCAGCACGTGCTCCAGATTGCGCTGTGCGTCCACCCGCAGCGGCGTCGTCCGCGCACTGTTCCCGCGTCCGTTGCCCCCCGCCGCGCTCATCGCCGAACCCATCGCGCCGCCCAGCCCCCCGCCACCGGATGCGATGGCAGACGCGGACGACCAATGAGAGTCCTGAACATGCATAAGTGTTCCCCCGGTAATGACGTCTCCCCCCGGAGACTCTCCCCGCCATTGAAAGCCGGAGCGATCGGAACAAGCCCGGTTCACGGCTCCGCCTGTCGCGGACCCGAAGGCGCATCCCCCTACACCCCGTCGACACACGAACATAGTTGAGTGAGGGTCAATTCAGAAGGGGCACGTTCCGCACGGAGCGCCCCCCGATCGGAGTACGGGTGGCATAAGTCCCGATTGCGCCCCCTCCGGGCACCTGACGCACCCCCGTTGACCTGCGGTCCTTCCCCGCACTCCGGTGATTCGGCCAACCCTGCGCGCCCACGGCTCACGGTCACACAATTTGTCGGGGCTGTGGACAAACGCAAGCGTCGGGTGCGTCATGGGAGGGTGAAGGAACGTGCGCGCATTCTCGTTGTCGGCGGCGGCTACGTCGGGATGTACACGGCCCTGCGCCTCCAGCGGAAGCTGAAACGGGAACTCGGGCGGGGCGAGGCGGAGATCACCGTGGTCACTCCCGACCCGTACATGACCTACCAACCGTTCCTCCCCGAGGCGGCCGCGGGCTCCATCTCCCCCCGCCATGTCGTCGTACCGCTGCGCCGCGTCCTCGACCGCTGCCGAGTCGTCGTCGGCGAGGCCACCTCCATCGACCACGCCAAGCGCACCGCCGCCGTCACCACGCTCGCCACCGAGGAAGAGCGCACCGGCCCCCAGCAGCTGTCGTACGACGAACTCGTCCTCGCCCCCGGCTCGATCTCGCGCACCCTGCCCGTGCCCGGCCTCGCCGACCACGGCATCGGCTTCAAGACCGTCGAGGAGGCCATCGGCCTGCGCAACCACGTCATCGAGCAGATGGACATCGCCTCCTCCACCCGCGACCCCGCCGTCCGCGACGCGGCCCTGACCTTCGTCTTCGTAGGCGGCGGCTACGCCGGAGTCGAGGCGCTCGGCGAGCTGGAGGACATGGCCCGCTACACCGCGCGCTACTACCACAACGTCCGCCCCGAGGACATGAAGTGGATCCTCGTCGAGGCCTCGGACCGCATCCTGCCCGAGGTCGGCCAGGAGATGGGCCGCTACACGGTCACCGAACTGCGCCGCCGCAACATCGACGTACGGCTGGACACCCGCCTGGAATCCTGCGCGGACCGCGTCGCCGTCCTCAGCGACAGCGCCCGCTTCCCGACCCGTACGGTCGTCTGGACGGCCGGCGTCAAACCCCACCCGATCCTCGCCGCCACGGACCTGGCGCTGAACGAACGCGGTCGGCTGAAATGCACCCCCCAGCTGACGATCGAGGGCACCACGCACGCGTGGGCGGCGGGCGACGCCGCCGCCGTCCCCGACGTCACCGCCGAGGAACCCGGCAGGGAATGCGCCCCCAACGCCCAGCACGCGCTGCGCCAGGCCAAGACCCTCGGCGACAACATCGCGCACTCCCTGCGCGGCGAGCCCCTGGAGACGTACTCCCATCCGTACGTCGGTTCAGTCGCCTCCCTGGGGCTGCACAAGGGCGTCGCACACGTCTACGGACGCAAGCTGAAGGGCTACCCTGCCTGGTTCATGCACCGCGTCTACCACCTGAGCAGGGTGCCCACCTTCAACCGCAAGGCCCGTGTCCTGGCCGAATGGACCCTGTCCGGGCTCTTCAAGAGGGAGATCGTCTCCCTGGGGTTACTCGAACATCCCCGAGCGGAGTTCGAACTCGCGGCCGGTGGAAAGCCTCCTCACACACCGACGGACAACCCGAAGGGGTCGTCCTGACCGGACCGAGGAACTCCGGCCGCAAGGTAGGCGTCTGACGGATGTCGACCCGGTCGGCCGCCCTGCCAGACTGGTCCCCGACCTTGGACGGACAGACCCCGCCCTTCGAACCCCCGAGGCTTTCCCCACAGTGCCGCACCCTCGGGGCGCCACCACCCACCAGACCCCCGGCCGGGTCCGGAGCCGGCCTGAAACGCCGAACAGGCCGAACAGGCCGAACAGGCCGAACAGGCCGAATACGCCGAAAGACGATGACACGAGGCAAGGATTCGTGAACTTCACGCGCTGGAGCGCCCGGCTCCCCGGAACGCAGCGCCGCGCGGCAGCGCGGACCGAACAGACGGTCCTCCCGGACCGGCGGGGAGAGGTCTCGGGCTCCGTCCCCGCGGCCCGCGCCGAACAACTCACCGACGCGGCACCACCCGTGCCCGCCGTCGACGAACTCCCGGTGCGCGAGGTCCTCGACCGTGTCCCGGCCCTCGTCGCCCTCGTCCACGGCTCCGACCACCGACTCGCCTACGTCAACGACGCCTACGTCACCGCCTTCGGCGCCCGCCCGACCGGTGCGCCGGCCCGCGAGGCCCTCCCGGAGCTGGACGAGATCGGCCTGCTCCCGCTCCTGGACCAGGTCCTGCGCAGCGGCAAGCCCCGCACGGTCAAGTCCCGCAAGGCCCCCGACGGCCGCTCGTACACCTTCACGTGCACGCCGGTCGCCGAGGGCGACGGCGGCGTTCTCGTCTTCGCGACGGACGTCACCGACCACGCCGAAGCCGCCGAACGCCTCAGAGCCAGCGAACGCCGTCAGCGCGAAACCGCGGTCACCCTCCAGAGGTCCCTGCTCCCGCAAGAGCTCGAACAACCGGACGACCTGCGCATCGCGGCGACGTACCACCCCGGCGGCACGGAGGCCGCGGTCGGCGGCGACTGGTACGACGTGATCACACTGGGCGGCGGCCGCACGGCACTCGTGATCGGCGACGTCATGGGCCGAGGGGTCCGCGCGGCCGCGGTCATGGGCCAGCTCCGTACGGCCGTCAGGGCGTACGCCCGCCTCGACCTGCCCCCGCACGAGGTGCTCCAGCTGCTGGACGGCCTCGCCATGGAAATCGACGCCAACCAGATCGCCACGTGCGTGTACGCCGTCCACGACCCGAACGAGGGCCGGCTGGTGTACGCCTCGGCCGGCCACCTGCCCATCCTGGTCCGCGACGAGAGCGGAGCCGTCCAGCGCGCCGACGAACCGACCGGCCCACCGCTCGGCACGGGCGGCTGGATGCACGCCTCGGGCTCGATCCCGCTGAGCCCGGGCTCTACGGCGGTGCTCTACACGGACGGCCTGGTGGAGCGGCGGAACGAGGACCTGGACGAGGGCATCGCCTCCCTGGAGCGAGCCCTGGCGGGCGCGACCGGCACCCCCCAGGTCATCTGCGACCGCCTGGTCCGCTCGGCGGGCGTGACGGCGGACCACGACGACGACGTGGCCGTCCTGGTCCTCCAGCACCCCGCCCGCACGGGCCCGGACAGCGACCTCTTCCGCAACGCGGCCCTGGAACTGCTGGGCGGCGTGGAAGCGGCGCCGCGCGCGCGTGCGTTCGCCTCCGGCGTGCTGACGAGCTGGCGGTTCCCGGTGGAACTGCACGACCTGGGTGTCCTGGCCGCGAGCGAACTGGTCGCCAACTCCCTCCAGCACGGCACCCCACCCATGCGACTGCGCCTGAGGCGCACGGACCGCCGACTGATCGTCGAGGTCACGGACGGCGACGACCACCTCCCGCGACGCCGGCGCGCGGAACCCGGGGACGAGTCGGGGCGGGGCATCGCCATCGTGGCGACGATCGCGTCGGCGTGGGGGTCTCGGCGGACGCCGGGCGGTGGGAAGGCGGTGTGGTGCGAGTTCGTCCTGCCGCGGGGGACGACCTGACGAGCGGGGTGCTCCACCCCCGCCACAGGCCGTCACACGGACTCGGGCACCGGCCGCTCCGGTCGACGGGTGGTGCCGATCCCCGTGTGCCAGGCGATGCGGGCCGCGTGGAGGCGGGTCCCGACGCCGGGGCGTGGCGAACGCGGCCCTGAGCGACTGCCACTCGAACAACATGTGCATGTGGGGCGACAGCGACTTCCGGTGGATGATCGGCGAACGCGGCCACGGCTCGTCCACGTGGACGAACCTCAGTGGTGACCGCAACGACGAGATGGACTCGCGGGCCAACCGCGCCGTCAGCCATACCGGTTGGGAACAGCGACGAGATCACGTCCTGGCATACGACGAGCGGGTGCTGAATGGACACAGCCGCTGGTGCACCGCTCGTCCGGACGAGCGGGGTGTGCAAGGCCTACCACTCCGAGGCCGAGACCGTTCGGGCCGCGCGAGAGGTGGACTTAACCGCCCGGGCGGGGGAGTTCGTGTGCATCTACGGCGCCAGCGGCTCCGGCAAGTCGACCCACCGACCGCTCGTCCGCCCGCCGCGCCCGGCACCTGCTGGCCGTCGCCGCCTGGTGCGCCACGGTGGTGTACGCCACCTGGGTCGGCTCGCCCGCCCAGGCCATGGTCCTGACCGGCGTCCTGATCGCCGCGGTACTGCTGATCACCCCCGAGGTGTTCTCCGGGGTGCTCAGGCTCCTGCCGGAGGGCGGGCCCCGCCGCCTGGTGCGCCGCCAGCTGGCCGCCGACCGGGCCAGGGCCGGCGCTGCCCTGGCCGTGCTCACCGTGCTGTTCGGGGCATCGCTGGGCTACGTCACCCTCCTGGACACCCTGATCCGCACGGCCGAGAAGCAGTCGTACCCCGCGGTGCTCTCCGGGCAGGTCCTGCTGGCCGACGGCGCGCTCGACGGCCTGCCCCGTGCGGAAGCGCGCTACCTGATCGCCGACGACCCCGACAACCCCCGGATGGCGAGCCGGGAAGGCGACGACGGCAGCCTGCTCGCCGCGGCCACCCCCGGCGACGTCGAACGGCTGATCGGCCGTCGGCTCGACTCCACCCAGACCTCCGTACTGCGCGACGGCGGCCTGCTGGTCTGGTCGCACGTCTCCGACGCCCCCATCGGCACGAACGCACACACCCGTCTCGTCGTCCGCGAGGGCGACAAGGTCCTGGGCCGCACCGCCGAGCTGCCCGCGACCTCCGTCGAGGTCACCCCGGCCGAGTGGCGGACCGGCTCCGACGGCATCATGCTGCGCGCGACGGCGAACGCGCTCGACCTGCCGATCCAGACACACGGACCGGTCATGGTCACCGGCGTCCCCGACACCAGGGCCCGGGCCCTGCAGCAGGCCGTCATCAACGCCGGCATGGACGCCGGAGCCGTCCTGATCCAGGTGGAGCCCGATGACCCGGTGCCTCCGGCGGCGCTGCTGGCCACCGCGGTGGGCCTGGTGCTCCTGGCCCTTGCCGCCGTACTGGCCGCCACCCGCAGCCAGACCCGCATCCTGCGCCGCTATCTCGCCCGGCTTCGTCCTGAGCGTCCCCTGGTGGCAGCTGGGCGTACTGGCCGGGGCGACCTACTTCGCGGCGCTCCTCGCCGCCGTACTCTCCGCCCACAAGCTCCGCGTGACCGAAGCACGAGCGGCCTGAACGGCACCGGGGTGTGACAACGGCAGCCCACGCGACAGACCGGTCAGGACGCTGTCGTACGCCTCCGAGGCCGGCGCATCATGCCTGCGCCGCCATGGGCTCCGCGGACGTTCCGCTCCCGGCGACCACCCGGCTGTGCGCGAGCGCCGGCTTGTCCTGCACGTCCGTGAGGTGCCGTCCGAGCCGCAGCGCCAGCACGCTGATGCCCAGCGAGAACAGCAGGAACGTCACGATGTACGGCGCGTGCAGCGAGGCACCCATCGGCCCGCCCACCGCCGGACCGACAGCCAGCGCGAGCTGCTTCACCAGGGCGAAGGCGGAGTTGTACTGCCCGGCCATCCCGGCCGGCGCGAGGTCCGCAACCAACGGAGCGACGGTCGGCGATAGCATCGCCTCACCCAGGCCGAACAGCGCGTACGTCGAGATGAACGCGGCCGTGGCCATCTCCCGGCTGCCGTTCCCGAGCCCCGCACAGCCCGCCACGCCCCATGCCACGGCCCAGATCAACCCCACGGACGCGATCACCCGAGACCGCCTCCGCCGCTCCACGAACCTCAGCACGGCGAACTGCGCAACCACGATCACCGCGGTGTTCGCCGCCAGCGCCGACCCCAACGCGGACGTCGAGATCCCGGCCGCCTCCACGCCGTATGCACTAAGCCCCGACTCGAACTGCCCGTAACAGGCGAAGAACAGCACGAACCCCAGCACACACAGCTGCACCATGGCCCGGTCGCCCAGCAACTGCTTCCAGCTCCCGCGGACGGCTCCCGACCGCCCCGGCGCATCCGCGATCCGCGGTGAGTGCGGCATCCGCACCGTCGCCATCACCACGACCAGCACCAGGAACATCGCCGCCTCGATCGCGAACAGCAGCGTGAAGGAGGAGACGCGAGTGGTGTCGACAAGATGCCCGCCGATGAGCCCACCCACCCCGAGCCCCAGGTTCTGCAGGAAGAACTGCGTCGCGAACGCCCGCGACCGCGTCCGAGCCGTCGAGCAGTCCACGATCATCGTCGCGAGCGCCGGCTGCATCACGGCCTGCCCCGCCCCGAGCGCGGCCGCGGACAGCAGTACGGTCGTCGCACTGCCCGCGAGCCCCAGGCTCAGCGCCCCCAGCGCGGCAGAGACCAGGGCGGCGAGCAGCACCGGCAGCGGGCCCCGCCGGACGATGGCCCGCCCGGCGAACGGCAGCACGACCAGCGCGGCCACGGCGAACACGGCGAGGACGAGCCCCGCCGTCACGGCTCCCAGTCCCCGCACCTGCGCCACATAGACGTACAGGTACGGGACGGTGAAACCGAGCCCGAACGCGCTGAGTGCGTTGCCCACATGGATCCGGCGCATCGCTGCGCCCATCGCCCTGGTCACGTTCACCTCTCTCGAGTTGGTTGGAAGACCTCAGTAGTTAGAGCTGAAGACTTCAAAGCTAAAGTTCGAAGCTAAACAGTACACATAGAAGGACTTCAACGCCAAGCAGGTCCATGCGATACTGCGCGCATGGGCGACACCTCCGGCAGCATCAGCAGTGAGCCGACCCTCGAAGAGCAGATCGCCGCCTACCAGCGCGAGTTCCAGGACCTCGACCCCCAGGTCGAGAAGATCGTGTCGGCGCTGTCCCGCCTGAACCGCCGTATGAACGTCGCCTACGGCCGCCAGACCTCAGCCCTCGGCATCAGCAACGCCGAGTGGGAGGTCCTCAAGGCGCTCGTCCTCTCCGGCCCGCCCTACCGCATGGGCCCCAGCGACCTCGCCAAGCGCCTCGGCCTGACGCCGGCCGCGATGACCCACCGGATCGACCGCATGGTTGCCGAAGGACTGGTCACCCGAGAACGTGATGAGTCGAATCGCGTACGTGTCATCGTCGAGCTCACGGCCGAGGGCCGTGAGAAGTGGCTGGAGGCCATGCGCCTGGCATCGGTCTTCGAGGAGGACCTGCTCCAGGACCTCTCACCGGACGACCGCACAGCCCTCGGCGAAGTCCTCACCCGCCTCCTGCGCAGGGTGGAGCACGCCCAGCCGGACGCCGGCGGACGCCTCAGTGACCTGGACTGAGACCTGGACCGATGCCGGACCCGGGGCGTCAGTAAAAGATCTTGACAGGGGGTACTTGACAGCCCCCTGCCCGATCCGTAAAGTTCTTCGGGTTGCCGCGGAGCCGTAACGGTTCTGCGACAGCACATCCGCCGCATGAGCGGCACCTCAAACCATCAGCGCGATCTCCCAACGGGGTTGAATTCGGCGTGCCCGAATTCAATTCGACTTGGGCTCGGCACCTCGATTTGGGACCTGCCGAGGGAATCCGCTAAGGTTTGAGACGTCGGAACGGCCCAACGGCCGCGAGGACAAGCCCGGTTGACTGGGCGTCGGACACCGAGAGGATCTGATAAAGTCAACATCGCCGGAAGGCCGAGAGGCCGGAAAGCAAACCCCCTCCGACTGGGAATCGGATCGAGAAACGATCTGGTAGAGTCGGAAACGCAAGACCGAAGGGAAGCGCCCGGAGGAAAGCCGCGAGAGAGTCTCTCGGGTGAGTACGAAGGAAGCGTCCGTTCCTTGAGAACTCAAC